>JBKJVD010000174.1:0-7068 GCA_046590585.1 Thermoanaerobaculia bacterium | reverse complement strand
GGACAGGCGGGCGTGAAGCTGGAGGGGGCGAAGATCTCCGTCGCCGGGGCTGAAAAGCTCGTCCGCACCGGCAAGGCGGTCTTCGTCGATGTCCGCTCCAACGATCAGTTCGCCCTCGGCCACATCAAGGGCGCGCTGAGCATCCCGGGCAGCCTGTTGATCGCTCGCATCCGCGAGGTGCCTGCCGGAAAGAAGATCATCGCCTACTGCGCCTGTTCGGCTGAGCAGTCGAGCGCCCACGCCGTACAGGATCTCGCGGCCCACGGCATCAAGAACGCCGCAGCCCTGGTTGGCGGCTGGAGCGCCTGGCAGACCGCGAAGCTTCCGACAGCGATCGGCCGCAAGTAACAGCCCGGCGGCGATCCTCAACTCGGGGACCCGGCGAGCCCGGGCCCCGGGAACCGCTCATGAAGTTCGAGGGGCGGATCCCGCGACGCGCCCCGCGGCCTTAAGATGCAGGCCGAGGTGTGGCAGGCAGATGATTCTGATTCCCATCGGCCGGGATGACGCGGTCATCGACCGGCATGCGTGGATCTCTTACGGGATCATTGCGCTGAATGTGATCGCGTTCATCATCACCGGTCACCTGTCACGCAGCTCGCGCGTCGCGGAGATCGGTGCGACGTGGCAGGAGGCGGTGCAGTACGCGTACACGCATCCGGGTGTCGCGATCCCGCTGGAGATGACCATCGCGCTCGATCCGCGGGTGAATGAGCGGCTCGTCGAGGCCCGGAAGAACGCGCCAGGCCGCACGTTCCGCAGCGAAGAGGAACAGGCCGAGATGAACCGTCTCTCGAAAGAGGCCGTGACTGCGCTGAGGACTCTCCCGACCATTCGATTCGGTTACGTCCCACTGACCGGCGGTGTGTGGCCGCTCTTCACCTCCCTGTTCGTCCACGCAGGTTTTTTCCATCTTCTCGGGAACCTCCTGTTCTTCTTTCTCTCGGGCCCTTTCGTCGAGGATGTCTTCGGCCGGCCGCTGTTCGTTGCGCTTTACCTCACGGGCGGGATCGTCGCGACGATGTCATTCGCACTGCGGCATCCAGCGTCGACCATTCCGCTGGTCGGCGCTTCCGGGGCCATCGCGGCGGTGATGGGCGCCTACTTCGTCCGCTTCTTCCGTTCGAAGATCGAGTTGCTGTTCATTCCTTTCCTGCTTCGTCCGACGCTGAACTTCCGCTTCTTCCTCCCCGCCTTCGTCGTGCTTCCGGCGTGGCTGCTCCAGCAGTTGCTCGAGGCCGCATCCGAAGGGGGTGCAGGCGTAGCCTTCTCAGCGCACATCGGCGGATTCGTCTACGGCGCACTGGTGGCGCTGGTGATCCGGATGTCGCGTTTTGAAGAGAGGTTCGTAAGGCCGGCCGTACTCAAGCAGACCACGTGGCAGATGGACGAGCGTCTCGTTCGCGCGATGGATGCGCGACGCGCCGGCGACCTCGCCACCGCAGGCCAGCAACTTCAACTCCTGCTTGCCGCGCATCCGGCGAATGTCGATGGGCTACGGCTCGCAGTCGACGTGGCCATGGACTCCGGCGACGTCGCCGCGATCGAGACGAGTTCCCTGCGGCTGCTGACGCGCTGCATTGAAAACGACGACCGGGAACTCGCCGAGTCGTTCATTCATGAGCTGTCGCGCGAGCGCCTGGCAATGCCGCGCTTCTACTCCCGCGCCGCGCAGTACGCCGAGAAGCTGGGCGAGCGCGAGTGGGCGATGGAACTGCACGAGTATTCGCTCGCCGCCGATCCCAATGGCGCTGGCGCGGTGCAGTCACTCGTCAGGCTCGGATCGCTGCTGCGACTGAGCGGCAATCTCGCCGGCGCCCGGGCCGCACTCGACCGCGCGCGCAGCCATCCCGCCTGCACTCCCGAGTTCGCCCGCGCCATCGACGCCAAACGCTCCCAGGTCGGGTAGAGGTCTGCGGGAGTTCGTGGTGCGCGAAGCGGTGGCTCGTGGGCGTCTCGCCTGGCGTCTCGCCCGCGCGTGACGTCGCCCTCTCCATCCAGGACCTGTCGCAAGTCACTGCAACGCGAGTTCTCGACAGGGCGGCGCGCTGCGGCGCGCGGGCGGGGACGCCCGCCAGCCCTCAGTGAGCGGCGTGTTGCCCCTGACCCCCGACCGCTGACCCCTGAAACCTACTCGACCGTTACGCTCTTCGCCAGATTCCGCGGCTGATCCACATCGCAGCCGCGACGGAGCGCGACGTAGTAGGCCAGCAGTTGCATCGGGATCACCGTGAGGATCGGCTGCAGTGCCTCGGGAGCCCACGGAACTTCGATCACGTCGTCGGCGAACGCCTTCATCTCTTCGTCGCCTTCGTCGCAGATCACGATCAGCTTGCCGTCGCGTGCCTTCGTCTCCTGAAGGTTCGAGATGACCTTGTCGTACACGGGCGTGTGCGTGGCCACCGCCACGATCGGCAGGTTCTCGTCGATCAGGGCGATCGGCCCGTGCTTCATCTCACCCGCCGGATACCCCTCGGCGTGAATGTACGAAATCTCCTTGAGCTTGAGCGCCCCCTCCAGCGCGATCGGGTAGTGCACGCCGCGGCCGAGAAAGAGGAAGTCCTGGGAGGTGTGGTACTTGTTGGCCAGCTTCTCGATGTGCTTCTCCTGCGTCTTGAGCAGGTGCTCGATCTTGTGCGGGATCGTCGACAGTTCGTGCATCGCGAAGCGGATGTCGTCGCGATTCTCTCCGCGTAACTGGCGGACGTAGAGCGAGAGGAGATAAAACGCCACGAGCTGGGTGGTGAATGCCTTCGTCGACGCTACACCGATCTCCGGTCCGGCGTTGGTGTAGATCACGCCGTCGGACATGCGCGTGGCGGCCGCGCCGATCACATTGCAGATCGTGATGAGCTTCGCGCCCTTCGCCTTCGCTTCCTGCATGCCGGCAATCGTGTCCGCCGTCTCGCCCGACTGCGTGACGCCGATGACCAGCGTGTGCTCGTCGACGACCGGATTGCGATAGCGGTACTCCGAGCCGTAGTCGACTTCGACCGGGATGCGCGCTGCGTCCTCGAGCAGAAACTTCCCAATCAGCCCCGAGTGCCACGACGTGCCGCACGCGACGATGTGGACCTTGCTGAACGCGGCCCATTCTTTCGGAGTGAATTGCAGGTCATTGAAGAAGACCTCTCCCGACTCCTCGAACATCCGGCCGGTAAACGTGTCGCGCACCGCGCGCGGCTGTTCGTGAATCTCCTTGAGCATGTAGTGGCGATAGCCTTCCTTCTCGGCCGCCACGGCGTCCCAGGTGATCTTCTTCGGAGCGCGTTCGATGGGCGAGTCGTCCTTCGCGAAGAGCTTCACTTCGCGATCGTTGACGATCACGTATTCGCCATCTTCGAGATAGATGATGTCGCGGGTGTACGCGAGGAGCGGCGCGACGTCGGACGCCACGATGTTCTCCCCTTCGCCCAGGCCGACGACGAGCGGCGGACCCTGCTTCGCAGCGAAGATCGTCCCGGGCTCGTTCGCGTTGATGATCACGAGCGCGTAGTGACCGTCGAACTCCTTGAGCGACTTGCGCGCCGCTTCGATGAACGACGTGCCGTCCTTCATCGTCTCCTCGATCAGGTGCGCCACGACCTCAGTGTCGGTCTCCGACTTGAATTCGTGCCCTGCCGCGCGGAGGCGCTGCTTGAGCGGGAGGAAGTTTTCGATGATTCCGTTGTGGATGACGATCACGTTGCCCGAGCAGTCGCGATGCGGATGGGCGTTGTTCTCGTTCGGCTTCCCGTGCGTGGCCCAGCGCGTGTGACCCATCCCGAACGTTCCCTTCAGCGGATGGTCGACGAGCTTCGTTTCGAGGTTGTTCAGCTTTCCCTCGGCGCGCAGCACTTCCACACCATGTTCGCCGACGACCGCGATGCCCGCGCTGTCGTATCCGCGGTACTCGAGCTTTCTGAGACCGCCGATCAGGACAGGAACGACATCACGCGTTCCGACGTAGCCGATGATTCCGCACATGAATCCTCCGTGATGAGCTCGTGGTGTTCGGGTGGCAGCGTTCCGGTCGATGAGGCGGCAGGACCGCAAGGGGCAGGCCTGAATTCAGCGTGACGACCGGAAAACTGAAAACTGAAATCTGATTCATCGTTACAATCGCCGCCGATGCGAAACAGGGTCAGCAGAATGGTCGTCGCGGCGTCTTTGGTTCTGGCGGTGGCCTGTGGCAAACGTGGCGATCCAAAACCGCCGGTGCCGGTCATCCCGCAGGCGACGAGCGATCTCGTTGTAACACAGCGTGCCGGCAAAGTGATTCTCTCCTGGAGCTACCCGGCGCTGACGACCGCCGGCCGTTCCCTACCCGGCGTTCGCCGGGTCGTTGTCTATCGTCATGTGGAAACACTTCCTGCCGACGCCACCGGCCCCGGTGCTGATGCACTGGCAAACTCCGGACCTGATCCCGGCCAGCCCGCGGCCATCACACGATTTGCAAAGATTGCGTCACTCTCACCGATGCAGTTCGAGAAGCTGCGTGAGCAGGTCGACAGCATCGAGGGTGCCCGGCTCCCTGCGTCGACCTCGGGCGCGAAGCTTGTGTTCGAGGATTCACCCGCGCTGCATTCGAGCGACAACCGCCCGGTGCGCCTCACGTACGCCGTCGTGACTGAGGGAGAAACGGCAGAGAGCGATCAGTCGAACCTGGTCACGATCGTCCCCCTGGAGATTGCGCCTGCTCCCGTTGACCTGAAGGCGGAAGCGCAGCGTGAGGGCATTACCCTGACGTGGACCGCCGCGAAGCGCGGCACGACCAGCCCGGTCGCGAGCGGTTACGACGTCTACCGGACAGCACCTGGCGAACTCCCTGACGAGTTTGCGAAGCCGATCAATAGTGCGCCTGTGGAGAGCGGGACCTACACCGACGCGCCACCGTACGGGACGTACGACTATCGCGTTGCCACAATCGGCACCGAGGGCCCTCCGAAACTTCAGAGCGGCCTCTCCGCTGCAGCGTCGAGCACGTTCAAGGACCTCGTCCCGCCCCCGGCACCGGCCACCCTAACGGCGCTGCTCGAAACGAAGGTCGTACGCATGATCTGGGATCCGGTCATCGCCACCGACCTGCAGGGTTACAACATCTACCGCACCCAGGGCCCGTACAAGTTGAAACTCACGCCCGGTCCCGCTAAACAGACTTTCTTCGGCGACGAATCGATCGAACTCGGCGTCGCCTACTTCTACTCCGTGACCGCAGTCGACAAGAGCGGCAACGAAAGCGAACCGACGAAGAGCCTGACGGTAGTCGTGCCGCGAACGCAGTGATTCACGGCTGTTGGCTGTTGGCTGTTGGGAAAAGCGAAACGCGGCGCCCGACCTCTTTGCAACCCCGATCCTGATCCTTTTTTCTAAGTTCTGAATTCTGCGTTCTGACTTGCCTTTCGCCTTTCCCAACAGCCAACAGCTAAAAGCCAACAGCCAAACATGAACCGCCTATCCAACGAAACTTCCCCCTATCTCCTCCAGCACGCGCACAACCCGGTCGACTGGTACCCGTGGGGTGAGGAGGCGTTTGCCCGCGCGCGCGCCGAGGACAAGCCGCTGTTTCTGTCGATCGGCTATTCGGCCTGTCACTGGTGCCACGTGATGGAGCGCGAATCGTTCGAGAACGAATCGATCGCGGCGATCCTCAACGCCGGGTTCGTGTCGATCAAGGTCGATCGTGAAGAGCGGCCCGATGTCGACTCGATCTACATGCAGGCCGTGCAGATGATGACCGGGCATGGCGGGTGGCCGATGTCGACGTTCCTGACGCCGGACGGGCGTCCGTTCTTCGCCGGCACGTACTTTCCTCCCTCGGATCGGCAGGGAATGCCAGGCTTTCCCCGCGTCCTCGAGCATGTCCTCGAGATTTATCGAACGCGGCGCGAGGACGTGGACGCGGCGGCGGGCGAGGTCACTCGGGGAATCGCTGCCTCGACCGCGATCCCGGCAGCAAATGGCAGCGTGAGCCGTGAGGCACTCGATCTCGTTGCAGAACGCATCTCCAGCAACTACGACACGGTCAACGGCGGCTTCGGCGGTGCGCCGAAGTTTCCGCCATCGATGTCGCTCGAGTTCCTGATGCAGTTCGCAGCGCGCACCGGCAGCGAGTGGGCGCGCACGATCGTCATCAGCACGCTAGTCAAGATGGGACGCGGCGGCATGTACGATCAGTTAGGCGGCGGCTTTCATCGCTACTCGGTCGACGCGTCGTGGCTCGTTCCCCACTTCGAAAAGATGCTCTACGACAATGCGCTGCTCTCGCGGCTCTACACGCGTGCCTGGCAGTGGTCGAAGCAGGAATGGCTGGGTCACATCGCCCGCGAAATCTTCGGCTACGTGATGCGCGAGATGACGTCGCCGGAAGGGGGCTTCTACTCGACGCTCGACGCCGATTCCGAAGGCGAGGAAGGGAAATTCTACGTCTGGAGCCACGACGAGATCCTCCAGCACCTCGGCGACGCGGATGGGCGCATCTTCTGTGCGATGTTCGACGTCAGCCCGAACGGGAATTTCGAAGGTCACAACATCCTGAACCTGCCGAGAGACCCCGATACCGTTGCGACGGAACTCGGTGTCGACCTCGGAAAGCTTCGCGACGTGGCTTCACGCGGCAAGTCCACGCTCTACGCCATCCGCTCCGCACGGGTCTGGCCGGCGCGTGACGAGAAGATCCTCGCGGGGTGGAACGGCTGGATGCTCGCGGCATTCGCCGAGGCCGCGATCGCGTTCGACCGCGCCGATTACCTCGCGGTGGTGCGTGACAACGCCGAGTTCCTGATCACGAAGATGATTGGCGAAGACGGACGGCTGTCGCGCTCGTACAAGGATGGCCGCGCGCGGATTGCCGGGCTGCTCGAGGACTACACCGGTGTCGCATGGGGACTGATCTCGGCGTTCGAAGCGACCCACGAGCGCCGCTATCTCGATGTCGCACAGCGGCTGATGGATGACGTGATCGCGCGATTCTCCGACGAGGAGCGCGGCGGGTTCTACGATACCGCCACCGATCACGAAGCGCTCATCACCCGCCCCAAGGATCTCTTCGACAACGCCACCCCGTCCGCGAACTCCGTCGCCTGCCAC
>JBKJVD010000242.1:0-9221 GCA_046590585.1 Thermoanaerobaculia bacterium | reverse complement strand
AAGCTCATCCAGTCCCAGAGCATGGCCCACTGACCGGAGAGCCGGATGCGGGAGATCCGCACGTCCGGTTCGGAGGGAGGGGCGGAGCGATCCTCCGTCCCTACCCCCTATCACCGCTTCGCGCCCTTGCCTCTTTTCTCACTTCTGAATTCTGACTTCTGCGTTCTGAATTCGCTTCCCCGACCCTCCCCACCCGGGCCCGGCGTCTTCCGCTCAGGCCCGGCGATTCCAGATAGACTCCCCCGCCGGAGAGTCCTATGAGCGCCAGCGCATCCCTGCAGGAAGTCCCGGCCGGATCGGCCCTGTTCACTTCCATCCTCGAATTGATCCGCCGAACCTCCACCATCCTCCCGGACGACGTCGTGAAGGCGGTTACGGACGCCAGGGAAAATGAGGCGGAAGGGTCGAATGCCGATCTCGCCCTCGATGTCATCGGTTGCAATATCGGGTTAGCCCGGGCGGGGTCACTGCCGCTCTGCCAGGACACCGGGACGATCCTGTTCTTCGTGCACACACCCGCTGGCTATGACCAGATCACGTTCGAGGAGACCGCCACAGAGGCGGTGCGTCACGCCACGAAGGTCGGCTATCTCAGACAGAACAGCGTCGATAGCGTCACCGGAAAAAATACTGGCGACAACACCGGTCCGGGTTCGCCGTCGTTCCACTTTCATCAGTGGCGGGAGTCGCACGTCGAAGTAAAGTTGATGCTCAAGGGCGGCGGCTGCGAGAACATGAACGCGCAGTATTCGCTCCCGCACCCCGACCTCGGCGGACGCGATCTCCGCGGAGTCGAGAACGCCATCCTCGACTCCGTCATCCAGGCGCAGGGCCAGGGCTGCGGCCCAGGCATTCTCGGAGTCTGCATCGGCGGCGACCGCGCCTCCGGCTATTCATTCGCGAAAGAACAACTCCTCCGCACGATGGAGGACCAGAACGTCGACCCCGTCCTGGCCGATCTCGAGAATCGAATCATCGAGAAGGCCAACCAGTTCAACATCGGCCCCATGGGCTTCGGAGGAAAGACCACCCTACTCGGCTGCAAGATCGGCAAACTCAATCGCCTCCCCGCCTCCTTCTACGTCTCCATCGCCTACATGTGCTGGGCCTTCCGGCGCCGGGGCGTGACGATGGACGCTCAGGGGAATGTGGGGGAGTGGCTTTACTGAGTTCCTCGGGGTTCCTCGGTTCCTCGGAGTTCCTCGGGGAAGCATTTTGACGTGGACGAAGGAGTGGGGCGATGCAGTCTTATCGGGACCTGAAGGTGTGGCAGGAGTCGATGAAGCTGGCCACTCGGATCTATGGGGTCACGGGGGAGTTTCCGGCTACGGAGCGCTACGGCCTGAGCCAGCAGTTGCGCCGTGCTTCGGTATCGATCCCATCGAACATTGCTGAGGGTTACGGACGCAAAACCGCAAAACAACGATACAACTTTCTCGAGAACGCCCTGGGCTCCGTATTCGAACTGGAAACCCAGATCGAGCTTTCTCAACGACTCGGCTTTCTCACTGAAGCCGACTTTGAAGAGCTTGCCGGAGTCATCCGCGGTCTCGGCCGCGGCCTAAATTCGCTAATGACCTACGTCGGAAACGAAGCGCGCAACGAGAAGAAGCGACACTCAGAAGCAGAGCCTGTCCAAACCGAAGAACAATAGTGCACAAGGAAAGAACGTCGAGACTCCTCCCCCCCGAGGAACCCCGAGGAACCGAGGAACTCCGAGGAACTAAAAAGATGGCCCTCATCAAACTCACGACTCCCATCGACGAAGCAACGATCCGTTCGCTGAATGTCGGCGATACCGTTTCCATCAGTGGCCGCCTCTACACAGGGCGCGATGCTGTGCATCACCGCATTCATGAGGGGACCAGGCCTCCGGTCGACCTGAAAGGCCAGATCATTTACCACTGCGGTCCGGTGATGGTGAAGGAGGGCGATGACTGGGTATGCAAGGCTGCGGGCCCGACGACGTCATCCCGTGAAGAGCCCTATCAGTGGGAAGTAATGCGCGATTACGGCATTCGCGGAGTGATCGGCAAGGGCGGGATGGGTCCAAAGACGCTTGCAGGGTGCAAGGAGTACGGCGCCGTATACATGCACGCGATCGGCGGCGCAGCACAGGTCTGTGCTGCTTCCATCAAGCGCGTCGACGGCGTCGACTGGATGGACCTGGGGTCGCCTGAAGCGATCTGGCACCTGTGGGTCGAGAACTTCATGGCGATCGTGACGATGGACGCGAAAGGCAACTCGCTCCACGCAGATGTGTTGCAGGACTCGAAAGCTCGTTTCGAAGCGCTGAAGGCCTAGTAAAGGGCCAGCGGGCGAGCCGTTCTGAGACAATCCCTCCGTGCTGGACATCATCAACGACCGCTGCACGTTCCTGGTCATGCCTGCGGAGTTGTATCGCGATCCAGCTGCCCTCGCCATGGCAAACGTAGGAGTCGATCGGGAGTCGTTCGTTGGCTCCCAGCAATTCTTCGTGGCCATGAAGGACGGACGGATGACGGCGCGCGTGGTCGCGCGGATCCGGGACGGACTGGGCATGCTCGGGCACTTCGAGGCGCGGGACGACGCGGAAGCGGTCCGCCAGATGCTCGGTGAAGCAACCGCGTGGCTGCGCGACCGCCAGGTGAGCGACGTCATCGGACCGATCGACGGAGACACCTGGCACCGCTACCGGGTGAACGCCGGCCCCTGGGACGCGCCGGCGTTCCTGCTCGAGCCACAGAACCCGCATTACTACGCAACGCTCTGGGCGGCGTCTGGAGCGCAGGTCGCCGAGACTTACCTGTCGCAACAGATCGCCGACATCGAGCCGCTCCTGCCGCTCATCTCCGTGGCCGCCGAGCGCGCGGCAGAATGCGGCTACACGATTCGATCGATCGATCCTTCGCACCTCGATGAGGAACTGGCAATCATCTGGCAGATCTCGCGGCAGATTTTTCGGGACAACGCCTTCTACTTCGATATCGAACGCGCCGACTTTCTGTCGCTGTATCACGGCATCGATCAGCTGATCGTCCCGGAACTCGTACTCATCGCCGAGGATCAAGATCACACGCCGGTCGGGTTCCTCTTCGCCTATCCCGATTCCACGCCGGGCGTCGTGAACTACAAGACCATCGGAGTCCTGCCAGAGCATCGCGGATCGGGTGCCGCGGCCGCGCTGCAGGAGCGCGGTTATCGCGCAGCGCTTCAACGCGGATCACGAATCGCCAATCACTGCCTGATCCGCGAGGGGAACCGTTCCGAGTCGATGGACGGCGGCACGGGGTCGATCTTCCGCCGCTATCTTCTCTACCGGTTCAGCGGATGAAGGCCGAACAGAACAATGTCGCGTCACTGCTCCGCGACAGCGTTGCCAGAAACCCAGACCGGGTCGCCTTCTTCACCGCAACTGCCTCCGTGACGTTCGCGCAACTCTGGACACGCATCGAACGCTTTGCGGGAGGGCTGGCCTCGCGAGGCTTCGAGCCGGGCGATCGCGCGCTGCTGATGCTGCCGATGTCGATCGATCTTTACGTCGCCTTGCTGGCGGTCTTCAAGAGTGGCGGCGTCGCTGTGTTCGTCGATCCGTGGGCGACGAACCGGACCATGGCGCACCTCGCCGCCACCTCCCAGCTCGCCGCCTACCTCGGCACTCCGAAGAGTCATCTCCTGCGGCTCTTCGAGCGTGATCTGCGGCGCATCCCGATCGCGCCGGTCTTCGTCTCGTCGCTCGGCGAGTCGGCCCCGCTCAGCGGCATCACGGCCGTCGAACGCGACGAGCGCGCCCTGGTGACCTTCACCACCGGCTCGAGCGGGTTGCCGAAAGGCGTCAACCGCACCCATCGAATCCTGCGCGCGCAACACGAACGTCTGGCTCACGAGTTTCCTGCCGTGGCAGGCGACGTCGATCTCTGTTCGTTTCCGGTCTTCGCGCTCAACAACCTGGCGCTCGGCATCACGACGCTCATTCCACCGATCAACCTGCGCCGGATTGCGAAAGCAGATCCCGAACATGTGGCCGAAGTGGCGCGGCGACGCGGCGTCACGACAATGAGCGCGTCGCCACCGCTCTTCGATCGCCTCGCAGAACTCGCTGAGCGCAACGCCGCAGCGATGCCGGCCATTCGTCGTCTGCTGACCGGTGGTGCGCCGGTCACCGACGCGCAGCTCCGTCGCTGGACCGCTGCGTTCCCGGGAGCGGAGATCGGCGTCGCGTACGGATCGAGCGAAGCCGAGCCGGTCGCACACATCACGGCAGCGGCGCGACTTGCAGCGGTGAATGACGTCCGTCCTCTTGCTCCCGGATATCTTGCCGGGCGTCTCGCCGATGACGTGCGCGCACGCGTCATCTCGAGCGACGGTGGAGCGGACGACGAGCTCCCAGCCGGCGGAATCGGCGAGCTGATCGTCTCAGGAGATCACGTCTGCCGCGACTACGACGGCGCCGGTGCCGATGAGGCGACGCGGGAGCACAAGCTCCGCGATGCCGACGGCACGATCTGGCATCGCATGGGCGATACCGGCTACTTCGATCACGAGGATCGCTTCTGGATCGCCGGCCGCGTGCACTCGACGATCCAGCGCGGTGACCAGGTGCTGCATCCGCAACTCGTCGAACAGGCTGCGCGCGGCGACGACCCTCGGATTCGCAACGTCGCGGCCCTGGGCGTGAAGGGACGCGCCATCCTCGTCGTGGAGACTGACGCCGAGGTCACCGGCGAGGTCGGGTCACGCCTGACCGACGCGCAACTTCCCGTCGACGCCATCGTCATCACTCGCGAACCTCTCCCGGTCGATCCGCGACACAACAGCAAGATCGACTACGTGAAGGTGCGAGCATGGCTGGCGGAGCGGGGATTCGGGTGAAGGGCTGTTGGCTGCTGGGAATGCAGCTGTTGGCTGTTGGCTCTTGGCTGTTGGGAAAAGCGATCCATCGGGTCAGCGCCCATGTAAAATTCCGCACGTGTCCAAGGCTTTTCCCAAGAGCCAACAGCCAACAGCCAGGAGCCAACAGCCATCCTCGAGCCAACAGCCAACAGCCAGCCGTTCGCCCGCCGTTTCGGCGCCTACCTGAACGAGCGTTTCCCGCCGATCGGCAACGTGCTGCTGATCCTCACCTACTACTCGTCCAACCAGTTCCTCGCCCTCGCCCTGACGCAACCGGGAACCCGAATGCACTACGACGGTTGGTCGGTTGCGGGGATGGTGATGATGGTGCTGTTCTTCTTCCACATCCGCGTGTTTGACGAGCACAAGGATTTCGAGGAGGACTGCCGGCATTACCCGCAGCGCATCCTGCAGAGTGGCCTCATCACGCTGCGCCACCTGAAGATTGCGGGCGCTATCGCGATTGCGACCGGTCTGACGATCGCCATTGCCCGCGGCGTAGCGCCAGTCACTGCCTGGGTGATCGCATTCGCCTTCTCGCTCCTCATGCTCGTGGAGTTCTTTGCGCGGGAGTTCCTCAAGCGGCACTTCATCCTGTACGCAACGAGTCACATGCTGCTCATGCCCCTCCTGTCACTGCTCGTCTACTCGTTCGCCACGCAGCGGATGCCGTGGACGGCGCCGGGATGGTTCATCGTCTACGCCTTCGTCGGATTCTTCGTGACGTTCAACTGGGAGGTGTCGCGCAAGATCCGCGCACCCGATCAGGAAATCGACGGCGTCGATTCGTATTCGAAACTCTTCGGCACCTTCGGCGCCGCATGGATCGTGCTGCTCATCCGGGCAATCGACACGGCCCTCGTCGCCGCCGTAGGCTGGCACCTCGGCTTTTCATCCTGGTTCTATGTCTCTCTCGCCGTCCTCTATCTCATCTGCCTCGCCGGCTTCGTGCAATTCCGCCTCTCGCCGACCGCCCGCGCTGCGAAGATGATGGAGGTTTACGCTGGCGCCTACATGATCGTCTTCGATCTGCTGGTGGCCATCGAGCTGGGACGACGGTACGGGCTGGCGGTGTGAGTCGGAATACAAAGGCAGAAGGCAGAAGGCAAAACTAGAAACTAGAAACTAGAATGGGAAACGGAGAATGGAGAATGGTTAATAGCGGGTTCGGCGTGACTCATCCACCTGCCGATCTCCTTCTCCATTCAACGTTCTGGCTCCTGGCTTCTGGTTTCTGGTTTCTGGTTTCTAGTTTCGGCCTTCCCTTTCTGCCTTCTGCCTTCTGCCTTCTGCCTTCCAAATTCTGCCTTCTGCCTTCTGCCTTCGACGTTCTGGTTTCACGGGCCGCCAGATGACTCTGATCTGGACGCCCGCCAACGCTGCAGCGGACGAATCCGTCATCGGTGGCAAGGCCGCCAACCTGGCTCGCCTCGCTGCTCTCGGCCTTCGTGTTCCACCGTTCTTCGTCGTGACCACCGCGGCGCACGTTGCCGGCGCCGACGCGTCGGCTGCCATTCTCGCGGCCTGGACCGCAACGATTCCGGCGGGCGCTCATGTTGCGGTTCGCTCGTCTGCCGTCGGCGAGGACTCTGCCGATGCCTCGTTCGCGGGGCTGCATGAGACGCTGCTATTCATTCGCGAGGACTCGTTGCTCGAAGCAATCCTCCGCGTGCAGGCCTCGGCGCGCAGCGAGCGCGCGCTCATTTACCGACGCGAACGCGGTCTCCCGGACGAGTCGCTCATCGCGGTGATCGTGCAGCAGATGATCGATTCGCGCACCTCCGGAGTCGTCTTCACGGGCAATCCCACCACCGGCGACGTGCAGGAGATCGTCATCAGTTCGCTGTTCGGGCTGGGCGAAGGCCTGGTGGGCGAAGGGTTCGACGCCGACACGTTCATCGTCTCGAAGCGTGACCTGAGCTTCACGACCGAGCTTGCTGACAAGTCGGAAGCGATCGTTCACGATCTCGAGCGTGGGTTCGGGACCCGGCGTTCGGTGGTGGCGGATTCGAAGCGCGCCAGTCTCAGCGACGCTGAGGTCGTGCAACTCGCTCGCGCCGCCATCGAGATCGAGCGTGCCTTCGGACGGACCCAGGACATCGAGTTCGCCTTCGACGAGCGCGGACTGGCAATCCTGCAGGCGCGTCCCATCACCACGATCCACGAACTCGGACCCGCCGCTGGAAACGCTCGGCTGTGGGACAACTCCAATATCGTCGAAAGCTTCGCCGGGATCACCTCGCCGATGACGTTCAGCGTGATCCGGCGCGCCTACACGATCGTGTATCGCTGCTTCGCCGAGGTGATGGGAATCAGGCCGGAGGTCGTACAGGAGAACAGGCTCGTCTTCGAGAACATGCTTGGGCTCTTCCGCGGCAACGTCTATTACAACCTCATGAACTGGTACGCGGCGGTGAAGCTCTTCCCGGGCTTTGAATATAACCGCGCCTTCATGGAGTCGATGATGGGCGTGAAGGAGTCCGCGCGCTTCGACGACGCTCCCGTGCAGCCGCTCACATGGCGACAGCGATACTTCGTCGAGCTGCCTGCGCTCTTCCGTCTGGTGTCACGATCGCTGCTCAACTTCGCACGCATCCGCAAGCTCGGTGATCAGTTCCTGGCCAACTTTCACGAGCACTACGATCGCTGGTCGAAGATCGACTTCCGTTCGCTGAAACCGCACGAGCTGATGCTGCTGTACGACGAGTTCGAGCAGCGGGTGCTCTGGAAATGGCGCGCACCAATCATCAACGACTTCTTCGTGATGATCTTCTACGGACTGCTCAAGAAACTCGCGACCTCCTGGTGCGGTGACGCTTCAGGATCGCTGCAGAACGACCTATTGACCGGCGAAGGAGGGATCGAGAGCGCGGAACCGGCGAAAGAACTGCTGCGCCTCGCCGCCATCGCCCGGCGCGACCCTCCCCTCCGGGCCGCGCTCGAATCGGACGAGGCACTGCGACTCCTCCGCTCCGACGCGCGCTTCGCCGGATTCCAGTCCGCCATCGATCGCTATCTCGAGTTGTACGGCTTCCGCTGCATGAATGAACTCAAGCTCGAGGAACTCACGCTCAAGGATCGCCCGGAAGTCCTCATCACCTACATCCGCAACTACCTCGGCGCCACCGACGAACAGCTCGACCTCGCCGCCCGCGAGGCCAACGAGCAGACGATGCGTGCGAACGCCGAGAGGCGCGCCCTTTCGAATCTCTCGCCGATCAAGCGATCTCTCTTCCTGTTCGTCCTGCGATGTGCGCGGCTCGGCGTGAAGAACCGCGAGAACATGCGTTTCGCCCGCACGCGCATTTTCGGCCTCGTGCGCGAGGTCGTTCGCGCGATGGGCCATCACCTCACCGCCGCGCGTGTCATCGACGCGCCCGAAGACGTCTTCTACCTCGGACTCGAGGAGCTCTGGGATTTCGTCAAGGGGACGGCACTCACCACCGATCTGCGCGGGCTGGTTGCGCTGCGCAAGGCCGAGTGGGCACGTCATCGCGCCGAGGTGCCGCCGGATGAACGCTTCGAGACGTTCGGGATGGCGTATCACCGCAATCGCCTCAAAGGACGAGCGGTCCCGGTCGAGGCTCACGCAGACGGCCTGCTGCACGGAACCGCCTGTTCGCCTGGACGACTGACGAACAAAGTTCGAGTGCTGCGCTCCCCGGACGGCGACCTGCGCCTCAGCGGCGAGATTCTCGTCGCCGAGCGTACCGACCCCGGCTGGGTGCCCCTCTATCCCTCCATCTCCGGCCTCATCATCGAACGCGGCTCGATCCTCTCCCACTCCGCGATCGTCGCGCGGGAGATGGGCATCCCCACCATCGTCGGCATCCGCGGAATCACTGCGCTGCTCAAAGACGGCGACACCGTGACAATGGACGGCACTGCGGGCACGGTGGAGATTCACGGGTGAATCGGTTCCTCGGGTTCCTCGGAGTTCCTCGGGTTCCTCGGGGTGGCAAGGACGAACCCTGCATTTGGTCGTGCTCATGGGTCCACCGCAAACATGCCCTCGACGTAACTCGCTCGTGTACCCCTTCTCCCGTCGCAACGGGAGAAGGTGGCCGAAGGCCGGATGAGGGCGTGCACCCAGGTCGTCCAGATGAGAGCAGCACGCGGAGTTATCCCCCTGAGCACGAGTGCAGGAAGGATCAACAGGGCTCCCTCATCCGGCCTCTGGCCACCTTCTCCCGCTGCGGCGGGAGAAGGGGTACTTGCATGATCTCCGTCGCTTCAACCTGCGTCGGTATGCCGCGAGTCGCTCAGCTCCAGATCGACGCTACCCGAGGAACTCCGAGGAACCCGAGAAACCCGAGGAACCCGAGGAACTCCGAGGAACTCCGAGGAAC
>JBKJVD010000035.1:0-2478 GCA_046590585.1 Thermoanaerobaculia bacterium | reverse complement strand
GGAGTGAGGATCGATCCCGCGCCGATCCCTGTCGCACCGATGAAGATACCGGCAAGGCATCCGATCAGCAGGTCGATCACGTACGCTGCATCGCGAGGTTATGCACTCGCCTCCGAGCTATGCCCGACTGCTGCGAGTATCTGAGAGCCCGGTTCATAAGCGCAGAGTGCGTCAGAGGCGAAAAGGTCGCCAGTCAGCGCCCAGGCCCGGGCGCGCGATCCGCCGCATGAGTGGCGATACTCGCATCTTCCACAGGTGCCGCTCAGGGAAGAGGGATCACGAAGAGCGACGAAAAGATCCGAACGCTGATAGATCGTGTCCAGTGAACGGTAGCGGAGGTTTCCCGCACTCTGCGGCAGGAACTCGCTGGCTCGGACATCTCCAGCGTGAGAGATATAGACGAAGTTCCGCGCGCCATCGATCGTCTCGAGCCCACCAGGCTCGCTTGCGGCGTCGGACTCGTACCCCGTGAAATCGGGCCATGTCTCAGCTGCGGCCGCGGATCCCACGAGTCGTTCGCGCAGATCCCTTTGCAACCGGAAGCGACGGTATTGCGGCGCCTCGATCACGCGGACGCCAAACGTTTCGCTGGCACTGATGTCGGTCAACCGGGCGAAGGTGCGCTCCGCTTCGGCGGCCGTGATTGCATCGACGCCAGTGGCCCCACCGACAGGCACGAGGAAGTGCACGTTCCAGCGCTTGATCGAGATGGGGCGAAGCAGGGCGACGATGTCGAGAAGATCGTCGACGTTCTGCCGCGTCACGAGGGTATTCACCTCGACGGTCATACCAGCAGATTTCGCGGCGTACATGGCGTGAAGTGTCGCGGTGAAAGTGCCGGTCACCCCGTGAGCCGTCTGGTGAATCTCCGGCGTGGAGCCGTCGATGCTGAAGATCATGCGCGTCAGGCCGAAACGCTGCAGTCCGCTGATGGCGTCCGCGGTGAGAAGGCTGCTCGGACTGACGACGACGGAGGGCTCGAGGCCCCTCCTGCGTGCGTAGTTCACGAGCTGTTCGAGATCGCTCCGCCGAAGCGGGTCGCCGCCCGTGATGACCAGCTCGCGTGGCTTCAAGTCGACAATCTGATCGATCGCCTTGTATGCCTCGTAGGTGGTGAGCTCGTTCGGATCCCGGCGTTCGCCGGCTCCCGAGACGCAATGACTGCAATGAAGATCGCAGGCGCGAGTCAGTTCCCACATGACGATCGGATGCGGATCGAACGTAGCCATGATTCTCCTCTTTTGCTACGCGCAGGCCTCAGGCCGGCGCAAGGACAGGGACTTCTTCGTGGAGGGACTCTTCTTGGAACAGTTCGCCCCCGGCTTCGGGAAGGATGGTTTCGTACATCGCCATCGTCTCGTCCACGGCTGCGGCGGGGATTCTGCGGACGGCGACCCCGAGGTGCTCGATGATGAAGTCGCCGGGGATGACATGCTCCTGCAACTCTGCCAGTGACGCCTCATGGCGCCTGCCCCACGATTCTACGACTGCTGTATTGCCGGCAATGCTGATGATCCGGCAAGGAGATCCGAGACACATGGTTCACCCCCGTGCTGTCATTGTCGCCACCCTCGTGCATGCCGTGGATGACGGGACTCACATCGGGGTGTGAGCCAGGTCACGAGGCTCGGTAACGGGGGTCAGCACGCCGGCGTCTCGGCTGGCGCACGCTGATCGGGCGATGAACGGTGCGTAGCACAAAGGGTGCTCCGCAACATCGCGCGAGTCCGAACATTCAAGCAGGCATGAAGGACAGACGATGACCTATCCGATGGAGCCGTACCGAATCAAGGCGGTAGAACCGATCCCGTTCACTACACGTGCAGAGCGGGAACTCGCTCTTCGCGAGGCGCACTTCAATGTCTTCATGCTGAGCGCCAGCAAAGTGACGATCGATCTGCTCACGGACTCGGGGACAGGTGCAATGTCGGCGGCGCAGTGGGGCGCACTCATGCAGGGTGATGAGTCGTACGCTGGTGGCCGGTCGTTCGATCGCTTCCACGACGTCGTGAGGGAACTGACGGGTTACGATCACATCTTTCCCGTTCATCAGGGCAGGGCGGCGGAGCGGATCCTGTTCGAATCACTCCTGGGGCCTGGTGACATCGTCCTCAACAACATTCACTTCGACACGACCAGAGCCAACATCGAGTATCGCGGCGCTGAGGCGCGCGATCTGGTGATCGAGGAAGGGCGGATGCCGGAGTCGAAGCATCCGTTCAAGGGAAACATCGACCTCGAGGCGCTCGAGCGGACGTTGATCGAAGAGGGAGATCGCGTCGCGCTGGTCATGATGACGGTGACGAACAACTCAGGCGGAGGGCAGCCGGTCTCGCTCGAGAACCTGAGGGAGGTCCGTCGTCTTTGCACGATCTTCGAGAAGCCCTTCTTCCTTGACGCATGCCGCTTCGCAGAAAACGCCTGGCTCATCCGGCAGCGTGAACCGGGGCAGAGCGGACGGACTCCGAAGGAGATCGC
>JBKJVD010000050.1:0-7978 GCA_046590585.1 Thermoanaerobaculia bacterium | reverse complement strand
TCACCCAATCGCGTCACACTGGCGTGTGACAGGTGTCATGCACGAGCATCGCGACACCCGCTCCAATGACGGACATGTACAAGCCCGTCGAACTCGAGATCGCGCTGTTCTGCCGCGGGATGCGCATCGATTCTACCTGCCATGCTGAAGAAACCGGGCGCCGAATTACCCGCACACGCGCCGGGCTCGGTTCGGGTCTCGAGATCGTCATCCCGGGCGGCCCCAAGCCGATCTGGGTGAACGTCCCCGTGACGGAGACGTTCGCGCGGCGGTCACCCTTCGTGCTGCACCAGCGCGACGACCGCTTCTTCGTCGTCGACTCGCGGGTTAACCATGAGTACGAAGTGACGGTGCCTCCGGAACCGGCGTGGTACTCGAGGCATACGAGCGCGGACGTACCGATGAACCGCGTCGGCGTGATGCAGGGAAACTACCTCGCCATTTACGTTTCAAAACGATGCCTCTACTGGTCCGCGTCAGAGTCCCTGGCATGTAAGTTCTGCACGACGGGCGGGAACGTCGGCGCCGTTGAAGAATCCCGCAAGCGATTGATCGATGTCATCGAAGTAGCGCGTGCGGCTCGCGATGAGTCCGGATGTCTCTTCACGCACTTCAATACCGGGTACCACTTCGAAGACCGCCCCGATCACGAGAACACTCATGGTCTCCGGCAGTGCGAACCTTTCGTTCGCGCGGTCCGCACCAATGTCGGAGGCTTCATCGGCGTTCAGGCCATTCCGGTTCCCAAACACTCGTTCCACGCATACGACGACCTGATCGATGCAGGGACTGACCACTTCTCGTTCTGTTACGAGTTCGAAGACCCGAAGGTGTTCGCAGCGCTTTGCCCCGGCAAGGCGGCGACGGTCGGCCAGCACGCATTTTTCGAAGCGATGGAGTACACGGCCAGGAAGCTCGGTCGCGGCCGGGTGTCGGGAGAAATCATCGCCGGCGTGGAGCCGGTCGAAGCGACGAAGCGCGGGATCGACCGGATCGTGAACGCGGGCGCCTTTCCCACGGTCTGCATCTTCCGCCCTACCGCGGGTAGCCAGATGGAGGCTGAACAGCCACCCCACCCTGACGAAATGAAGGAAGTCTTCGCATACCTTCACGAGAGTTGCCGGCGCGCTGGTCTTCCGATCGGGATCCTCCCCATCGAAGTCTCGCTCGTCGTGCAACCGGAAGAAGCGGCCGGACTCGTCGAAGCGACGTTCGCCGACAACGTCTTCGCGTTGAAGAACGAAGCGCTCCGCCAACTGGCCCGCCCCTACGTCGCATGGAAACGACGTCCGCGCGGACGGTCGTACATCACTGAGGTCTGACCGGGCGCGCGCTGAAGCCGGCGAAGAGTGCGTTGCACCGTTGGAGCGAGGATGACGGCGCGGTTCAAGCGCCCTCGCTCCACGTCATCCTGAGCCAATGAACCACGCTTCGCGGCGACTGGGGACAAGACACTTGTTTCGTCTGGCATCAATGGAATGGGTGCGCTCCGTGTGCTACGCCATTCACATTCGAAGGGGAGATGCGAAGTCACGGCGTTCATGCACGATGCCGGTCGTTTCGAAGGAGCCGCGTGCAAGCTGTCTCCCTTCTCCCGCGGGGAGAAGGAAGATCACAGTGCCCTTGAAGCGAGAGAGCCTTCAGTCAGCCAACCCGCATAAACACTGGGAGTTTTCTGGAAGACGGCGGAGTTTTTGCCCCAACGAGGAGTCGAGCGGCGCGTCCATCAGGATTCTCGAGCAGCGCGGAGTCACCAGCGCTGGTGCGCTGCAGGGTGGGTTTCAGGAATGGCGCCGTCGCGGATATCCGACGGCGTCCGGATCATCGTAGCTGCGGCGATCTGCCGAGGAACTCCGAGGAACCGACTCAGATCAGCCGCGCCACGCCGAAGCACTACTCCTCGCGTGTTGACTCGGCTCTCTGGATGCGAACGAGATCACTTTTTGTATGCTCTTCGCATCCATTGCGTTTGTGCGGCTTGCAGAGCTGGCAGCCTGCCCGGCTGCTCTTCGGGGCGCGACGCTTGTGCTTGAGTGGTTTGCCCATGGTCGTTCTCAGCTTAACTTACGGAGCGGGCCAGGCAGGTGTCGAATGCGCGAGGCTGCTTCGTGCGTCCAGGCGGTCCGAGGAACTCCTCACGCACGCCATCCGGGCTTTCAGTGGGTAGCAGTAGCGCTGGAACGAAAAAACCGTTGGACGACCCCGTCCGACGGTCGGGCGCGCCCGGGCGCACGCTGCCCTGTAAATAATCGCGACGGCGGGAGTTCGCCGCCCCGCAAATCCACGCTGACCTGAGTTTCGACAGGGCAGTCGAGGGCCCGGGCGCCCTCGACCGTCGGACGGGGTCGTCCAACGGCCACTTGAACTCGTGCGCGCTTCGAAACCCGCATCACATTCAGGAACTGGCTCAGCAGCAGGGCCGTCTGACACAAAGCGCAGGGAGCGGCACGCCCGCGGACCAGAAACCCCGAGGAACCCCGAGGAACCCGAGGAACCGACTCCCCGTCACCTCGCCTCATGCGCCGCGTCACAACGACCTGTAGGCCTCAGAGCTTCTACTCGAGTCAGTAAGAAGGAGACACCGAATGATTGGAAAGACTGGACTCGCTGTTCTTGCAATAAGCCTGGTTGCACAGGTGGCCACCGCGCAGATGATGGGCGGTGGAAGCGGTGGGAATCATCAGGGTTCTCCGTCGAACCCTGCGGGCGATCCGTCGAGCATGATGGGCGCGATCGGCGCGATGGACACGATGTCCGCCATGCGCAGTTCGCTGGCTGTCGGAACTGACGGTGTGGTTTACACGATGCGAACCTCGGCGACTGCTACGCAGACGCGAACGGCTGAAATCGTTGCGATCCGCCCGAGTGGCACGGTCGCGTGGACCACGAAGCTCGATGGCGGAATGAGTCAACTGGTGCTGTCGGGCAATCTCCTGTTCGTCACCAGCTACAGCGACATGGGCCGGGCCGGACGCAACGGCGCAATCGACCAGACTCCGCGCCTGATCGCACTCTCTCCAACATCGGGAGCGATGCAATGGCAGCTGGAGCTCGATGGATTCGCCGCAGTGGTGGACCCGTACGCAGGTGGCGTGTACGTCACGACCATGAAGCGGGACGGTCTCAACACCGGAGACGGAATGTACAACGGCTCGATGGGAAACGGATCGATGAAGCGTTCAATCACCGCGATCGATACCGCCGGCAGGATTCTCTGGAAACTGAACCTCGACTGAGCTCGACTCATGCTCGTGACCTGAGTCCCCTCTCCAGTAAACGCGCCTTCGGATTGCCGTGACGAGTCTCGTTTGCCTCAATGCCCACGAGACTCGACAGGTCCTCCGAATGGCCGGGCAATCACCGGCGCGAATGACGGATCGGCACGCCGCATGTGACCTGGCGCACGTTCGACCGGTGAGCCGAGGCGCTGTGCCGGCGACTCGATGGCCCTATGGTAATTCCCGGAGGCTCGCATGCAACCTGACGAAAGGCTCCTCACTTCAGACATGACGCTCATTGAAGTCATCCGCACAGCGCCCCAGGCAAAGACAATCTTCGAAGACCTCAGAATCGACTACGCGTGTGCTGGTGCGACGACGCTGAAGAACGTTGCGGCCAGCGTAGGGCTGACCTCGATGGAACTGATGACGATGATCGAGATCGAGCCGCGGACCAGCAGTTCCGTCTGGAACGATGCGTCGCTCTCGGGGCTGACGATCTTCCTCGCAGTCGATCACCAGTACATGCTGGCGGAGTTGTTCCCTCGAATCCGGCTCGGCATCGATGCGGCGATCGTGCGTCTCGGGCCTCTCCCACTGTTGCGCAGGATGCATGAGTTGGAACTGACCCTCGATGAGACCATCGTCGAGCACGCCTCTTCGGAAGAGCAGGAACTCTTCCCGATCGTGGACAACCTCGAGGCCGCCGCTTCATCGCTTGCCGTGAAGCCTCCACAGACCCGGATCAGCGCACGCGTGTTACGTGAGGTCATCGAACACGAGATCATTCGCGATCGGGTTCGCGACCTTCGAGACCTGGCAGGCGAACTTCCACTCGACGACGGCATCGCGGCGTTGAGGCTGGACCTTCGCACATTCGAGAGGCATCTCCACGAACACATGCACCTGGAGAATAACGTGTTGTATCCACGCGCGATCGCCATCGAGAACGCGCTGCGTCACACCAGCGACAGCCAGCGAATCTACGTATGACGGATGTCATGGCTCCGGGATGGTGTGGACCGCATACTCCTCGGTATGCAGGCGCCTTTCTTCCCGGTATCTGACTCTCTGGCGCCGGACTTCTCGACTGGCCGGACTAACCAGCCTCTTGCAGCGGACGCCCTTCGCATGCCCGTTCCACGGCCAGTTGCCATCCGGCCTCTGGTCATGCCGGTGGAGCACGGTGGATGGTCATTGCTCCTCGAGCCGCTCGTCCTCGCCCTGATCATCCTCCCATCGGCGGCCGGCTCGCTGATTGCGCTCGCAGCGGTCTGCGCCTTTCTCCTTCGCCAGCCGCTCAACCTGGCAGTCCGGGACCATCGCCGCAAGCGCCGATTCCCTCGCACGATCGCCTGCGAGTGGCTGGTTCTGTTCTTCGCTTCGGCGGCCGTGGCAGCACTCCTCTGGCCGGCCGTGAAGACCGGAGGCGCCGTACTCATGCCGATGCTGCTGGCTTCTCCGCTTCTCGGAGTCATGGTCGCCTGCGATTTCCGCTCGCCCGGCCGGGTGCTCTCCGCTGAGATCGCGGCGGCAATGATGGTGGGCTCGGCAGGCGCCGCCGTCATACTCGCAGGACACGGCCCGTCGTCGCTTGCGTATGCGCTGTGGGCCGTCACGGCGTGCCGGGCGATCCCAGCTGTCATTCATGTGCGCACGACTCTCGGCAAGAGTTCCTTCGCGGCCTCAGTGCTCGCACACGTAGCCGCCGTGCTGGTGACTGCTGCGCTCTTTCAGGGCGGAATCCTTCCCGCTGCGGCTGTAGTCGCAATGCTGCTTCTACTCGGCCGGGCCCTGTTCGCAGTGAAACTCCGCCGGCTCTCAGCGAAGCGAACGGGCATCACCGAACTCGCCATGGGAATGCTCACCGTAGCGATCGTCGCCAGTGGGTTCTTACGGTAAGCCCGTTCAAAGAATCTCACCCACGAGTTGCGACGCCGTCTATGCGCTGACGCCCGCTACCTTCTCGAGCCCCAGCTTGTCGAGAATCAGGAGCGTGGCGCCTTTCATCTCGATCAGGCGTTTCTTCCTGAAGCTGCTCAGGATCCGCGTCACTGTCTCGCGGGTCGTGCCGATCATCTGGGCCACTTCTTCATGCGTGAACAAGAGCGAGATGCGGATCCCCTGCGGGGTCACCTCTCCTCTCGACGTGCCCCATTCGAGCAGCAGGCGGGCCAGCCTGACCGAGGTCGTCTGGGAAAGGCCGAGTGAGCGAAGGTCGCGTTGTGCGGCCTGGTACTTTTCGCTGAGTTGCTCTGCCGTATGAATGCAGACATCCACGTTCATGCTCAGAAATTTCAGGAAGTCCTCACGCTTGATGAAGTTCAATTGACACGGTTCAATCGTTTCCGCCGAGACTTCGTGCGGCCTGCCGAGGATCGCCGAACTCGCGCCGAGAATTTCGCCGGCATCGGCGATTTTGACAATGAGCGTCTTCCCCTCCGTGGACGAGGTGGTGAGCTTCGCGCGCCCGCTGCAGAGAATGAATACGCCTCGTGGATTCTCCCCTTCCACGAAGAGCATCGAGCCCTTCGGGTAAATCCCAGTGAACTTGATTCCATCGAGAGCCTTGAGACTCTCCGGGGCGAGATTACAGAACAGCCGATCCTTCCGAACGCTGCATTCTGAACAGTCATCGTGGACGTCGAGATTGTAGGGCGTCGGCATGATGGAGATCTCCCGATGCTGACTATAGAGATCGCGCCAAAGGGCCCACACGTCACAGCTCACGCTCGGTCGTGACTAACATCACACGACGATCACGCCACCGCCTTGACGATGTGATCGACGCCATGCGAGCACGTGAAATGCCACGGAAAGGGACAGCCGCCGAAGCAGGAGAGGTTGAGAGAAGTGTACCCTTCCGCTCTCACAAGCGAATGGTGTTACAGGGGAGCTCACGCTACCTGGTCTACGCCTACGCGACGCTGGCCATCATCGCGATTGCCGTGCATGCGGCGATCGGAGATGCACCGGCGTTCCGCAGGTGGGAACTGGTCGAGGATGTCTTCCTGTTTGGACTGACTGTGTTGCTGCTCCACACCGTCTTGAAGGGTGGTTCGATCAGCCTCCGTCGGTACAGCCTCCTTTCGGAACACAGCGACGAGATCGCCCTCTTCATCGGGCCGGACCACCGGATCAGGGACGCGAACCGTGCAGCCGCCGTCGCCTACGGATACGACCGGGATGGCATGAACGGACTTCCCCTCGAGGCGATCTGCCCGGCCCAGGAATGGTCGCCGGACGAACTGATTGCAACGGATGCAGCGACCATCATGCTCGAGGCTGAACATCGCCGGAAGGACGGTACGCGGTTTCCCGTCGAGTTCAGTGCCGTCGCGGCGGAAATCGACGACGAGCGCTGCGTGGTGATTCTGGCGCGTGACATTGCGCCGCGCCGCCGCCGCAAGGAATTCGAACGACTGGTCCACGAGATCGACCGCCGTATCCTGAAGAATGAACGGCTCGATGAACTGCTTGCCTACACCTGTTCAGAGATCTCACGTCTCTATGGATATCCACTCGTTCAGCTCAGCTTGAAAGGAGAGGACGGCAGCGTCACGATCCGTCAGGCCGCTGGTCCGAGCGCCAGGCTGCTGGATGGTATCGAGGTCCGATGGGATGACACTCCCGCCGGACGCGGTCCGACGGGAACCGCCATTCGAACCGGTGAGATGCAATGGCGCCAACTCGAAAGCGACCCGCATTTTCTGCAAGGGCGGGATATGGGAGTGGCCACTGAGCTGACGTCCGCGCTGGCGATTCCCCTGGTGGTCCATGGGCGCGTCCTCGGCGCAATCACGCTTTTCACCCTCGCCCACACGAAGATCAATCCCGAGATCACAAAGGACCTGATCGCCTTCGCTGACCAGATCGCGATCTCGATTCTCGCTGCCTGGGACCAGCGCCAGATCATGCTCCACCTCGCGGCTCTCGAATCGGCCGCGAACGCAATCGTCATCACGGGCGCGGACGGAGTGATCCAGTGGGTGAATCGGGCCTTCGCTCAAGTAACCGGCTACTCCTCAGAAGACGCCATCGGACAAAAGCCGTCCATGCTGAAGTCGGGCAATCACGGATCCGCGTTCTACCGGCAGATGTGGGACACGATCAGCGCGGGGATGGTGTGGCGTGGTGAGTTGCACAACCGGCGAAAGGACGGCTCGATCTACATCGATGAACAGACGATTACTCCCGTGCTTGATGTCGATGGGCAGATCACGAACTTCATCGCGGTGAAACAGGACGCTACCGCCAGGAAACGTCAGGAAGAACAGATCCTTCATCTGGCACTTCACGATCCGCTGACCGACTTGCCGAACCGGCGTGCGCTTGAAGGCGCGATCGAGCGCCATTGCCGGCAGGCGAAGCAGGGAAAGCTTGGAACGCTGCTGCTGCTCGATGTGGACAACCTGAAGTTCGTGAATGATGCAATCGGTCATTTCGGTGGTGACCAGATCCTCGCCGAACTCGTAAGCGTCATTCGAACGACACTTCGTCCCGAGGATTTTTTCGCTCGATTCGGCGGTGACAAGTTCGCCGTGCTGCTGCAACGGATGACGCCCGAGCAGGCGATGGAAGTGGCGGAGCGCCTGCGGACACAGGTCGATGCGCACCGATTCCATTTCGGCGATCTGGCCCACGACCTGACCATCAGCCTGGGGATCGCCTCCATCGATGGCACCGAGGACTCGTGGTCAATCCCGCTTGCGCAGGCCGATACTGCGTTGTTTGCCGCGAAGGAGCAGGGGAAGAACCGC
>JBKJVD010000059.1:0-13105 GCA_046590585.1 Thermoanaerobaculia bacterium | reverse complement strand
TGAAGCGCGACGTGTCATTGAAGTGGAGGCTGCCGCGATTCTCGGATTGCTGGAGCATCTCGACGGAACCTTCGTCGAGGTGGTCGAGAAAATCCACGCGAGTGCGGGCCGGGTCATCACGATGGGGGTCGGCAAGTCGGGGATCATCTGCAAGAAGATCAGCGCGACGCTCGCCTCGACCGGAACGCCGTCGTTCTTCCTGCACCCCACCGAGGCATTGCATGGAGATCTGGGGATGATCGTGCCAGGCGACATCGTCCTCGGCATTTCGAACTCGGGAGAAACCGAGGAATTGGTGCGACTGATCCCGACCATGAAGCGGATCGGCGCGACGATCGTCGGGATCAGCGGCAAACCATCCTCCACCCTCGCCACCGGTGCCGACTATCACCTCTCCGCTGCCGTCTCCGAGGAGGCCTGTCCCCTGGGGCTGGCGCCCACTGCTTCGACGACGGCGACGCTGGCGCTGGGTGACGCCCTGGCGATGGCGCTGCTCCAGAGGAAGGGTTTCAAGGAAGAGGATTTCGCGCTTCTCCATCCGGGCGGAAAGCTAGGAAAGCGATTCCTTCGAGTGAAAGACCTGATGCATCAGGGCCCTCAACTCCCTGCGGTGCGGCTCGATACCTCGATGCACGACGTCATTTACGAGATGTCGAAGAAGGGATTCGGGATCGCAGCGGTGGTCGACGAGGACGGACGGTTGCAGGGGGTCATCTCGGATGGCGACCTGCGCCGGCTCCTTCAGAAGGACGAACAGGTTCTCCGCAGGACCGCGGGTGAGTCGATGCGGAGCGGTGCCGTCACGGTCTCCGCGGCGGAGTTTGCGTCGGTCGCGCTGCAGCTGATGGAGGAGCGCAAGATCACGTCGCTGTTCATTGCTGACGATGATGGGCGCGTCGAAGGTATCATTCACCTCCACGACTTGTGGGGGCTCGAACTTTTTTGATGGAACAGATACCAGCAGTACTCCGTTTCCGCGACGGCCGCACCGAACGTGTGGAGGTCTCGAGGATCGATCCGGGTCACGAGACCATCCAGGTCTTTTCGGGTGACGGCTCGACGACTGAGATTCCTTACAGCGATCTCAAGGCGATCTTTTTTCCGCGCGATCCGCATGCCGACGAAGACGAAACCGCGACCAGCGGCAGCACGGTTTCGATCGAGTTCAGCGACGGCGAGGTCATCCGCGGGATTGCCACCTACAATCCCGAGCGCAATGGTTTCTTCCTCTATCCGCACGACCGGAGCAAAAACGACAGGATCTTTGTTGTGAACTCCGCCATCGTGTCGATTGAAGTCGAGAAGCTGTAGTCCGCTTCTGGCACAACCTCGACGCATTTCGGCGGAGGAGACTCATGAACTGTCGACTGCACACACGAGTGACGGCTGCCCTGGTGACCGTACTGCTGTCCGGATCGCTCGCGGCCGCGGAGCTCGAGATTGATCGCGCCGCGAAAGCCGTCGCCGGGAAGGAAGCTCAATTCACGCAGAGCTTCACGCCGAAAGGATTCAGGAAGGCGCAGGTTGAAAGCGGTGTCGTGCTGTTCGGAACCCTCCCCCAGATGCGATGGACGTATCAGGTTCCCGAGCAGAAGATCTTCGTGTTCGACGGCACCCGCTCTTCATTCTTCGTTCCCGCCGACCGCCAGGTGACCGTGGCCACCGTCGATGACGCCGCCAGGCGCGACCTCCCCTTTCTGCTGCTCGGCGACGCGGCGGCTCGCGGCCGGAACTTCAAGGTCAGCGAGAAACGTCAGGGAAACCTGGTCATCACGACGATGCAGGCGCGCAACGCGGCCGGGATGGTACGGGTCGCGACGATCACCATCACTCCTGCCGATCATCTGGTGAGGCGCATTGACTACAGCGACCGGACCGGGAACCGGACCTCCTTTGAATTCTCGGGATATCATCCGCAGATCGTCTCATCCGAGGCCTTTCGATTCGTGCCGCCCGCCGGCGTGAAAGTCGTCCAGGCACAATAGGAGTTTCCATGGCGCAGGAGTTCTCGTTCGACATCGTCTCCAAGACCGACATGGCGGAAGTCGTGAACGCGGTGCAGCAGGCCCAGAAAGAGCTGGCGCAGCGGTTCGACTTCAAGGGCAGCAAGAGCGAGATCGAGCTCAAGGACGAAGAGCTCGTGCTGCTCAGCGACAACGAAGGGAAACTGATCAGCCTCAAGGACATCATCGAGACGAAGCTGGTCAAGCGTAAGGTCTCGCTCAAGTCGCTCGACTACGGAAAGATTGAGGCGGCGACGATGGGCACCGTGCGCCAGAAGGCCACGATCGCGCAGGGCATCGAGATCGAGCAGGCCAAGGCGATCGTGAAGGCGATCAAGGATGCAAAGGTCAAGGTCCAGGCCTCGATCCAGGGCGACCAGGTGCGGGTGGTCGGCCGCAGCAAGGACGATCTCCAGCGTGCCATGAGCCTCGTGAAGGAACAGGATTTCGGGATTCCCCTGCAGTTTACGAACTATCGCGGTTGAGCGCTCGCGCTCCCTTCGCGTATTGTGTGACCCAGTGACCGTTCCCCACTCCCTCCACGAACAGGCCTCCCGTGCCGAGCGGCTCCTCGAGCTGGTTGCGCCGAAGCTGCAGCTCGTGGACGAGGAGATGCGCCGCAATTTCCGTTCGGAGATCCGCACGATTCACGAAGTCGGCGAGCACATCCTCGCCGGCGGCGGCAAGCGCCTCCGCCCTGCCCTGCTGCTGCTCGCGTCGCAGATGCTTGGATACGAAGGGAGTCGCGACGTGCTCTACGGAGCGGTCGTCGAGTTCATTCACACCGCCACGCTCGTCCATGACGACGTGATCGACGAGGCGGATCTTCGCCGCGGCCGTGACTCGATCAATCACAAATGGGGCAACAATCTCACCGTGCTCGTCGGCGACTACCTGTTCATCAACTCGATGGACATGGCCCTCAAGGACGGCAACGGCAGCATCGAAATCCTTCGCCTCCTCTCCAGCGTCACCATCAAGATGATCGAGGGCGAGATCCTCGGGCTCGAGACGAACGGGCGCGCCGACCTCACGGTCGATGATTACTTCGGCATCGTGCATCGGAAGACGGCTGCGCTGTTTGGCGCCTGCTGCCGCATCCCCGGCTATCTCACGGAAGTCTCCGCGACCCATTCGGAGGCCCTGCACGACTACGGCTACAACCTCGGCATCTGCTTCCAGTTGATCGACGACATCCTCGATTTCACCTCCAGTGAAGAAGTCCTCGGCAAGCCTGTACTGTCGGATGTGAGAGAAGGCAAGGTCACCTTGCCACTGATCCTGGCGATGCCACGGGCCTCGGAAGGTGAGCGGGCGCTGATTACTCATGTGGCAGAATCGCACTCGTTCGACGGCGTCGAGCCGGCCGACATCCTGGCGATTGTCGAGCGCTACGACGCGCTCAACGAGGCTCGCTCAATCGCGCGTGGCTATGCCGACCGTGCACGTGCCGCACTGGCGCTGTTCCCTGATTCGCCCGCACGGCAGGCTCTGGAGATGGCGCTCGACTTCGTGATGGAACGCGACCGGTGACTCCAGGCTAGTGGCTGTTGGCGATCGGCTGTTGGGAAGCGCTGCGACGAAAAAAGGCCGCCCGGGTTGGGCGGCCTTCGCGTTTGTGGACCTTCCGGGTTTGGAGTGGGACCGATCGGCGTTCCCCGATTCGCTTTGGACTGCTGCCACTTCAGTGGCAGCTTTTGTGGCAAGGTGAGAGGTCCGTGCTACGAAGCGGGTATGCGCTGGCCCACCGCTGCCGATTGGTCGGGTGCGACGTTAGCGTGACCTGTCCGTCCCGTCACAAAAGCGGCCACTGAAGTGGCCGCAGTCCAAAGTGCTCCGCGCCATCTTGGTCTTACCCCGTCACCCACTGAACATCCGGGAGGTCCGCATTTCTGAGTGTGATGTGGCTACGAGAGCAGTTCCATGATCTCCGACATTGCGGCGCGCGCGCGGAGGTGGATGGTGTGGTCCTGCTGTTCCGTGCTCATCCGGATGACCTTGTTGTATTGCTCGATGGCACGGGTGTAGTCGTTCATGAAGCGGTGATAGATCTCGCCCTTGCAGAGTTTGGCATCGAGGTTGGCGGGATCGAGTTCGAGGATCTTGTTGAGGAAGATCATCGCAGTATCGAACTTCTGCTCGTCCATCGCCATGCGATAGCGCAGTCGGTAGAGAGACACCAGCTCGTTCTGCTTCGGATCGATCCAGGCTCCAGGCAGTGCCTTGAAAAGCGTGGAGAGAAGGCGGCCTTTGACGACCTGGTTCGTGCGCTTTACCTCAAGTCTCTGCCGCATCACCACCCCTCCCACCAGATCGAGATATACGAACTGACGATAGTGTAGGCCTCCGATGCCCGGTCGTCAAGACGTTGACCATGGGAAAAAGCGGACCGCGACGCACCGGATCACGATCGCGGGTTTCATCTCATCGGATTGCAGGGTATCGGCGGGATAAACGTGGCTGCGGCTTCAGCTCGAAGATCAGGTATTCGCGATCGCGATAACGAAGCACGGTGTGCTTGCGGAAGAGTTCCCCGAGGAGTGCGTGAGTGGCTGGCGACACACTCAGGCCGAGTTCTCCTTCGAGCATGCTGAACGGCTGCATCCCGGGAGACTGAACGCGATACCACGGGGCGTGAAAGAGTACGTGCGTCACTGCATCACGCCTGAGCTCACCTGCCATCGCATCTGCGGTGGTGAACCTGGCGAGCCAATGTGCGACGCGCGGTCCGTCGAGGTTTCCACCGCTCACGAAACGCCGGGGCATGTAGAGAGTTCGGGTCTCGCCGAGTAGCAGGACCCGTGCATCGGCGGGCGTTGAGCGAGCGATCCAACCATAGGCGCCCGTGAAGGTTCGCGTCCGTGAAAAATATCCGGCTTCACCCTCGTGACCGCTGAGATAGGGAATCACGTCGGCGAGAGTGTTCACGGCGATGGTGCTCTGGGCGCCTGCTGCCAGCATCGCTGTGGCTGCGGCAATTACACGTATCGAACGCCGGCTCACGACCCACGACTCGGCGATCACGGCGGCGCCAGGGAGCGCGAAGGCGACGATTCCGTTGAGCATGTTCCGGGATCCGGGAGCGATCGTCAGGAGCACGATCATCTGCGCTCCACCGATCAGCAGGAGATCACGCGCCGGCCGGTCGCGCCTGCGCAGCGCGAAGGCTGACGCCAGGAAGCAGAGCGGAAGCAGAATGCCGAGAGACTCGTCCGTGATCGACGGGTCGGCGATGTCTTTTCCGCGCACGAGATCGACCCATCCGCTGAGCTCGTAACCTGAACGGTAGTTCTGGATGGAAGGGGCGTCGGGTAGCAGCAGTGGCGCGAAGGGCGAACCGGTCCACACGGTGTTCCGCAGATAGAAGAATGAACCGGTGAGGAGCAGGACCAGCGACGCGATGACGATCGCCCGCCTGTCCTTGCGGTGGCGCCAGAAAAAGATGAGGAAGAACGGCGCCAGCCATGGGAGCGCCGTGTACTTGGCCGAAACGGCTCCTCCCGCAGCGGCGAATGATGCGATCAATTCACCCGGGACGCGAGTTTCCGCCCACTCCTGATATCGATCGAACGAAACAGCCAGCAGTCCCAGGACGCCCCATTCGCTGTGGGCCCAACCAGAGGTGACCATCAGCGCAGGCGTGTAGGCAACGACCGCGACAATCCACCATCCGGCGGCTGCGGACAGCCTGAGGCCTACCCTGCGGATGGCTGCGAGCGCGGCCAGATACAGCCCGAAGTGCACGATCTTCGCTGCAATCGCTCCTCCGAGCATCAATGCCGGAAGGTCGCCAAGATTGAAGGACATGGCCAGATACGAATTCGAGTTCAGTGGCTGCTCCACCATTCGCCCGTACAACTCGTAGGCATGAGGCACGGCGAGCTTGTAGATCAACTCATCTGCGCTGACGACTGGAGCGATTGCCTCCACGGCCGCCAGGACGACGGCGGGGATGATGGCGAAGGCCGCGAGAGGCCAGGAGCGCGGGAACCGGAACGTCGCTCGCTGTTTCCAGCCGAGCAGAACTCCCCCGAACGCAAGGATGATGGTGAGTGCTGGCACCGGTGCGACTGATACCCAGGCTACGATCCCGACGAGCGTTCCGAACGCCGGGAATCCGATGAGAAACGTCTCGCCGACGCGAAGGGCGGGTTTTGTTCCGGAGGTCCCTCGCGCACAGGCTGCGATGAGGCCGGATCCGACGGCCCAGGACGCCAGGATCACGGCTGCCGCGGCCATCGCGGCAAGCGCAGTCTCGGAAACGATCAGCAGCGGCTCGGGAAGACGCACCAGGAAAAGCGAGGCGAGGGCTACACCGGTCAGGAGAACCATGACGAGCGTGCTTTCTCGCGCTTCAGATGGTTCCATCGACTCGGCAATCTATCACAAGCGAGCTCCGCATCAGGCCGCTGCACCGGCCGGTTAGGTCGGCGGGATCGATTGCGAAAGCCGGGAAGCAGCTCGCATCTTCTTGTCTTCCACCCCCTCATTCCGCTCGCCGATACTGATCTGGCACCGAGCGAGCAAGGCAGAGTAGGTCCACCAGGAACCGGGGGAGCAATTTGCCGTATTCGACTCGATGGGAAGCAAGAGGCGTCGTTTGGAAGTTCGATGGCCGGGTCACGGGACTGGAACTCATGGACGCCAATCACGAGATCTACGGAGATTCGCGATTTGATGAGATGGCGTACCAGATCGTCGACCTCACTGACGTCGAACGGTTCGACGTCACGGAAGACGACATGGCCGTCATTGCTGCGAATGACCGGGCCGCCGCGTTGTCGCGTGCGGACGTCAAGGTGGCGGTCGCGACCCGTGATGACATCGCCCGCCAGCTCTCCTCCCTGTACGAAGCAGCCAGCGTGACCTCGCCCTGGGTGCAGCAGGTATTCGAGACGGTCGCCGCTGCACGCGAATGGGTGAACGAGGGTGCTTTGAACAGGCGGAACGGACGCGGTAACTGATTCGAGGTCTCGCCGCGGATCGTCTGATGTTCGCCGTGAAAGGCCGCCCGTCTACCCTCGCCCCACGCGCTTGCCTGCTACCATGCGCAATGCATGCGCATTGCGGTCTATCCCGGTTCGTTCGATCCTCTCACCAACGGTCATCTCGACATCATCCGCCGCGGAACCCGCCTGTTTGACCGGGTTCTCGTCGCGGTGCTGGAGAACGAGAGCAAGTCTGCGCTGTTCTCCGTTGCCGAGCGGATGGAACTCATCGCGAAATGCACGAGCGATGTTTCCGGCGTCGAAGTGCACTCGTTCACCGGCCTGCTCGTCGATTTCATGGTGCGCAACCAGGCCAACGTCGTCGTACGGGGCATTCGCGCCGTGTCCGACTACGAATACGAACTGCAGATGGCGTTGATGAACCGGGAGCTGAACGACAGCGTCGAGACACTCTTCATGCTCCCCGCCGTCGAATATACATTCGTCTCTTCGCGTCTCGTGAAAGAGGTCTTCCGCCTGGGCGGCGACGTCGGTCGCCTCGTTCCGCCGCCGGTGCTCGATCAGCTCAAGGCGCGGCTCAGCCAGCAGAAGTAGCGCTGCGAGGATCGAGAGCGTCGCGCAGCCGGTCACCGAGAACATTGAACGACGCGGCGGTCGCGAAGATCACGAATCCGGGGAACACGATGAGCCACCACGCGTAGTCGACATGCTCCTGCGCGCCGGAGACGATGTTGCCCCACGACGGTGTCGGTAGAGGCACGCCGAGCCCCAGGAACGAAAGCGCGGACTCGGTGAGAATCGCGGTAGCCACGCCGAAGGTCGACGAGATGATCGCCGGCGCGATTGCGTTCGGCAGCAGGTGACGCACCACGATCCGCCAGTCGCTCGCGCCGATGGCGCGCGCGGCCATCGCGAACTCCGTCTCTCTCACACGCATCAGCTCTCCCCTCACGAACCGCGCCTCCGTGGTCCACGAACTCACTCCGAGTGCGATGACCAGCGTGACGACCGATGGCCGGAAGAGCGCCACGATGCCGAGGACGAGAAAGATGAATGGAAAACAGAGAACGACCTCGATCAGGCGGGAGATCAGCCAGTCGGTGACGCCACCGTAGTAGCCGGCGAGGGCGCCAAGGAGTCCGCCGAGGAAGAGCGAGAGGAGGGCGGCGACGATACCGACGAGGAGCGAGATCCTCGCGCCGTGAATCATCCGGGAGAAGACGTCCCGTCCCAGTTCGTCAGTTCCCATCAGGTGGCCTGATTCCGGCGGTGCGAGGCGATTGGCGAGATCGATCTCCTGAGGCGATGGGGCGAGCAACGGTGCGGCGATCGCGACCGCAATGACGAGAAGCAGCCACGCCATCGCCACACGGGCCAGGCCGCTGAAATTCGAGCGCCTCACCCCTCCCCCACTCGAATGCGCGGATCCGCCATCGCGTAGAGAAGATCGGTCACGACGCTGGCCAGCAGCGTGACGACGGCGGTGACCACCGTCAGCGCCATCACCACCGGATAGTCGCGCGCGAGGATGGCGTCGACGAATAGCAGCCCGATCCCGTCCCATTGAAAGATCTGCTCGACGATGACACTTCCCGACAGCAGATAGGGAACTGTGAGTCCGAACAGCGTGATCAGCGGCAGGAGGGCGTTGCGGAAACCATGACGCCAGGTGACGGCTCCCGGCGACAGCCCCTTCGCCCGGGCCGTGTTCATGAATTCCTGGGTAAGCACCTCGCTGTACGCGGCGCGGGTGAAGCGGGCGTAAATGGCCAGCTGCGAAACCACGAGGGTCGTCACGGGCAGCACGAGGGAGCGGGCGCCGCGCATGCCGTACAGCGGAAGCCATTCGAGTCGCACCGAGAAGAACTGCATCAGCAGGAGAGCCACCCAGAATGCCGGCAGCGCGGCAAGCAGGTAGATCGCCAGGCTGACGCTCTGTTCCCGTTTGCGACCAGCCTTCTTCGCGCTCCAGACTCCGAGAGGAATGCCGATCATCGCAGAGATGAGGAAGGCGATCGCGTTGAGCGTGAACGTGTTCGGCAGTTTCTCGGCGATGCGCTCTCCCACAGGCTGTTGACTGATGATCGACTGCCCCAGGTCGAGGCGCGTGAGATCGCGCAGCCAGAAAAGATATTGAATCGGCAGCGGATCATCGAGGTGGTGCGAACTCCGCACGGTCGCCATCGAGTCGGCAGAAACGCGGAAGCCACTTCTACCGATGAAGAACGACACCGGGTCGCCGGGCACTGCGTGAATGAGGAGGAACGTCGCCAGCGTGATTCCGAAGAATGTCACGACTGCAGTCGCCGCCCTGCGCGCCACGAATGACCCCATCACTGGAGTTTAGAACAGGACCGGCGACTGAGGTTCAATCTCCAGATCCACTCCACTAGGGCGTCACCCACCAGTCCAGTTCCCCGGGATACCAGGTGAACAGTCCGAGACCGCTGCTTTCCTTCACCCCGTGCACGCGCCTGTTGATGGCGTACTTGAGCGAAGCCTGGACGGTCCACGTATACGGTTGATCCGCGGCGAGCAGCTCGTGAAGCTGGTGGTAGATGACGGTGCGCTTGCTCTGGTCGATCTCCCGACGGCCCGCTTCGATCAGCCGGTCCGCATCCGGGTTGGAGTAGAAGACGAAGTTCGAGCCCTTTGGCGGCATCTGCGTGGAGTGAAGGATCGGGAAGACATCGGGGTCCGGATCTGCTTCCCAGGAGAGATACCCGGCCTGGTAGTTCCCGGCGAAAAAGCGCTCGAATGCGACGGAGCCCTCGATGACGGTGATGTCCATCTTCACGCCGATCTTCTGGAGATCGCTCTGCAACAGCTGCGCAAACGACATTCCGGTGGCACTGCCACTCAGCACGACGAACTCGAATCGGAACGGCTTTCCGCCGAGGTCGAGGATGCCGTCTCCGTTCGTATCGAGCCAGCCGATGGAGGCCAGGGCCCGCTTCGCTTCCTGAGGGTTGTACGCGATGACAGGGACGACCGGGTTGTAGGCCCATTCATCCGGCATGAAGGGGCCGTTGAGCGCGCGGGCGGTGCCGTGGAACAGGCTGCTGATCATCGCTGGCAGGTTGACGCACATCGCCATGGCCCGGCGGACTCGCTTGTCGGCGAACAGTGGATCGTGTCCGTTCCAGGCAATGAAGTTGTAGGCGCGCATGTAAAAGCGGCGGAATTCCAGGCGATCGCGGAGAGACGGGTCGGCGTTGCCGCGAATCCAGAGGTCGGAAGCGATCGTCGTCTCGTCGATGTCCCCCTGTTTGACTGCGTTCCAGGCGGTTGTGGCGTTAGAGATCACCTTGAAGATCACCGTCTGAATGTAGGGCTTGCGGTCCCAGTATTCGGATCGGCGTTCGAGCACGATCTCCGCACCCGGTTTGCGGCTGACGAGTTTGTATGGACCGCTGCCGACGGCGGTAGAAGTGAACGCCGTCTTGAAATCGCCCTTCGAATACACCCTCTCAGGCAGCACGAGAAGATTGTTGAATTGCCCGAGTTGCGAAGCCAGCGGCTCCCGGAAGCCGATGGCGATCGTGGCGTCGTCGATGACGTGCGTCTGCGCGGGGTCGAGGAGTTCGAAGTAAGCGGCCACCTGCACCGCTTCGGTTGCAGGATCGACGATCCTGTTGAGCGTGTACAGCACGTCTGAAGCACGGACCGGCGTGCCGTCCGAGAACGTGGCGGCCGGGTTGATCTTGAACGTGTAGAGACGTCCCTCGTTCGAGATCACCCAGGAGGCTGCAAGACCGGGAACCGGGCGCAGATCGGAATCGAGGCGCACGAGCGGCGTGAAGAGATAGTTGGCCACGAGCCGGTCCTCGCGGCTGATCGCCAGCACGGGGTTGAGCGTGGAGATCTCGGTATCGAGATGACGATTCAGCGTCCCGCCGTCGCGCGGAGTACTCAGGTCCACCGGCGCCGGCTGCTGCTTTGTGACGCGAGCCTCGCGCCCACCGCACCCGAGCCAGATCGCGACGACCGGAAGAAGCGCAAGGATTCGCGAACGTTTAGACATCGCCGCAAGTATAGGCGCCAGGGTTCCCACGACTCAGGCTGGGGCTCGACTCAGGCCGGGGCCACGTCTTTTCCTTACCGGGACTCAGGCGCGGCGATGTCTTTCTTCTTGCCCGATCATGACTCCCGTCGGACGGGGGCCAGGTCTTTCATTTTCCCGAGTTTAGGTTTTCCGAAAAACAAAGACCTGGCCCCAAGCGGAGTCCTCTGCCCGACGCTTGATTTCTCGACTCCACGTCTCGTAGCGGAATGTTCCAGTTCGCTGAGGCCGGAACTCACTCGGGGGCCATGTCTTCTTCTTTCCCATTCATAACTCCCGTCCCAGCGGACGGGGGCCAGGTCTTCGATTTTCGCCGCCCAGGTTCTTCCGAAAACAAAAGACCTGGCCCCGTGCGGTGTGGCCCGACGGGGCCCGCAGACCTGGCCCCAACCGAGTCCTCTACCCGAGGCCTGGTTTCTCGACTCCACGTCTCGTAGCGGAATGCCAGTGTGCTGCGCATTCAACGATGTTTTCACCACTCCATGGAGATTCCTCGGCGCCTGTCCGTGTCTTTAGCAAACGGGGCCAGGTCTTCGATTGTCCCGGGTCAGGTCTTTCTGGACGGGGGCGAGGTCTCTCTTCTTCCTGAGTTTAGGTCTTCCGAAAAACACAAGACCCGGCCCCTCCAGTCGTTCGTCTTTTTCTTTCCCGTTCATGGACTCAGGCCCGAGCGGACGGGGGCCAGGTCTTCCATTTTTCCGAGGCCGGGTCATTTCGAAAACAGAAGACCTGGCCCCAGATGCCTAAGATGCTGCGCTACCCTGCGCCAGGTCGATTGACGCGGCCGCGGCATATCGAAGGAAACCCTTGAATATCGAACTCGTCTGCATTGATTGCTGGAAAGAACTGGAGCGCAAACCTGCCGCCTTAGATTGTCTCGGCTGTGGCGCGCACTATCCACTCGTAGACGGAATTGCTGACTTTTCCGGAGGGGTCTACTACGACTCGTTCGATCCGGCGATCGACCAGTTGAGCGCGACCCACCTCGCGGGGCTGGAACTGGAACTCGACGGTTCGGTCAGGCGGATCCGCGATTTCTATATTCCGATGATCCGGGAGTCTCTCCCCAGTGCTGCGTCGGTTCTCGACGCGGGCTGCGGCAACGGAGTCTCCGTCGACGTCCTGCGGGATGCCGGGTTCGAAGCCTGGGGAAACGACCTCTCGCAGCTTCGCCAGCATCAGTGGAGAGAGAGGCGTTCGCGCGAGAAGCTCGTCGTAGCCAGTGCGCTGAGGCTGCCGTTTCCGGACGGTTCCTTCGACGTCGTCATCAGTTCGGGAGTGATCGAGCACATCGGAGTCAGCGAGACCGCTGCGCCCAACTACGCGGTGCAGCCGCTCCCAGGCCAGCGCGAACTGCGCACCGCCTACATTCGCGAGCTGGGACGCGTGCTCCGCCCCGATGGCCGGATCTTTCTCGATTGCCCTCATGGCAGCTTTCCGATCGACTTCTGGCATGGCAACCGGCCCGGCACGCCGCGGTTTCACTCTCTGCGGGAAGGTTTCCTCCCCTCTTTCGGCGAGGTCCGGTCGCTTGCACGCGCCGCCTTCGCAGACGCCCGCGTCCGCGCGCGAAGCCCACATCTGCGCCTTCAGTTCAGGCAGTCTGCCGGTCACCTGCACGGCCGCCTGTTCAGCCTTCCTTTCTCCGCGATGTTCAGGCTGATGAAACGACGCGGCTTTCGCTGGATGGCGCGCACACCGCTGAATCCCTTCCTCGTCGTGGAGATCCGCAAGGGTTACACCGCTCGAGACTAACGGCGCGGTGCAGCGGCCGACTTCGAATGACACCGCTGACCCGGAGGCTGGCGGGCGTCCCCGCCCGTCGTGCGCCGCAGCGCACTGCTCTCGTGCAGAACACGCGGCACGAGCCAACGTCGCCGCGATTTGTAACAGGGCACTGGCCGGCCCGGGCGCCGTCCAGCATGGGCGAGACGCCCGCGAGCCTTCAGGAGCGCCAAGGTTTCTTGCATCAGTCGCCGCGAAAGCGCGGTTCATTGGCTCAGGAGGACGGCCGTTAATGCGTCGCAATCCGCCTGTCTTACTTTCGGTTACTGGCCCGCGACCGTCGTCGTTGCCACGTTGAAGAATCC
>JBKJVD010000161.1:0-8879 GCA_046590585.1 Thermoanaerobaculia bacterium | reverse complement strand
CCTTCTACTCGCTGGATCCTCACGCTCTCTCCTTCTGCGATCGGCTGCGTGGCGCTGGCGTTCCAGAGTTCGCCGTGCACGAATACCTTTCCGTCGCCTTCGATCGAGGTGCGTGCGATGCCGACCTGGCCGACCATCGCTTCGACGCCTGTGACGACGGGTGCTCGATGCGAGCGCAGCACGAGCGTCATCAGGAATACGGCGATGAGGCCGACGGGGACGGCTACCGCGAGTGCGGTAAAAAGACTCACGCGCATCTCGGGGATCGGACCGTCCACGAGCAACAGGGCACCGATGACCATGGCAACCACGCCTCCACCTCCAAGGACTCCGTACGAGGTGAATTTCGCCTCGAGTGCGAATAGCAGGAACGCCACCACGATCAGTGCCAGCGCTGCGAATCGGGTCGGCAGCAGGTTCAGCGCGAAGACGGCCAGGACGATCGAGATCAAGCCGATGACGCCGGGAAGAATCGCGCCGGGGTGATTAAACTCGGCCCAGAGCGCGAGCATGCCGAGGGAGAGCAGGATGAAGGCGACGTTCGGATCCATCAGCCAGGAGAGGAAACGTTGCTTCGGTGACATCTCCAGCGTCGTCACCGGCTGACTGGCCGTGCGCAGAATAGCCGCAGTCCCATTGAAGCGCCGGATCGTTCTTCCATCGACTGTTTGAAGCAGAGTGGCGAGATCGGGCGCGATCACATCGATCACCTTCAACTGCAGCGCCTCATCCTCGGTGAACGACTTCGCCTCGCGCACGGCGCTCTCCGCCATCAACACGTTGCGTCCGCGCCGCTGCGCGATGGTGCGGATGAACGCAGCCGAATCGTTCTGCAGTTTCATCTTCATCACGTCGTCGAGTTTGCCGCTCAGGAGTACGGGGTGCGCAGCTCCCGTGTTCGTTCCGGGCGACATGGCTGCGAGGTCTGCAGCCTGGAGGATGAAGAAGCCAGCGGAGGCTGCGCGCGCGCCGCTGGGAGTGACGAACACGATGACCGGAACGGGCGACCTTAAAATCGTTTCCACGATTTTCCGCGTGGATGTTTCGAGGCCGCCGGGCGTCTCCAGTTCGATCACCACAGCGTTCGCCCCTGAAGCTGCCGCTTGCGCCAGCCCGCGCTCTACGAACTCCTCGGCGATCGGATGAATCATGTCATCGACCCGGATGCGCAGGATTCCGGCGGCGGACGCGATCGAGGGCAGGAGCAGAAAAACCAGGAGCAAGAGCTTTTTCATTGGAGGACTCCGCCGCTATTGTCGCAGGTGAAGGGGGTAGCGAGGGGTCAGCGGTCAGGAACAGCCAAACGCTGACGGGTCGTCACTCTTGCTACCATCGTTCGATGTCATCGCCGTCACAGGTTCCGCTCGTTGCGCGCGTCAATGGATGGGTTGCCGGATGTCTGATCGTGTTCATGGTGCCGTTTTTTCTGATCGGTGCCGTAGTGGCTGCGACCGCATTTTCCCGCGAGGCGCACGACGCGCAGTTCTACACCCAGCTCGGAGCGGGTGGCATCTTCATGATGTTCGCAGTGCTGATGACAGTCGTGGTGACGCTCGCCATGAAGCGCAATGCTGAAATTACGAAGCTCCGCGCCGCGAATCCCGCCGCGCCGTGGTTGTGGCGTGAAGACTGGGCGCAAAGCATTGTCAGGGAGCAGGGTGGCGCGCAGCGGATCGGACTGCTGGTCTTCGCGCTGGTATGGACGCTGATCTCGTCGGGCGTGGTCGTCGCGGTTCTGCCGCGGCTGAAGCAGGGCAATTATGCCGCGTCGCTCGGTCTCATCTTTCCGGCGATCGGCCTGGCATTGTTGAGTGTGGCCATCTACAGATGGATGCGTCACTCGAAGTTCGGGGCGTCGGAATTGCGGCTCGCTTCGCTGCCGATCCAGCCGGGTCGCACATTTCACGTATCGCTCAAAGCCCGGCTCACCGACCTGCCGCCGGACGGGATCGCAGCGAACCTCTCCCTGATCCATCGAGTGGTGTCGGGGAGCGGAGACAGCCGGACGGTGCGCGAGACGGTGGAATGGGATGAGAAGAAAATGCTGCCGGCCGGGTCGGCGCAGCCGAGCGTCGAGGGGATGATCGTGCCGATCAGCTTCACCATCCCTCAGGATGCGCAGCCGTGCGATGAACGCTTCTCCAGCAACGCTTACTACTGGAGGCTACGCGTCGAGGCCGAGGTGCCGGGCATCGACTACGCCGCCGAGTTCGAATTGCCGGTCTTTCGCACCGAGCTGGAGAAAGCTCCGGACAACCCATCCGGCGACGTTGTCCCGGCATGAACGGGAGCGGGCCAGGAACATGCCGCCGCCGTTTTCCTCGTCAAGCACTTCCTCGCCGGAATTCGGGAACATCGAAAATTTCATGGCGCCCGCATCGCTTCTGACCCATGGGCGCTCCGCGGGTTGTTGAAAAGCTGTGCAGAAGTTGCTGAGAGAGACCGCGCCGCCGAAACCCGGGTTACAACGCACATCGTCCAATGGCAGTCACTCAACTCGACGTATCGCTCGACCGGCCGCTGCCGCAGAACAACGACGCGGAACGCGCCGTCCTGGGGTCGATCCTTCACAACAACAATTCGTTCTACCGCGTGATCGGTACGATCGACACCGAGGACTTTTTCAAGGACTCTCACCGGAAAATTTTCGCGACGATGCGGGAACTGGCCGGCGAGTCGCGTCCGATCGACCTGATCACGCTGAAAGAAGCACTCGCCAAGCGCAAGGAGCTCGACTCCGTCGGCGGCACGTCGTATGTCTCCTCGCTCACTGACGGCATTCCCGACATCGCCAACATCGAACGTTACGCGCGCATCGTGAAGGAGAAGTCGACGCTGCGCCGCCTGATCGTGATGGGCAACAGTGTGATGCGGGCTGCGCTCGACGCGCCCGGCGAACCGGCCGAGGTGATGGGCATCGCGGAGAAGGGCCTGTACGAGATCGCGCAGGGAACGTCGGAGAAGGGTTTCGTCGGGCTCGAAACGGTCACGCGCGGGAACATCGAGGCCATCGAAGCGATGCAGGGCGCCGGGCGGCTCGTCACGGGCCTGTCGACCGGTTACGACAAGTTCAACGAGATGACCTCAGGGTTCCAGCCGGGAGACCTCATCATCCTGGCGGCCCGTCCTTCGATGGGAAAAACGAGCTTCATGATGAACATCGCCGAGGCGATCGCGATCCCGGACAACAACGGGCAACCGCGTACGACGTCCGGGCGACTGCACACGGTCGGCGTGTTCTCCCTGGAAATGTCGAAGGAGCAGATTGGCCTTCGCATCCTCTCATCCGAGTCGCAGGTCTCGAGCCATCTCATCCGCTCGGGAATGCTGAGCGATCGCAACTGGCGCGATCTCGCCGATGCAGCCAAGCGCCTGTCTGGCGGCAAGATCTTCATTGACGACACGGCCGGGATGGATCCGATGGAGATGCGCGCGAAATCGCGGAAGCTCAAGCAGGAGCACGGCCTCGACATCATCATGGTCGACTACCTGCAGCTCATGTCGATCAAGGGCAAGGTCGAGTCACGGCAGATGGAAATCGCGCAGATCTCGAGAGGGCTCAAGGCCATCGCCAAAGAGCTCAACGTACCGGTTTTCTCGCTGTCGCAGCTTTCCCGTCGTCCCGAGCAGCGCACCGGCGATCATCGCCCCCAGCTCTCGGATCTCCGCGAATCCGGATCGATCGAGCAGGACGCCGATCTCGTCTGTTTCATTTATCGCGACGAGATCTACAACAAAGAGACGGAAGAGAAGGGCATCGCCGAAATCATCATCGCCAAACAGCGGAACGGCCCCATCGGCGACTTCAAGCTCGTCTTCCGCAACGACATCACCAAGTTCTTCAACTACGAGCCCCAGCCGGATTACATGCCGGAGTGACAGCTGTTGGCTGTTGGCTTTTGGCTGTTGGGAAAGGCAGGGTGAGGCGGGCTGTTGACTGGGAAGGCAGGCTGTTAGCTGCTGGCTGTTGGCTGTTGGGAAAGGTAGGGTCGCCGGGTTTGGCTTTTCGCAACAGCCAACAGCCAGAACCTTCCGCCCCCCGGCACGTCTCAACGTTCAGTTCTCAAGTGGAGGAACCATGAATCGACGTCTACTCTCTGCCGCGCTGCTGTTTGCCGCCACGCCGCTCTTTGCTGAGCAGGCGGCTGCGCCGGCGATCGCACCGTCCGGGCAGAAGATCGTCGCCACGATCAATGGCGAGATCATCACCAAGGACAAGCTCGACCAGCTCTGGAATCGGATCGGCAGCCAGATGCGGCTGCAGTATCAGAAGAACGGTGGCAAGTCAGCCCTGCTCGATAACTACATGCGCAAGCGCCTCCTGATCCAGGAAGCGATCAAGCGCGGGTTCGACAAGCGGCCCGACATCCAGGCCGACATGGAAGCATCGAAGGACAGCGTCCTGTTCGATCGATATGTGCGCGACGTTGTTTCGGCGAACATCGTCACCGACAGTGAGATGCGCGCCTATTACGATGCGAACCAGGCGCAGTTCTCCATCCCGGAAGCGGTCAAGGTTCGTCACATCGTCGTCACTGCGGCCGACGCCGGCCCGCGCCAGAAATCGAAGCAGGAAGCGCTGGAGCGTCTTCAGGCCATCGCGGCCGACCTCAAGTCGATTCGGTTCATCCAGGGCACGAATCCGGAGATCGTGCGATCGACGATCGTCTCCCGGTTCGCCGACTCGGCGCGCAAGTTCTCCGAGGATGGCGTTGCCGAAATCGGTGGCGACCTCGGCTGGACCGAAAAAGGGGCGCTGGATGCCTCGTTCGAGGATGCAGCATTCCATCTCCCGGTGGCGACCGTCAGCGGCATCGTCGAGACCGGATTCGGATTCCACCTCATTCTCGTGGAAGCGCGCCGGCCGGAAGGAACCGAGTCGTACGACTCGGCGAAGACTTCGATTCGCGAGTTCCTCATGACGCAGAAGGCGACCGACGTCATGGAGACGGTCAACAAGCTCACGAACGAGCTTCGCACGGCGAGCAAGATTGCGGTCTTTCCTGAGAACTTCGAATAAGAGCGATTGATCGAAGCGATCACGAAGCACCAGCGCTCCGGCGCTGGTGCTTTTGTTTTTCTGACGCGGGCTATAATGCAGCCTTCCGGAAGAGCTCGCCGTGCGCACACCCCCGACCATCCTGGTTGCCTGCTTTTTTCTGGCAGTTGGTCTCTCTGTGTCGGCGCAGCCTGCCCGTAGTGCGCGTGGCGAATGGTTCGTCCCCTGGAAGGTCCTGAATCCCGGCATCGAGCCGCCGCGCGCTCTCCTGGTTCTCTACTGGATTCCTGGCTCGCGGGATGACCTCCGCCATTCGGAACTGATGACTTCCAGGGAACTGGCGGAGGCCGCCGGCGATTGCGTGAGTCTGCAGATCATCCGCCCCGAGGACGGTGAGCGGCTCGCGAGCCTGCGGGGAAGCAGCACCGTGCCGTTCGCGGTGCTCGTGGAGGGAGGCGGTCAGGAACTGGCGCGGGTCGGAAATGTCGCAGGCATTCTGCCGCCAGGGGCGATCGCGGCGCTGATCCTCGATGAACTGGCGGCACGTGCGAAGCGGGCGGACCGTCTGCTGGGCGATGCCCGCAAACGACAGGGCGACGGAGACAGGGCCGGAGCGATGCAGCTCTGCCAACTCGTCGAGGCCGGCGGCTGCACGATCCCGCGACAATCGAAATCCGCCGCGAAAATGCTCCGAAAACTTCGCGGACGTTAAAAAGGAAAAAGGAAAGGCGCAGACGTCACCGCCTGCGCCCCAAATACTCCGAGGAACCCCGAGGAACCGAGGAACTCCGAGGAACTTAGCAGTTATGCCGTCTGCGGCATCCGCGTCAGCATCCGAATGGCTGATTGCCACTCGCGGCGCGAGCGTTTCACTTCATGACGAGCGCGGCGCCGCGTTTCGCGCCAGGACTGGGACAGACCTTCGGCCTTCTCTTCCATGTGCTGGCGCCAGAGGGCGACGGCCTGGTCGAGATGCACTCCGGCGGCATGGACGCGGCGACGGACTTCCTCCGCAGCGGATCCGGTGGCGGCTGCCAGACGGGATTCAACTTCGAGCAGCGCTGCACGCATGCGCGCCGCTTCCACCTGGGGAGGCGGAGTGGAGCGAAGGTCGCTCGCCAGGCCCACGGCGCGAAGAGCGCGGATGAACCATTTGGCTGGATCCCAGTGATACCAGAGGATTCCGTTCCGGAAGTCGGCCGGGAAGCGGTGGTGAAAGCTGTGATAGCCCTCACCGAGCGTGAGCAGGGCCACGAGCCAGTTGTCGCGCGCCGAGACCTCGGCGTTGTAGACCGGCTTGCCGAGGAAGTGGGCGAGCGAATTCACGAAGAATGTGGTGTGGTGAATGATGGCCAGGCGGAGGAAACCGCCCCAGAGCAATCCGGCGATCGGATCGCCGAACGCGGCGCCGATGAGTGTCGGGAGACCGAAGCCGACTCCGATGAGGATGACCTTGTGCCACTTGTGCTGCCACATTACGATCTTGTTGGCGAGCAGGTCGGGCGAGTTCGCGAACGAGTTGTCGCGTTCCTCGTTCTTGAAGAAGATCCAGAAGATGTGCGCCCACCAGAAACCGCGCTGGATGTTGTACGGATCCCAGTCCTTGTCGACGTACTTGTGATGCACGCGGTGGCTCGATGACCACCAGAGGATCGAGTTCTGCGCTGCGAGCGCGCCGAAGATCGCGTAGAACACCTGGACCGGTGCTGCCGCTTCGTAGCTCTTGTGGGAGAAAAAACGGTGGTACCCGGCGCAGATGGAGATGCCGACTGCGGAGTACATCAGCAGCGTGAGCACCGGCATCCACAGCTCGACGCCGTTCCGCCAGGAGTAGAGTGCGGTCCCGACGATTCCGATCACCGGGGTCAGGGTGAGAAAGATGATGTTCACCCAGTCTTTTTTGAGCGCTTTGATGATGACACCTCCACTGGTTTGGGTACGGCTTCGCGCAGCATGGACCGCGTCGGTGAGGTTGAGAACCGCGCTGGCGGTCACCGTATTCGCCATTTCGTGGGCCGTGACAGCCGGCCCGGCGGACTCCGCAGCAGCTCACTACCGCCGCGCCGTCGAACTGAGGCACGAAATCGAGACGACCGGCGACATGATTCAGATCATTCTGCGTGGCCGGGAGCTGCGCGACGAACTCGACGAGGCCCTGCGCCTGAATCCCGACCATGTGCTGGCCCGGGTGCAACTGGTCCGGTACCTCGTGAATGCGCCAGCATTTGCCGGAGGAGGGCTGGATGCCGCGCGGGCCGAGGCCATCAAGGTGGCGAAGCTCGATCCGGCTGCAGGGCACTTCGCCAGCGGCTACATCGCCTACCGCTCTCATCAGATCGAACTGGCGCGTCATGAATTGCGTGCGGCGACCGAGACCTCGAAAGATTCCGTGTTGACGCAGGATGCCCTGACCTGGCTCGGTTGGGTCTCGCAGGAGTCGCACCGATGGGACGAGGCGTTCGCGGCCTGGAATCGCCTGCTTCTTGAAAATCCGAGCCGGGCGGATGCGCTCTACGAGATCGGGAGGACTGCAGTTTTCTGCCGCTGCCAGACCGCCGCTGGCGAAACGGCGCTTGTCCGTTACCTGCGAGAGAGGAAGCCTGAGCATCGGACGGAAGCGGAGGCGCTGCTGGCGCGTCTGAGAGCTAACCCGGATTGAAGTGTGGACACGCGATAGAATCGGTGCATGACGACGATGGAGACCGGCACCCGCGTGGTCCGTGCGCCGCGCGGGACGGAACTCTCCTGCCGCGGCTGGCAGCAGGAGGCGGCTCTTCGGATGCTGATGAACAATCTCGACCCCGAGGTTGCGGAGAATCCGGCAGAACTCATCGTGTATGGCGGGATCGGCAAGGCGGCCAGGAACTGGGAGTGCTACGACGCCATCGTGGCCACGCTTCGCCGTCTTGGGAATGATGAGACGCTGCTCGTCCAGTCGGGCAAGCCGGTCGGGGTGTTCAGGACGCACGAGAACGCGCCGCGCGTACTGATCGCAAACTCGAATCTCGTGCCGCACTGGGCGACCTGGGATGAGTTCCGCCGCCTCGATGCCCTCGGACTGACGATGTACGGGCAGATGACCGCCGGTTCCTGGATCTACATCGGCACGCAGGGAATCCTTCAGGGGACTTACGAATGTTTTGCGGCGGTCGCAAAGCAGTCATTCGGCGACTCGCTCAGCAAGCGGCTGGTCGTGACGGCTGGACTCGGCGGCATGGGTGGCGCGCAGCCGCTGGCCGCTACGATGAATGAAGCGACGTGTCTCGTGGCCGAAGTGGATCGGACCAGGATTCAGCGGCGCATCGAAAAGCGCTATCTCGATGAAGAGGCGGCCTCGCTCGACGCCGCGATCGATCGTGCCATTGCGGCTCGCGATGCGGGTGAAGCGGTGTCCATCGGCGTGGTCGCGAATGCGGTCGAATTGCTCGAAGCGCTCATTGCGCGTGGCATCGTTCCCGATGTAGTGACCGATCAGACCTCCGCGCACGATGAACTGACCGGCTACGTTCCAGCGGGGATGTCGTTCGATGAAGCGCTCGACCTTCGCGCGAGCGATCCGAAGAAATACATTGCGCTGTCGTACGACACGATGGCGCGTCACATGCGCGCCATGATCGAACTGCAGCGACTCGGATCGATCACGTTCGACTACGGCAACAATCTTCGCGGGCAGGCCCTCGAGGCTGGTGTCGAGAACGCGTTCGACGTGAGTGGTTTCGTGCCTCTGTTCATCCGACCGCTCTTCTGCGAAGGAAAGGGCCCGTTCCGCTGGGCAGCACTCTCCGGCGACCCGAACGACATCTTCGTCACCGACGAAGCGATCCTCGAACTCTTTCCCGATGACAAGCCGCTGCATCGCTGGATCCGGATGGCGCAGAAG
>JBKJVD010000237.1:0-5642 GCA_046590585.1 Thermoanaerobaculia bacterium | reverse complement strand
TCGGCACCTGCGGCATCACCGAAACCGAAGCCAAAGCCGTAACCCCGTCGCGCGTTCTTTTGCCGAAGAACTCCCGTCGATCACAATCCAGCTTCGATTGAATGAACGCGCCACAGATCTGCGTCACGCGAACTCTCAGGCGTTGGACCGCCCGATGAACTACGAACCGATGCTCGAGCGCGATCTCGCGGGGATCCGCCGTGAAGCGGCGCGAATTCTGTCGACTGCAGGCGCGGACGCGTTGTACGAGTCTGTGGCACGGTTCGCTGTTCTCGCCTTTGCGCCGACGCAGCATGCGAAACACGCGCTGATCGCGGCCCTCGCGGTTCATCAACTGCGGGATGTCCTCGGTGAACGGTTCGGCGAGGCGGTCATCGAATGCGCCATCTACGCTGCGGAGAGCCGCCTTCCATGGAGCGAACCTCCCATCCTCGAGGCGCGGGATCCGGCCGAAGGTCAACCTGTTGATCTTCTCGAAATCCGGGCGGCGGTTCACGACGGCGACCGGCCGCGCGCTGAACGATGGCTCGGCGCCCGTCTTCACGATCCCTTGCTCGCGAAAGATTTCTTCACCGTGGCAGCGGATGATTTCGAGGACTTCGGGCACAAGCTGATCGTGTCCGTGGCGGCCTGGAAGCTGGGGGACATGCTCGGAGAACAAGGTCGGTTCGCCGCGCTGCGCGTGGCTGCGTCGGAATGGACCGCGTATCGCGCCGAGTCGCTCAGTACTCCTTTTTCCGGGAATCGTCACGAGCTGCTCGACCGCCTCGTGTCCGACCTGGTTTCGTCGCATGGCAGTCTGGAGTCCGCCCATCGCGTCCACCTCTTCGATGCGGCTCTGGAGGCAGAGCGCCTCGGCGCGACCTCCGAAACCGTGGCACGCGCACTCGGAGCCGCCAGCGCGTCTTTAGCGGCTGTAGCGGAATCCGAACAGGGTGCGTCGCCGGCGTGCTCCACGCCGCTACCGATCTATTCTTTCGCGCGAGACCTGGCGGGATATCTGGAGGCGTGGGCGATCGCCGCAAGGATAGAAAAGCAGTTCGGAACCGAAGTCGCCGATAGAATCAGGAGCGCAGCGTGTGAGAACCTCGAGCACGGGGAAGAATGGAACGCATGGACTTTCGCCTGATCCGCATCGCAGTCAACGCCCTGATCTGTTTCGTATTGCTGTCGTGCGCGACGGCCATTCCCCAGCCTCTGCCCGGCATCGGTGCGTTCGTCGAGCAGCAGATCGCTACAGCACCGTTCGATCACGCCATCTGGGCCGTGCTCGTCGAGCAGAGCGACGGACGCGTGCTTTATGAACGCAACTCCCATCTGCTGATGATGCCGGCCTCCAACCGCAAGATGTTTACCGCCGCCGCGGCTGCATCGTGCATCGGGCCGTCTACGCGGTTGCGGACGACGCTTCTGATCGATGGAGAGGATGTCGTTCTTCGTGGTGGGGCCGATCCCTCTCTCGGAGCGGAACGCTACGGTCGCGAGAACGACCTGGTGTCGTTCGCTGAGGCGGTGCGGAAGCGCGGCGTTCGGAGCGTGCGGGATGTCGTCGCCGATCCATCGAGATTCGACCGGGTCACGCTGCCGGGGGGATGGAAGCTCGGCAACCTGCTTCGCCCTTACTCGTCTCCGGTCGACGCCATCGCCTGGCGTGAAAATGACATCGATGACTCGGCACCAGCTGAGCCGGCGCTGCTGGCAGCCACGGTTCTTCGCGATGCACTGGTCGCGGCCGGAGTGGAAGTGCGTGGGCGGGCGCGGCTCGACGTCGCTGCAAGACCGGGCGCGATCGAGATCGCGTCAGTGGAATCGCCGGAACTGGCATTCCTGCTGGCAGAGATGCTCAAGGACAGCAACAACCTATACGCCGAGATGCTGCTCAAACAACTGGCGCCGGCCCCTGCCACCTATGACTCGGCCTTTGCGATCGAGCGGACCTTTCTGACCGAGGAAGCAGGCCTGAATCGTGACGAGTTCGTCTTCGTCGATGGATCGGGACTGGCTCCGGACAACCTCATCACGGCATCCTCAGCGGTCCGGATCCTGCGGTGGATGAACCATCCCGATCGCGCTTCGCTCTGGTGGATGGTGCTGGCAACTCCGGGCGAAGGGGGAACCCTGCGGAAGAGACTCCCTGGCCTCGAGCAGCGGTTCCGCGGCAAGACGGGAAGCATCAACGGTGTCGCCGCACTGTCGGGCATCGTGCGTTGCAGCGACGGCCAGACGAGGTATTTGTCGGTCATCGTGAACCATCACGCCGGCACGTGGTCGGAAGCGGCAAGGATCATCGACGCGATCGTGCAGCGCGTAGCCGCACTCTGACGGCGGATGGTTGATACATTTGTCGCGGTGCAGCGTCGCAGCACCGCGATCACGGAGATGGCAATTCATGAAGAAGTTCCTGATGGTTCTGTTCCTGTGCACCTCTTGCGCGACGCTGCCCGCGCGGCCTCCGGCGCAGGCCGCGGCGCCGGCATTGATTGGAGAGCACGGATTCGATGTGAGCGGGATCGACTCTTCAGTGGCGGCCTGCGACGACTTCTATCACCACTCGGTCGGCAACTGGCGCAAGGCTCATCCGCTACCGGCCGCGTTCTCCCGCTACGGGAGGTTCGAGGAACTCGCGGAACGGAATCGCAAGGCGCTACGGACGATCCTCGAAGGGGCAACCGCGGATTCCAGCGCGGCACCGGGTAGCGCGACGCAGAAGATCGGGTCGTTCTATGCCGCGTGCATGAACGAGCCGGCCATCGAAGCTGCGGGTCTGGCACCGATCTCTGTCGAGCTTGACCGCATCGTGGCGATCGACTCCCGCGAGGCGGTGCAGGACGAGATCTTCATCCTCCAGCAGGTCGGGATCCGGCCGGTCTTCAACTTCAGGGCAGACAACGATTTCAAGAACAGCAGGATGATCATCGCCTCGCTCGGGCAAGGTGGCCTCGGGTTACCCGATCGCGATTACTACCTGCGCGACGATGAGAGGTTCAGCACGATCCGGAAGCAGTACGTCGATCACATCGCGAAGATGTTCGAGCTGTCTGGAATCTCGCCGGTAAAGGCGGCGACGGATGCGGAGCGTGTGCTCACGCTGGAGACCGAACTGGCGCGCGCTTCGATGTCGCGCGTGGACATGCGGAAACCCGAGCTTCTCTACAACATCACCCGGGTGTCTGAGATCGGGACCCTCATGCCGGGAGTTCACTGGAAGCCGTTCTTCGATCAGGCCGGACTGACCGGCCTTGCATCGCTCAACGTCGAACAGCCCGAATACTTCCGGCGCGCAGCCCGCCTGCTCGACGAGTCGCCGATCGAGAGCTGGAAGGCCTATCTTCGATGGAACGTGCTCGACTCCACGGCAGCCACTCTGCCGAAGGCGTTCGCGGAAGAGAGTTTCAATTTCCGTGGGAAGACTCTATCGGGCCAGAAGATCCAGCAGGAACGCTGGCAGCGTTGTGTCCGCGCCACCGACGCCAGCGTCGGCCAGCTCCTGGGGCAGGAGTACGTGAAACGCGCGTTCACGCCCGAAGCAAGGCGGAAGATGAACGAACTGATCGACAATCTCATCGCCGCGCTGAGGGAAGGGATCCCGCAGCTTCCGTGGATGGGGGAGACGACGCGACGGGCAGCGCTCGAAAAGCTGGAAGCGTTCTCGCGCAGGATCGGCTACCCCGATAAATGGATCGACTACGCCGCGCTCGAGTTGCGCGATTCGTATGCGGGCAACGTTGCGGCCGCCCGATCGTTCTCGTTCCGTCGCTCGATGGGGCGGATCGGAAAGGCGGACGACCCGGACGAGTGGGGCTTCTTCACACCGCCTACGGTCAATGCCAGCTACAGTCCTGCACGCAACTCGATTACGTTTCCAGCGGGCATCCTCCAGCCGCCCTTCTACGATCCGAATGCGGACGACGCGTATAACTACGGCGGCATCGGCTCGGTGATCGGGCATGAGATGACGCACGGGTTCGACGATCAAGGGGCGAAGTTCGATGCGGACGGAAATCTGCGTGACTGGTGGACGCCTGAGGACCTGAAGAATTTCCAGGGACGTGCCGAATGCATCGCCAGGCAATACGACGAATTCGTAGTCGAGCCTGGATTGAATACGCAAGGCAAGCTGGTGACAGGGGAGGCAATCGCCGACCTGGGCGGCGTGACGATCGCACTTCGCGCCTACCAGAAGTCGCTGGAAGGAAAAGAACGGAAGGTAGTCGATGGGTTCTCCCCCGAGCAGCGTTTCTTCCTGGGATTCGCGCAGGTGTGGGGGGAGACCATGGCCCCCGAGGAGCAGCGCCGGCGCGCGCTGACCGATCCGCATGCCCAGGGGCCGTTCCGCGTGAATGCGACGGTGTCCAACATGCCGGAGTTCCAGAAGGCATTTCTCTGCCCCGGTGCAAGCGGCATGGTGCGCGACGCTGCGAAGCGCTGCACAATCTGGTAGCCGCGTAGAGCCCTGCCCTGGTTAGCGGGAAGGCGTCCGGGAGTCACTGTTCGCGAGCGTCGCGACAGAGACCCTTGATGGCCTTCGAGAACTCGTCGAGATCGAACGGCTTGGAGATCACGACCTTGACGACGTCGAGGTCGAGCCGGCTGAGCGCCTGCTGGGAGACGGCGGAGACTACGGCCACCGGCGTGGTGAGCCGGGCTTTCTTCATGAAGTCGATGATTGCGAATCCATCGACTTCCGGAATCATGAGGTCGAGCACGATCACGTCGTAGTGATCCGATTGGAGCCGCTCCAGCCCCTCCCGGCCGTTGGCGGCCATGGCGACCTCGAAGTTTTCCCGCTTGAGGATCTTTTCGACGAGCCGACGGATCGCCGCGTCGTCCTCAATCACAAGCGCCCGCCCGTCGCATCCGCCCGACTGCACTTCAGTCATGTCACAAAAGTGTAGCGCACAAGAAGAAGTGCAGTCGAATCACCCAGCGAGCTGACCACTGACCGTTGACGCGCTGAGTCTGACTCTCACCGAAGGCGTAACGCCTCGGTGAACGGAGAGGCAATCCGAACTTACGGAGCTGTCTTTCGCCTGAGAGCAAGAAGGAGTGGCGCAATGAACACAGTGAAAGCCGCCGTGTTGCTGATCCTGCCGGTCGCACTCGTCTCCTGCGGCGTGGTCGAAGAGCAGCATCTGGGCGGCTGCCCTCGCGATTGCGAACCGGGTTGTCTCCGCTCGTCAAGGCGCAGAGTGACGTCCCGCTCGCGCAGTCGAGCTATCGGTACCACGTTCCCGAGGAAAGCCCTTCGCGCATGGCCCAGGTGGCTCCGAGATCCGAGGGTTCAGGCGTTGCAGTTCGGTTCCGTTGCTGCTGACGCTATGGCGCGTAGCTGACGGCTCACCAGTCCTCGAGAATCGGTCCGGGTCCGGTGCGTTCGATCAGCGACAGCGCTCGAAGCATGATCCTCTTCTGAAGCTCTGGGTCATTCGGCGCACCGAGGGGCGAACCGTGAGGGAACGGAACAACGAGCGCGCGAGGAGGGCGCACCTTCTCCGCGATCTCTTTCAGGAGAATAACGCAGACAGTGACGATTCCCTGGCGTTCCATCTCGGCGGCGATCAGACTCACGGTCTGATTGCACATCGGTCAGACCGGCACGAGTAGCGCGACGTCGACTCCATCCTCCCGGAAGAGTCGAGCGG
>JBKJVD010000052.1:0-5416 GCA_046590585.1 Thermoanaerobaculia bacterium | reverse complement strand
CCCCGGAGTCTGCGTGGCGTAGCCGATCCAGGCCGCGCATCAGCGCAGAACGAAGAGGTGGCGGTTCCCTTCTTCCCGCACCGGCGATGCGAACTGATTGACGACGGCCCGGAGGTTAGCGATTGCCGCGGGTGACAGGTTCGTCGCGCGCTCGCGATGAAGTTCATCGCGGATCATCAGTCCGCGATCGAAGATGGCGATGTGAGTGAAGCCGTCGCGCCGCACCCTCTCGCGCAATTCAGCGGGCGAGCCCTTCTCGAGGTACGCGCTCATCCGCGGACCGTCAAAGTTGCCTCCGCCACGCACCCGATGATCGAACCAGAACAGCGAGTTCAGGCCGACCACGAGCGTGCGTGAAGCGTCGGGCAGTTGCGAATTCGCCCAGGCGGCCTCCTGATAGAAGGGAAGCTGCGCGAGGTACTGAGCTTCGGACGTGTGACCTGCAAATACGGTGAACGGCCCGAGCGTATCGAGGTAGAAGATCGCGATCGACAGCTGGATGGCGGCCGCGATCACGATCGGGACCGCGAGTGCAGTGGCCGATCGCAGGCGCAATGTGCCGACGAAGGTTGTTCCGATCATCGCCGCCACCGCCAGGGAAGGGACGAGGATGCGCGAAGAGGGCATCGTGAACGCGAGAGCGATCAGCGAGAACGTCGAGGCCACCAGGAACAGGCGAGACCGCCAGTTTCCGGTGCGGACTTGAGTCAGGCCGGCGAGCGCGAGGACGAGCAGAGTGATCCCGAGCGTCTCGTCCAGGATGCCGGGGTCGAAGATGTAGCTTTGCAACGAACCGGGAATGCCTGCCCCGCTTCGAAAGGCACTGACCCTGGGAGCGAGAGCCGCGAACATCGGAGCGAACGGATTGCCGGTCAGGAATGCGTTCCGCAGGAAAAAGAGGCTGCCGATCGCTCCTCCCGCGGCCAAGCCTCGGATCAGCGGTGCTTCCACTCTCCGCATCGAAATCACGCGGGCCGCGATGAGCGCGAGAGCAGGAGCGACGAATGTGTATTTCGTGAGCAGGCCTGCGGCTACGGAGAGCGCGATGGCGCTGGAGTCGAGGTCGTCGCGATCGAGTGCGTCGAGCAGGAGGATGACGGCGCCGAGGAGCGGCCAGTCGTTCCACGTCCATCCGGCAGTGACCAGCATCGCGGGGGTCGCCATCAGGGCAATCGTGGCGAGCAGTCCCGCATTCGATCCGGCGCGTCTTCTCACGAAATGGAATGCGGTCACCAGCACCGCGGTCGCCACGATCATGCTCACCAGGTGCGATGCGATCGCCCCGCGGTTTCCGAGCAGCGAAATCAACGGGAGGTGCGCTCCCTCGGAGCCGAACGGAAAATACGAATGCGAAAGCAGCGGGAGCTCCACCACCCGTCCTTCGAGCACCCAGGTCTTCAGTACGGTCAGGTGATACGCCACCTCGTCGAGCGAGAACGCCGGCAACTGCGCCACCGCGAAGACGTGCAACAGCGTGATTCCAGCGAATGCAGCGAAGATGGCCGCCAGCCATGACGATACCGGCGCGTGGTCGGGTGCCGCCGGCCGCGTCCTTTGATTAGTTCGTACGACCGACACGATGCCGAGCGCGGCGAAGGTGAAGAGCACCGCCGCCATGGCGGTGGGTGCCGTGCTGATCGACCCGATGAGGAACGTCACTGCGCCGAACATTGGCAGCCCCACGATGAGGTCCGCAGCGACTGACTCGATCAGGGAGTGGCCAGCTGTCGCGTGACGCGCCGCTCTCCACGCACCACCGGCTCCGACTGCGGCGAGCGCCGTGAGGACGGCGAAAGGAAGAGGGAGTGACAGGCGTGCGATCAGCGAGGCGGTGGCGATGAACGTCATGCCCAGCCAGGTCGAGGCCAGAAGAGTCAGGACCGCCACTCCGTACAGCGCTGGAGGGTAGCGAGGATCAACCGCCGGGTCAGGCTCCGTCATCGCGTTGCATTGTAAGTGTCCCGCCAGAAACAACGAGCGCCGGTCTACCGGCGCTCGCCCTGAGAAAACTTAATTCAAGCCGCGACCCGCTCTGCCTGACCGCCGACCCCTAACCCCTGACCCCTGCAATCACCGGTGATCGCTGAAGAACGTCCACTGTCCGAGCGACTTTCCTTCTTTCAGCTGCGTTGCCTGGAGGAAACCGTCGATGGCTGCGACGAGCGCGATGAGGCCCGACAGCGTTCCGCAACTCGGTGGTGCGAGCAGCACGAACCACGCGATGATCGCGACGATGCCTTTCGTCTTCTGTCCCATGACGATGTAGCCGACACCGCCGAGTACGAGAAGATTCAGGATCAGGATGATGATCGGATCCTTCGGTGGATTGGAAGGATGAACGAGCTCTCCTCCGGCCGGAGCCGGAGGAGGCGGAACGACTGAGTCAGGTGGAGCAGGCGGCGGAATGTATGAACCGCCTGGAGGATCGTTTTCCATCGTGGCTCCGAGTTACATCTTGTCAGCAAAATCGCTGACGACCGGGATGCGGAGGCGCTCACCCTTGAGGGCCTTCATGATGGCGATGATCGTGATGACGAGCCATCCAAGCGAAAGCACGCAGCCGATGGCGGACATGGCACAACTCACCGCGCTCGGCATCGCGTACTGCAGGATCGTGTACGCGATCCAGAAGACGACCCACGCCACGGTGATGGCGAGACCGTTCTTCGCGTGCCACTGGATGTCCTTGTCTTCCTTCTTCGTGATGAGGGGAACCAGCGCGAGGATGCCGAGGTACGAGAGCACCAGCATCAGCGTGCGGTCGGATGAGGGGGGCGGTCCGTCCATGCCCGGTCCGCCTGGTCCCAGAGGGGGAGGAGGTGGAGGCGTGTATGAACCACCCGGAGGGGGCGGGGTGGAAGGCGGTACGGTCGGAGGAGGAAGCTCGCTCATGACGTCTCCTTATTAATTCGGTTGTGTCGCGATTGTACCTGTGCGACCCGCTTCGGAGCGCACATCAATCAGGTTCGTTCGAATTCAGCGGTCGAACAGGACAGCCGCGCGACCATTCATTTCTCTCGCGCCAGGCGCCTTTCGCCAAGGAGAAGAGGAAACACGATGAGCGCCGCAGAAAGTGTGAGTCCGATCACGAGAGGGACGAATATCGAGATTGTTCCCCCTTCGTCGCGTACCCCGGCCACGCGCCAGAACAGGTACCGGACGATCGGACGGGCCATGAGAAAAAGCACCACGCCGACGTAGCCGAGAGAGATCGCCATGTACGCGAAGCCGCCGAGCGAGAGGCCCACCTGCAGGGGATTCTCAGCATCGAAGTTCGGCGACATCGCTCCCATTCCGATACCGAGAGCAACCAGAGTCACGGCGATGATGACCGACGCCGCGAGCGTGACGCTCCAGATGAGTGGCGATGCGCCGAGCATCGAGTTGGCGATCGTCGTCAGCAGCACGGACAGCAGCACCAGCGGAGTGCCGTACACGACGAGCTTCACGAGGAGGAAGCGGCGATAGGAAATCGGGGCCGTCCGCAGCAGCCAGAATGCTTTTCCTTCTGCGGACACCGAGGGGTACGCGAACCTCATGCAGATGGCCGAGACCACGAATCCCGCCATCGCCAGGTTCGCGTAAGCGACGACGGCGGCGCGTGCATCACCGGTCAGTGGCAGCATGCGGATGTTGTAGAGATAGATGAACAGCAGGGCACCCATCAGGAAGAGTTGCGACCATTGCGCCGCATCGCGAACTACGATCCGCACCTCTTTTCCGACCAGGGCGCGCACATGAAATGAGCGAGCTTCGAGAAAGCGGTCGAGAAGACTGGTCAGGCCGGTCGAGCCGATCGCCATCGGTGCCATGCTCTCCCGCGCCCGGACGAACGCTGCAAAGTACGTGGTCCGCGAGGTGAGCAGGAATGCCGCGAACAGCAGCACTGCGGGCAGCCAGATTTTCCACGGGAACGGTGACGCCAGCGATCCTCCGCCGGCGCGAACCATCAGTTCGGCGATTGCGGTTCCGGGGTAGATCTCCATCGATGGCAGTTCGATGGTCCGCAGGACCTGGGTCACGTCATCGGTGTTGATCTCGGAAAAGAAACGTTCGGGACGGCTCATGCGAAAGCCGACCACGGTGATGGTGAGCACGATGATGGCGATCGTCGCCACGATCTGGTGGACTCGCCGCACCGGAAACCAGCGCACCAGCTGCACCATCAGCATCGATGCGAGGGAAACAGGGATGGTCAGCAGCATCGCAAGATTGAGAAGCGCGACCGGGTAGAACAGCGGTGAGACCTTGTACTGAAGCCCGAACGCGAAGAAGAGCGGTGCGATGAACGAATAAACGATCGCGGCACTCTGCAGCAGCGTCTTGAGCCAGCGGGCCACGATGATGCGCATCTTGCCCGCCGGCGCGGAGTGATAGATGTCGAGATCGAGATCGGTGAAGAAGGCGCCGATGGCCGCCGTCATCGCCGACGAAAACAGAACGATCACTGCGACCAGGAACACCATCGCCAGCAGGTTGCGGAGGAGGCCCAGCGCGAAAAATGGCGTTGCGGACTCGATCTTCGCCGTTGCAGCGAACAGGCGGCGGAAGAGTGCGAAGTCACCCCAGAGGAAGAGTCCGAACACCGTTGCCACGATCGCAACCCGAAGGACCGACGCCACGTTGACCGGCCTGAGGCGAGCAGTGAGGATCCGCAGCGGCCACATGGTCACGGCCGTCGGTCGTCCAGCCACTTCATCGTGCTCTCTCTCTTCAATCGGCGGGCCTTCGATCGTTCCACTCCGAGTTCGACGAGCGTCTCAATCAACCGTGGGAGCTTGAGCTCCGTTGCTTCCCACAACCTGGCGTACATCGAGATGTTCGTGAAGCCGGGAATGGTGTTGATTTCATTCAGGTAGATGCGATTGGTGCCGCGCTCGAGGAAAAAGTCGACTCTCGCAAAACCGGAGGCGCCAATGGCCCGGAACGCCGCGATCGCCAGGCGACGGAACTCCTCGGCCTGCGAAGAAGTCAGCTTCGCCGGGATGACCATCGACGACTTGTCGTCGATGTACTTGTCGTCGTAGTCATAGAAGTCGTGACCGGGCAGCACTTCCCCTGGCACTGAGGCCTGCGGCTTTTCGTTGCCGAGAATGGAGACTTCGATCTCGCGGGCGTCGATGCCGCGCTCGACGAGAACCTTTTCATCGAACTGCAACGCGAATTCGATCGCTGCTGCGAGCCCGCTCTCGGACTTGATTTTCGTGACGCCCACCGAGGAGCCGCTGTTGGCTGGCTTGACGAAGCAGGGAAAACGGAGGGAGTTGTTGACCGCGCGGACGACCCGCTCGCGTTCGTTGAGCCAGTCGTTTTCGAGGACCGCGACGTAGTCGACGATCGGCAGCTTCGCCGCTGTGAAGGCCTGCTTCATGTGCGCTTTGTCCATGCCGATCGCGGACGGTGTGCCAGCGCTTCC
>JBKJVD010000134.1:0-14618 GCA_046590585.1 Thermoanaerobaculia bacterium | reverse complement strand
GATCGCGCAGCTCATTTTCGAGTTCATCCACCCGACCTGGCGCAGCCAGGGAGGCGGATGCGGGTTGGTCGTCGAATGAGACAGCGATGGGCTCGTCGGTTGTCTCGATCGGTTCGTCGGCTACAGCGACGAGTTGGTTCGCATCGAGTTCCTCCACGTCATCCATGATCGGGATGGGGACCGTCCCGCTGAAGGTAGCCGGGCGCTCACGCCCTTCGGAGATCAACGATTCGAGTGAAACCTCTTCCATCTTTTCGTAACCGGAGTCGAGCGGACCCGAGTCCGGGAACGGAACCGAGTCCGCGAACGGGTTGGAAGGAGTGACTGGTTCGGGCTCCGGAACTGGAACTGGGCTGGCCACCACCTTGCTCGCTCCGACGACGGGCTTCTTCGGTTGGGGTGCCGGATCCGTAGAACCTCCGGAGCGGCCCTTCACCCGGCGAAGCAGGTGCTTGGCGGTGATCTTGGAGACGAGCTTGAACGTCTCCATGACTCCTTCGCCCTTGATCGCCGCCGCTTCCATGTACGGATAGCCCTCGAAACCGAGCGCCTCCTGAAGCTTCTCCACAGAAAGGACGCCCGGAATGTCTCGTTTGTTGAATTGAATGACGATCGGCGTGTCGTTGACGTCGATCTGGTTCACCTCGAGATTTTCGAGGAGGTTCGCAAAGCTCTCACGGGTCGAGTCGACCATCGAAGGCTGAGAGTCGGCCACGAAGACCACAGCGTCGGCACCTTTCAGCACCAGCTTCCGGGTCTCGTTGTAGAACACCTGTCCGGGGACGGTGTAGAGCTGGATCTTGAGATTGAATGCGCCGACCTTGCCGATATCGACCGGAAGCAGGTCGAAGAAAAGTGTTCGATCGGTCTTAGTCGCGAGCGACAGCATCTTCCCTTTCGACTTGGGGTCGAGTTTGTCGAAGATGACCATCAGATTCGTCGTCTTCCCGCATAAGCCGGGACCGTAGTAGACGATTTTCGCCGTCATCTCGCGTGTCGCGTGATTGAAGAGAACCATGTAGGAGAACCTCGTTTCGAGTTGGGACTGAAGTATCGCATACCCGGAATGATCCGGCGATGCTGATGACCACGGCGGCCGGGGCAGGGTGAATGGCGAAGCGGAGGAACGGCGGCGTTAGAATGCCGCGTCGTGGACGACGAGCCAGTTGAAATCCCAATCGGCGACACGCTCGACCTTCATCCGTTCCAACCAGGGGATGTCAGGTCCGTGTCGCTCAGCTACCTGGAAGAGGTGCGTCGCCGCGGGTTTCGGCAGGTGCGCCTGATTCACGGGAGGGGAGTGGGAGTGCAGCGCGAAATCGTGCGGTCATTACTCGCGTCCCTCGAGTGGGTCGAGGCGTTTCACGATGCCGATCCGGGCGGAGGTGGCTGGGGAGCCACGGTGGTACTCCTCTGTCCCACTGACTGACCAGTTGACTGGCCAGGTGACTGCTTGCAGAAATGGCCCCGAATTCGCTGAGGAAAGACCGCATGACCACGCTTTATGAAGAACTGAGCCGCGTCACGACGTACGAGTACAGCCATGAGGACGTCCGGAAGTTCGAGGCGCTTCACGAGGAAATCCGTGCGCTCAAGAAGCAGCGCAACGCGGTGATCGTCGCGCACAACTACTACCGGCCCGAGATCCTCAAGGTTGCGGACTTCGTCGGCGACTCACTGGAACTGGCCATCATGGCGTCGAACGTCCGGGATGCAGACGTGATCGAGTTCGCCGGGGTTCACTTCATGGCCGAGACGGCAAAAATCCTCAACCCCAGCCGCACGGTCCTGCTGCCGAACATCATGGCCGGATGTCAGCTCGCCGATGCGGCGCCCGCTGCGGATCTCGAAGCGCGCATCGCGGAACTCAAGCAGCAGTATCCCGACCTTGCCGTCGTCAGTTACGTGAACACGACGGCAGCCGTCAAGGCGCTGTCCGACATCATCTGTACGTCCGCCAATGCCGCGCGGGTCGTCCGTTCGCTGCCGAACAGGAACATCCTCTTCGTTCCGGATCGCAATCTTGCCAGCCATGTTCGCGATCAGGTCCCCGAAAAGAACATCATCGCCTGGGACGGGTTCTGCTACGTGCATCAGCAGATCACTCCTGAAGAGATCAGCCGCATCAAGGCGGCCGATCCGGAACTCGCGGTCCTGGTCCACCCGGAGTGTCGTGCCGATGTTGCCGCGCTCGCCGATGCCGTGCTTTCGACCTCGGGGATGGTTCGCTATGCGAAGGAGAATCCTGCCACTCGTTTTCTCGTGGTCACCGAATGCGGGTTGTCGGACCGCCTGGCCATGGAGGTGCCGGACAAGACGTTCGTGAAGGGCTGCAAGCTCTGCACATTCATGAAGGTGTCGTCGCTCGAGGACGTGCGCGACTCGCTCCAGCTTCTTCGGTACGAGATCGAAGTGCCTGAGGATATTCGCCTGCCTGCCGAGACGGCGCTTCGGCGCATGTTTGAAGTCGAGGGGATGTAGATCGTGCGGAACGGGGTGATCTTTCTCAACGAAAGTGCGGGGACGTTTCCGACTCAGGAAGCGGCTGCGCTCGAACTCGTGGCAACGGAAGCGGGACTGGAGATCGTTCGCGTCACGAAAGACGTCGATGTTCAGGCCGTGACGCGGAACGCCCTGGCGGAACACCGGCACAACATCGTGGTTTGTGGTGGCGACGGAAGCATCAATCACGTCGCGCAGGCTCTCGTGCATACGGACGGGGTTCTCGGAGTCGTGCCGCTGGGAACCTTCAATCACCTGGCGCGTGACCTCAAGATTCCATTCGACTGGCGTCAGGCCCTGGAGATCGCCACGCGAGGCGCCGTACACCAGATCGACGTCGGCCGGATCAACGATCTCTACTTCCTCAACACCGCCATGGCCGGGATGTATCCGACCATCAGCGAATACCGCGAGCGTTTCCGATCGACGCACAGCAAGTGGACTGCTTACGCCAAAGGGGCGCGCGCCGCGCTGCAACGTTTCCGCAGCGTGAAGCTCGGGGTGGAGATCGACGGGCACCTCCAGACCATGGAGACGCCGATGTTCGTGGTCATGGTCAACGGATACGACCTGAGTAAAGGTGGCGTTCCGCTGCCGCGCACTTCGTTCGACGATGGCCGCCTGACACTGATGTCGGTGCACAAGATGGGGCGGCTCGAGTTCACGATCGCTGCCGCGCGCTTCATCCGGGGGCGATCGTCTGCCATCGCAGGATTCAAGAGCGTACGCGCGAAACGGATCCGGATCGATAGCGCGCACCACCGCATCCGCATGGCCTCGGATGGAGAAGTGCTCTACTTCAAGCCGCCGGTGCTGATTGAGATCGTGCCATCGAGCCTGCTGATGCGAATGCCACCTGGCTATTCACACAGAAGCTGATAGACACCGACGACATCGTCACGAACGTCGTCCAGGTCGGCCTTTACGCCACCGAGAATCTGCTTGAATTCGGGATCGCCCTGGAGACTTTGAAGCCACGGGTGTTTCACGAGAGCGTACCAGCTGTGATTTCCCAGGGCGACGGCCTTGCGCATCCAGGTGAGGGACTTGTCGCGCTGTCCAAGCTTCGCGTAACACATGGAGATGCGGAGCGCCGCCCAGTGATTCCGGTTGGCATCTGCCTCGAACGATCGGATGATCGCTTCCGTTTGCGGGAGGTCGCCGTTCGCTGCAGCGATCATCGCTCGAATACTCTTCCCGATGTAGTGGCCGGGAACGAGGGCCTCGGCAGCAGCGGCTTCTTTCTGCGCCTCCGCCAGGTTTCCGAGAATCACGTAAGCAACCCCGCGCATGTCGTGGCCGACTAGTTCCGTGTCGCGCGTTGCGAGTGCATACGAGGCGTTCCTGATCGCGCCCTCGGGGTCGACCGCGTTGACCGACCAGTACCCGCGCGTCTTGGCCTCGTTTGAACCCGGATCGAGCCGGATGAGCCGGTCACCGATGCACTGCGATCTCTTGAGTTCCCCGGTCGAGACGAAATAGGTCGTCAACGAATGGAGTGCGGCAGTGTCGTTTGCGTTCAGGCGCAGCGCCGCGAGGATTTCCCGGACCGACTCGCGGAATCGTCCCGGGAATCGGACGAAGACCCGTCCCAGCGCGAGGTGGGCCTGCGGCAGGTTCGGATCGAGTCGCACCGCCTGGCGCGCGTACGTCTCCGCCTTCTCGATGGCATCGGGCCCGGTGAGGCCTCGGACGCTTCCCAGTGACAGCGAAATCGCCAGGTCGGCATAGGCGGCGGCGAATTTTGGATCGATCGCGATGGCTCGTTCCAGTGCCTTGATGTGCGCCTCGAAGTCGGCGGGAACGAGGCTGCCGTTCAGCGCTCGCGCACGCAGGTACTGCTCGTACGCCTCAGGATTCGAAGAACGAGGTTCGGACGCCACGCGCGCCATCTGCTCGAGGCCGACGCGCTCATTCAGTCCCTTCACCGTGCGGGCCGAAACGTCATCGATCAGCTTGAGCAGGTCGGCGCGGCGGCCATCGATCGTGTCGGCCCAGACCGTGTATCCCGTGCGCGTGTCCGTTAGTTGAAGGGTGACGCGAACCAGTTCACCCGCGGCGAGGAAATGCCCTTCGAGAATGCTGTCGACCATGAGCGTTTCCCTGGCGGTCTTCGAATCGATCTTGCGGTCCTTGAACTCGAGAACTGCTGACGTCGGCCGGACCTGCAGGGACGGGATCTGCTGGAGCTTGGTGACGAGTGCATCGGCGAGGCCGATGGAGAGAAATTCGTCGCGAGCGTTGTTCGCGATGTTGTCGAGCGGCAGCACCGCCATCGATCGAATGGGTGCGACCTGTTCGTTCTGTTGCAGCGGAATGGCCTTCGTGCCGCGACTGCGGACCAGGAATGCTCCGATCAGCACGAGTAGCAGGGCGATGGCGGAAATCACCAGGTTCCGCTTCCGCGGACGAGGTCGAGTCCGTCCGAGCCGCGTACGGCTGGTGGTCGCAGGCAGCCGCTGCGTTGGCGTGTCGATCTGGTTGAGGTCATCCAGCAAGTCGTCCGCGGTCTGGTAGCGCTCCGCGGGATCCTTCTGAAGGAGCCGACTGATGGAGCGGGCCGCCGACGACGGAAACGTCGGATCGTGCGGAACAAACGGATCGGGTTCCGAATCGCGAATCCGTTCCAGGATCAGAAGAGGCGCGTCACCATTGAACGGCAACTGTCCGGTCGCCATTTGAAAGAAAAGCACGCCGAGCGAGAACAGATCACTGCGCGCGTCCGCGGAGCCGCCACGTGCCTGTTCGGGCGAGATGTAGTGAATCGTCCCGAAGAAGTGGCCACTGGTCGACTCGAACGTCGGCTTCTCATTCGGAGTAAGAAAGTCGCGAGGAAGCAGCTTGGCCAGCCCGAAATCGAGAATCTTCACGACTCCGTCCGGCTCAATCATGATGTTCGCGCTTTTGATATCGCGATGCACCACGCCGTTCTCGTGAGCAGCTGCAACGCCGGAAGCCAGCTGCCTGGCGAGATTGACGAACTCCGCGGCGTCGATCGGATGTTTTCGCATCCGCTGCGCGAGCGTCTCGCCCTGGCAGTACTCCATGACGATGAACGGCTCACCGTTCTCGGTCTCATCGACCTCGTAAATCGTGCCGACGTTCTGGTGGCGGATTGAGGCCGCTGCGCGCGCCTCGCGAGTGAAACGGCCCCGTCGCTCGTCGGATGCAAGATCCTCGGGGTTCAAGACCTTGAGCGCGACTTGCCGACCGAGGCGGGCGTCCCGGGCAAGGTAAACCGTGCCCATCCCCCCACGCCCCAGGACGCGAACGATCTCAAAGCGATCGAGCTTGTGTGGAAGCTCAGCCATACCTAGCAGTCATCTGTATTCTACAGGACGATTACGGGCCGGATGGAACGATGGTTTGCTCCCTCTGGCATTAATGATGACCCACAGGCATCGCATACATGGGTTATTCTTCTACCCCGTCACCCTCAAAACCGCGATGACAGCCACGCTCGAGACCATTTTCCCTACCCTTCCGCCTCGCTATCAGATTCGAGAGATTCTGAAAGAGAGCGCGGAGACGCTCGTATATCGCGTCTACGACCTCGCTCATGAGCGCGAGGAAGCGATCAAGATCCTTCGCAACGCGATCGCCGATCCTCAGCAACTGCTGCGATTCAAGACCGAATTCGCGACGCTCGCTTCGCTGGAACATCCGAGCATCATTCGCGTCTATGACTTCGACCTTCTGCCCGGCGCGATTCCCTACTTCACGATGGAGTGGTTCGACGGCCGCAAGGTTTCCGAATTCTTCGATGGCGGGAACTGGGACGAACTTTACGACGTGATTCTCCAGGTCGCCTCGGCGCTGCACCATGTGCACAGTCAGGGAATCATTCATCTCGACATCAAGCCTTCGAATGTCCTCGTCAGCACCGACGGCCGCGCAAAGTTGATGGACTTCGGCCTCGCGATCAACAGCCGCCAGGTCTTCGACCGAAGAATCCGCGGGACCTTCAACTACATGGCGCCGGAGGTCCTCCGCCAGGATCGAATCGACTCACGCGCTGATCTTTACGCTCTCGGGATGATGCTCTACGAGACGGTGACAGGCGCGCTGCCCGGCTACGGACGTCCGGCCATCGACGTGATGCGCATGCACCTCGACGAGGAGATCCGGCCCGCGCGATCCATCAACCCGCACATCCCCGAGGCGCTCGACTCGATCATCATGATGCTGCTGGAAAAAGATCCGCGCGACCGCTATCCATCTGCGGCGGCCCTCGTGGAGGCGGTGAGCCAGGTCGCAGCGGATACGAGCACGGCGGTCGAACTCGTGCCGGGTGGCGGAGAACTGTTCGCCGCACCGTTGATCGGCCGGAATGCCGAAGTCACGCAGCTGACCGAACTGATCGAAGCGGCGCGTGAGGGAATGGGCAACGGAGTGATCGTCGCCGGCGCCGAGGGGATGGGGAAGAAGCGTATCGTCCGCGACGCGACGCTGCGTGGTCAACTCGAAGGCGCGCGCGTCTTCTGTGGCCGCTGCCCGGTCAACCGCAAGACGATCTACGCCCCATTTTTCGAAATTTTCCGTCAGCTGATCACCGCAGTGAATCCCGACGCCGACGCCGCGGAAGAAATCCGGAGGATGCTCCGGCCGGTCATCGGGCCGGCATCGGGAGAGGCGGGCCCACCGCAGCATGGCCAGAAGTACCGTCTGTATAACCGCATCGTGCAGTCGATGCAGGACATCTACGGATTCCTCCGTGCCGGTAGCGAGACGAGCGGTTCGCCGCTCATCCTGGTCGTGGAAGATCTGCAGTGGGCCGATCCTTCCACCGCCGACCTCTTCTCGTACCTGATCGGCGAGGCCAAGCACAACTCGTTGCTGGTTGTGGGAACGCTGACGTTCGAAGCAGGGGGCGAGGCAGCAATCGATTCGCCTTCGCCCGGCATCAGCTTCTGGGAACAGCGGGCGCGCGAACTCTCCTTTCCCATCGTGCGGGTCGGAACGCTCTCCGAGCAGCTCGTGCGCGAACATGTCGGCGCACTGCTCGGCCAGAAGGACCTCCCGGACGAGTTCGTGAGATGGATGCTCTGGGAATCAGGCGGATCGCCGCTGAATATCCGGCGCATCATCGACTACCTCGCGGCGCACGCCTACGTCGAGTGGACCTCATCCGGATGGAAGGTCGACCTGAAGCGCCTGAATTCACTCCGCATTCCAGGCGGAGCGGCATCGATCCTGATGGAGCGCGTCGACCGGCTCGATGAGTCGCAGCGTGGGATTCTCGAACTCGCCGCAGTGTTCGGTGAGGTGATCCCGATCTCGCAACTCCTTCCGGCCTCCGGGCACGACTTTGCCACCGGGTACGCGCTGATCCGCGAGCTGGATGCCGATGGACTGCTCGAAGAACTCTCCGATGGCAAGTGCGTCCGCTTTCCGCAGATTCACTTCAGGGACGCGGTTTACAACGCGATCGGCGACCGCAGGCGGAATGAACTGCACCTCCGCGCCGGCAACGCCCTCGAGCCGCTCTTTGCGGCTGGCTCATCTCAGCATGTCGGGCAACTCGCGTATCACTTTGCCCGGGCTAACGAGACCGATCGTGGCATCCGCTATTCCATCGAAGCCGGCGACGTCGCGACGCGCACGCTCGCTCACGAAGAAGCGACCGACTTCTATCGCACGGCACTCGAACTGATGGACCTGGGCGGCGCCGACGAGCCGCGCAAGTCGAAGGTGCGCGAGAAACTGGCCGACTCCTACTACCGGCGCGATGACTATCGCAGCTCGGTCCATGCGTTCCAGTTCCTGCTCAAGAGCATCCAGACTCGCGGTCAGGACGCCGAGACGAACCTCGACGTCGCCCGCGTGATGAAGAAGATCGGAAAGGTCTTGAGCAAGCGCGGCGATCAGGATGCGGCGCTGACCTACTTTCAGAATGCTCTAACGATCTACGAGCTGGCCGGCGACGCGCAGGACGTCGCGGAACTGCTCAACCGGATCGCCTGGCTGCATCGCGAGAAGGACGATCTCGACACCGCGCGAGTGTTCGCCGAGCGCGCCGGCGACATGCTGGCGACGAGCGAACCGACCGCGGTCTACGGGTATGTCAAGAACATGCTCGGCATCATCGAGCTGGCGCGCGGCAACTGGCAGAAAGCGCGCGACATCCTGCTCGAGGCCATTTCCATCGGCGAGCGCGCGGGATCGGATCAGCTCTGCAAGGTGGCATCGACCAACCTGGCCAACACGCTCTGGAAACTCGGCGACTGGGATACTGCGCTCCAATACTTCCGCCGTAACCTCGAGATCTCCGAGGCGGAAGGCGATCTCTGGGATCTGGTGACCGCCTACAACAATGTGGGCGTCGTGGAGTACGGGCGCGGCAACTTTGCCACGGCTGCCGAGTACTTCGAGAAGAGCGTCCGGATCGACGAAAAGATCGGGGCGGTCGAGTACGAGGCACTGGCGCAGGAAAACCTCGGCGACGCACTCGAAATGCTGGGACGCTGGCCCGAGGCGCTCGAGCACTACCAGCGATGCCTGAGCCTCGAAGGTTTCGACGAATCGCGCGCATCACGCATCTCCGTCTACGTGCCGATGTCGCGGTTGATGATGAAACGGGGAGACCTGGCCCGTGCGCTCGAATATGGGCAGAAGGCACTGCACGCCGGCGAACGTGCGCGCGACGAAGACCTCGTCGCCGAGGCCTCTTACGTCCTGGCGCTGCTCGAACGGGAGCGCGAAAACGAAGAGCAGGCGAGCGCGTACCTCCAACGAGCCCTGACGATTTTCGAAACCAACCTCACGGTCCAGGGACTGGCTCGGGCCAACGTACTCGCGGCAAACCTCGCGCTGCGAATGCAGAAGGTGGACGACGCACGAGCGCACCTGGCAAAGGCGGAAGAGATCGCGACGCGGCTCGGAGACCGTTTCACTCTCGCCAGCTGCGAATGGGCGTGGGGAAAGATTCTCTCCTTCGCGAACGATCGGGAGGGAGCGGCGGCGCGATTCGAATCGGCGCGGCTGACCTTCGAGGAACTCGGAACTCCCTACGAACTGGCTCGCCTGCAGTTCGACATCGGCCTGCTGCGCGAAGAGCCGGAAGAAGCGACCGAAACGATCCGCAACGCCATTCGCATTTTCGAGCGCCTCGACGCCAGGCACGACCTCGAACGGGCGCGCGGTGCGCTGTTCCGCATCCGTCCCACGGGAAAGAACCCGGAGCATGGAGTGGTGGGGCTTTACGAGATCGTGAAAATCGTCAACTCGACACTCGATCTCGACGAGGTACTCAACCGCGTTCTCGACGTGGCCATCCGTCGCCTGCGAGCCGAGCGCGGCATGATCATGCTGCTCGACCCGATCACGTCGGCCCTGCGGACACGGATCAGCCGGAACATCAACGAAGGTCCCGAGTCGAACGCAAAGCGGTCGCCGCAGTCGATCGTCAAGGAAGTGATGCAGACCGGTCACTCAGTCATGTCGGCCGATGCCCGTGCCGACGAACGGTTCATCGAATCCGAATCGGTCATCGCCGAGAACATCCTCTCGATCGTCTGCGTCCCGTTGATCATCCGGGAGAAGATCGCCGGCGCGATCTACGTTGATCATCGCCAGGCGAGGCATCTCTTCTCGCAGCGCGATCTCAGTTTCCTCGAGGCGTTCTCCGACCAGGCCGCGATCGCGATCGAGAACGCGCGGCTCTACCAGGAACTCGAGGAAGCGCGAACGCGGCTGTCGCTCGAGAACGAATCACTGCGCCGCGAAGTGCTCGTGGAGAAGCATCTCGATTCGGTCGTCGGACAATCCGACGCGGTGGCAAAGATTCAGTTCTCGGTGCGCAAGGCCGCCTCGGGACACTCGACGGTGCTCGTGCGCGGCGAGTCTGGAACAGGCAAGGGCCTCGTGGCCCGCATCATCCATAACGTCAGCTCGCGACGCCAGGGTCCGTTCATCAAATTCAACTGCGCCGCGCTGCCGGAGACGCTCGCTGAATCGGAGCTGTTCGGCCATGAGAAGGGAGCCTTCACAGGAGCCGATCGCCGCAAGCTCGGCCGGTTCGAACTCGCCAACGGCGGCACGATCTTCATCGACGAGATCGGGAAGCTCAGCCTGGCCATGCAGGCCAAGCTGCTCCGGGTCGTGGAAGACAAAGAGTTCGAACGCGTCGGCGGAACGCAGACCATCAAGACCGACGCGAAGATCATCACCGCCACGAACCTCGAGATCGAGAAAGCCATCGAGGAAGGGACGTTCCGCGAGGATCTTTTTTATCGCCTCAACATCATCCCGCTGATGCTGCCGCCACTTCGCGATCGCAAGGAAGACATCCCGGTCCTCGCCGAGCACTTCATCCGCAAGATCAGCCGCGACCTCGGCGTCGAGACCAAGCACCTCGAACCGGGCGTGCTCGAGCTGTTCCAGTCCTACAACTGGCCCGGAAACGTTCGCGAACTGGAAGCAACCATCCACCGCGCCATCGTCATGTCGAACGACCAGGTCATGACCCGCCACGAGTTTCCGGCACTCTATGTGGGACTCAAAGGCGGAGTCGTGCCGGAAGGACCGCTCCCGCCGCCGAACGCGCTGATGGGAGCCGCCATCGCACGCATGGAGATCACCGGAGAGCTCTACGAAGAAGTGACCTCCGCCATCGATCGCCAGCTGATCGTTCGCGCCCTCGAGAACTCCGGTGGACGGATCCGTGAAGCCGCACGCCGGCTGGGACTCGCGCGCAATACACTCAAGGCGAAGATCCAGAAGTACAACATCCCCGCGAAAGGCGATTAGCAAACAAGGAGCTTCCAGCCCTCGGCGGCGAACCGGCGCTATCATCGCGGCCTCATGGTTCATTACCTTCTTTCCTGGGACGACCCGCTTCAGCGGCTTTTTGACATCGAAGTGCGCTTCACCGCGCCTTCCGACGATCCGCGGCTCATGCTTCCGGTGTGGCGTCCCGGACGTTATCTCGTGCAGAACTACGCCGCGAATGTGCGGCAGTTCTCTGCGGCCGATGGCGCCGGCTCTCCACGGAAGGGCTGGAAGGAAGATCTGTCGGTCTGGCGCGTTGCCGCGCGGCAGGGCGAAGAGGTCACGGTCCGCTACAGCTTCTATGCAGGCCGCCTCGATGCGGGGTCGAGCTTTCTCGATGAACATGAGGCTTACTTCAACGGTTCCAATCTTTTCATGATGGTGGAGGGCCTGCGGGCCGAGCCGGCGCAGCTGACGATTGCGGCTCCGGCGGCATGGCAGTTCGCCACGCAGCTTCCGCGGGACGGCTCGACGTTTCAGGCGCGCGACTACGATCACCTCATCGACTCTCCGGTGATCGCGGCAGAGAGCCTGACCCGATACACCGTCAATGCCGCGGGTGCGCGCATCCACCTGATCTTCGTCAACGACCGGGGCATCGACACGGAGCAGTACGTCGAGCCCGTCCGCGACATCGTGGACACGCAGGCGCGCCTCATTGGCGAGTTGCCCCTCACCGAGTATCACTTTCTTACGCACATCGGCGATCGATGGCACGGGGTCGAACACGAGGATTCCTGCTCGATCATCGCCGAACGCGCCGGGATGCTGGCAGCGCATCCCGGCTCGGAGGGTTACGACCACTTCCTGTCGATCGTCTCTCACGAGTTCTTTCATGTCTGGAACGTGAAGCGGCTTTTGCCGGCGGTGTTCGCGCCGTACGATTACTTCCGCCCGGCGCCGACGAAGCTGCTCTGGTTCTTCGAAGGTGGGACGTCGTACTTCGGCGACCTTGCGCTCGTCCGCGCAGGACTCTGGACCGTCGATCGTTACCTCGACCATCTCGCATCGCAGATTGCGCTCCTCGAAAATGCGCCGGGCCGCGAGTTTCTCTCCGCGGCGCAGGCGGGGTTCGACGGCTGGCTGCACGATCCCGCACACATGCACGACCGCACCAACAGCTGGTTCTCGTTTTACAACAAGGGAGAGCTGCTCTGTATGTTGCTGGATCTCACGATTCGCGAGAAGACCGGCGGCGCTCGATCGCTCGACGACGTCTTCCGCGTCCTCTGGAGCGGCTACGAACGGGGCGAGCCGGGGGTTCCTGAAGATGGGATCGAGCGCGCCGTGGCGCAGGTGTGTGACGTAGGCGACTTCTTCGTCCGTTACGTCGACGGCACCGACGATCTTCCCTACGGCGACATCCTGGCCTCGGCCGGAATCGAGATGCACGCGAGTACCCTCGGTGAGGGACGGCCATCCATCGGATGCACGCTCCGCGACGTCGGCGGCGCGTTGACTGTCGATGGAGTGTACGCTCGTGGCGCTGCAGGGAACGCCGGTCTGCTGCCTGGTGACGAGTTGATCTCAATCGATGGAACCCGCGTCCGGACGGCAGCGGATGTGCAGCGGATCCTCGGCACCGCCGACGATGAAGAGACCCTTGAAGCGCTCATCAGCAGGGCAGGAGAGATGCGTCCGATGGTGATCCGGGCCAGTTCGGATCCGCGTGCCGAAGTCAGCTTGTCGCACGAAGGCTCCAGCGACAGAATCGAAGAGTGGCTGGGGAGGAAAGCATGAACGAGGATCAGGCGGTGACGCTCACCGAGGATCGCATCCCTCGGGCGGGACTCGAGGAGACGATCGAGGAACTCGTCGAAGCGTTTGGCGGGACGATGCAGGAGGAAAGTGGGCCGAAACGTTCCTTCGTGCTGCCTCTCCGCCGCGGCGTTGCCGGCGCGGGTTCGATTGCCTGTTCGATCGTCTGGCAGGAAGGGGACCAGCTCGAAACTGAGGTGACCCTGACGTGCGATCGCAATGTAGACGCGCCAAAGATGCAGCGCATCCTGATGCTGGCCGCGGGCGTTGTGGGAGTGTTGCTCTTCATGCTCTGGCCGTTCTACCCGCATCAGAAAGAGTTCGGGACCCTGGCGTGGCTCGGGGGGATCGTGGCGATCACCGTTTATCTGATGACGCTGCGCAAGGCCAGTGGGGGCATCGCCGACGATTTCCTCCAGCGCCTCGCCGAGCGCCAGCGCTCGCTCGTCGAAGATCCGGCCGTGCAGACCGGATTCGGAACTCCGAGGAACCCCGAGGAACCGAGGAACTCCGAGGAACTAAGCCGGTGAGCACGGCAGAGGTTGACCGAAACGCTTCAGTCCGTATGCTGGTCGCATGCGTCCTCTCGTCCGGCTGCTCGTTACGCTCGTTGTCGTCTTTGGCCTGATCGCCGCCGCTGCGGGGGGCTGGTTCTTCGGATTCCGCAATCGCCCGAATGAAAGGCGCAGCGTCGATTCTGCGCCGGTGGTGCAGGCCGTCCGCAACGTGGCCAAGTTGGCGACGGTCGAAGTCGAAATCGCCGACGTGATTCGCTACGAAGAGGTCCGCACCATCCTCATGTTCGACATCCCCAAGAACGCCACGCTGCGGCTGCGCGGGACGGTTCAGGGAGGCTTCGATCTCACCACCAGTGGCTTCACCGTGGTGCCGGATGAATCGACGCGGACACTGAAGATCCATCTGCCTGCCGCAAAAGTCATGTCCATCGACTCGCGCGTCGAGTGGTTCGACGAGAGCTCGGGCTGGTTGAACCCGATCACGCCGGACGATCGGACGCGCTGGCTGACCTGGTCCCGCACCGCCATCGCCAAGGCGGCCAAGGAATCGGGAATCGAGAAAAAGGCGGCTGAACACGCGCGTGAATTCCTGACTGAAGTCACGGGCGCCTTCGGATGGAACGCAGTCGTCACGATTGACGGCGAGAAGAAATAGCTTCGCATCGCTCGCGTGCGCGCCGGGCAGTCCTCGAGCTGGCGGCCGCGACGAATCCGGGGGCGGAAGGGCCAAGTTTGAATGTAACGTTTGACATACGTACATGCCGAAGCTGACCTTGACTGTGGATGAAGACGTAGTTCGGGGTGCGAAGCTGTACGCCGCGGCGCGCGGGACGTCTTTATCGCAACTCGTCGAGCGGTATCTTGCGCTTCTGTCCGCGCCTGAAAACACGCGCGTGCAACCACCTGTTCTGAAGCTTCTCCGCGGGGCTGCTCGTGGCGGGTCGTACGCTCACAGGCGTCATCTGACCGCGAAGTACAAGTGAGAACGCTGCTCTGGATCTGAACTTGATCCTCCACCCCGATCCGGGGGCGCTAATGCTGCCTTCCGCGTTGGATCACGCTAAACTGGGG
>JBKJVD010000021.1:0-3506 GCA_046590585.1 Thermoanaerobaculia bacterium | reverse complement strand
TCCTCAATTGCTTCGACGCTGAACAGCTTCCTCGATGCTCGGTTGAGGTAGACCATCCTGTCGAAGTTGTATTTGAAGCCGGTGTGTTTAAGGAGTTCTTCCTTCGCGTCCATGATCGTTACATTCTAGCCCGAACGATTCACGAGGTCTCGGAGCAAGGGTCCCGAGCTGAGGCTGGTTGCGAATCAGACGGGCTCAGATCGGCCGCCGGACGAACGCGCGTGCGACCTTTTCTGGGCAGCGGACGAGACGTCCGCACTCCTTGTCAGGTCTGCGGGGTCAGGCGCGCCCTGGCCAAACTGGAATCCCCCGCAGTCGTATCTGGTTGACGCGAACCGTAGTTACGCATGCGAGGAGTGGAGTCAAATGGGTCTCAGTGTCGGTATCGTAGGTTTGCCGAACGTCGGTAAATCGACGATCTTCAATGCGCTCACGGCAGCAGGTGCACAGAGCGCGAACTATCCCTTCTGCACCATCGAGCCGAACATCGGTATCGTCCCTGTGGCCGATCCTCGCCTCGACAAGCTGGCCCAGCTCGCAGGCAGCAAGCAGTCCATTTACACCGATCTCAAGGTCGTCGACATCGCCGGACTCGTGCGTGGCGCGAGCAAGGGTGAAGGCCTCGGCAACCAGTTCCTCGCCAACATCCGCGAAACCGACGCGATCCTCCATGTGGTCCGCTGCTTCATCGACGACAACGTCGTGCATGTCGAAGGAAGCGTCGATCCGGAGCGCGACATCGAAGTGATCGAGACCGAGCTGCTGCTTGCCGATCTCGAGGCGGTGCAGAAGCGGTATGACCGCGTCGAGCGTCAGGCGCGCGTTGGACAGAAGGAAGCGGTGGCCCAGGCCGCGGCGCTCAAGGTCGCGATCGATGCCGTGGAGAAGGGCATCCCGCTTCGCGCAATCGGACTGGACGAGCATCAGCAGGAAGCGCTGCGCGAGCTGAACCTCATCACGCTCAAGCCGGTCCTCTACGTGGCGAATGTCGCCGAGGGCGACATCGGGACGGAGACGCCGTTGCTCGCGAAAGTGCGCAAGGTTGCGGCGGAAAAGGGCGGCGAGATCGTCGTCATCTGCGGCGAACTCGAGTCGCAGATCGTGCAGCTTCCAGCAGACGAGCGCGCTGATTTTCTCAAGGAGATGGGCCTCGATGAGCCGGGTTTGAATGTGCTGGTGCGCTCGGCATACAAACTGCTGAACCTCGACACGTACTTTACGGCCGGGCCGAAAGAAGCACGGGCCTGGACCATTCACCGCGGCTTCCGGGCTCCGCAGGCGGCCGGAGTGATCCACAGCGACTTCGAGCGCGGATTCATCCGCGCGGAGACGATCGCCTACACAGATTACGTTTCGTGTGGCAACGAGCAGGCTGCTCGCGCCGCGGGCAAGATGCGAAGTGAAGGAAAGGAGTACGTCGTGCAGGATGGCGACGTGATCCTGTTCCGTTTCAACGTTTGATTTCGCAGTCAGCAGCAGCGCCGTCATCAGGCATCGGACAGACTTGACGAACTTTACGATCGACTCACGAGAAGGACTTCCAATCCGCGGGAATCTCGACATCCCGGCACGGGCGCGGGCGCTCGTGGTCATCGCTCACGGCTTCAAGGGTTTCAAGGACTGGGGATTCTTCCCCTGGATCGCCGAGCGCCTCGGCGGAACGCGCCTCGCTACCTGCAGGTTCAACATGTCGCGCTGCGGTGTCGGCGACGATCCCGAATCGTTTGACCGGCTCGATCTGTTCGAGAACGATACGTACTCGACGCAGGTGGCCGACCTGGCCGATGTCGCCCGCTACGCTCACGGTCTGGCCGCCGGGCTTCCGCTGTTCCTCCTCGGCCATTCGCGCGGTGGGGGAGTGGCCCTGCTTGCAGCGTCTGAACTCGATGGCGCTGTTGAAGGGGTCGTGACGTGGAGTTCGATCTCGCACGCCGATCGCTGGGACGACGCAACCATGGCGAAGTGGCGGGCCGATGGCTGCCTCGAGGCCATCAATTCACGAACGAAACAGGCGATGCGGATGTCGACGGCAATCCTCGACGACTTCGAAGCCCATCGCGAACGACTCGACATCCTGCGCGCCACAGGCGGACTGACGGCGCCTCTCCTCGTCGTCCACGGCGAGCGCGATGAAAGCGTCCCCGTCGACGAGGCACATCAACTCCACGGTGCCGCCCCCGACGCCTCGATCGCCGTAATCGCACGGGCCAGTCACACCTACAACGCCATCCATCCACTCATCCATGTTCCGCACGAACTGTCGATGGCGACGATGATCACCGCGCGCTTCATCAACGGCTACGCGTAGATCTACGAGGTCGTCGTCATCCAGCACGTAGGGCGTGGCCGCGCCACGCCTGTCGACGGCGTCGAGCCGGCGACCGCTCCCTTGACGCGTCCATCGATTGATCTTGAATCATCCGCACTCGTGGGCTCACCATGAGTCGGCGAAGCAGATCAAAATCGTAGGACTTGTCGGAGGATCGGGGTTCGCGGTCCCAGTGGGTGATGCGGAGATCGAGTCATGATTGCCAGCGATGAGGCGATGAGGCTGATGACGTCATGGATCAACGATGACGTCCTGATGTCGAACGTCCTGCTCGTCGCCGCGGTGCTCGTCCTTTGCGGGAGCCTCCGATTCATCCGGGACACGCACGCGTGGCTCACGCGCGTGATCAAGACGGAGGGAGAGATCGTCGATTGCATCGAAGGCGAGGATGACGACGGAGTGACGTACCGCGCCATCTATCGATACGCAGGAATCAGGAACGACATCATCGGAGGGAATCACACTGGCAGCCTAAAGCCGGTGATAGGCGAGCGGGCCGGAATCTGGTACGACCGTTCCAACCCTGCCAACGCATTCCTCGAGGGAAGCAAGGCGATCTGGGCACTTCCCGGTTGCACTGTGCTCGTCGGTCTGGCGTTGCTCATCGGAGCGATTCTGGTCCGCTTCAACAACTCATGATGAGAGCGGCAAGCGCGATCCTGAGGGGAACGTCAGCCAAGCGATTCGATCGAATTTCGTTGGCGCGCGAAGCGGTGGCTCGTGGGCGTCTCGCCTGCGCGAAAGGGTGGAGGTCTGACACCAGCCGCTTCCAGCACACTGGACATCAGATACAGATAGCGAATACATGACGATGCGCAAAGCCATCCAACCCGTCCCGAACCCGTAACCAAGGAGGACAGCACTTGCCAGGCTGTCTCCCGCGGGGTGGTCGCCGGCTCGACGCCGGCGACAGGCGTGGCGCAGCCACGCCCTACGGATGCTGCGACCTTCTCACCCGAGGAACCGAGGAACCCCGAGGAACTCCGAGGAACCGAAGGAACTTACTCCCCGCTGTCGTTCAAGTGCTTGCCGCGGTTTCCTGGGAGATCGGTGCTCTGGCGGGGGCCTGCGCTGCGGCTGCGACGGCGGCGGCGGCGGGTTCCGGGGCGGCGCTCGCCTTCCGCCTGTGGCGTGGCTTCGCCTGCTTCTTCGAAATCGTCTTCGAGGTCCGAATCGG
>JBKJVD010000080.1:0-4824 GCA_046590585.1 Thermoanaerobaculia bacterium | reverse complement strand
TACGTCGCCGCTCATCCCGACGATGAAAATACGGCGCTGCTCAGCTGGCTGTCGAACGACCGGCTTTACCGGACCGGCTACCTGTCGCTCACCCGTGGTGACGGCGGGCAGAACCTGATCGGGGACGAGAAAGGTCCGCTCCTTGGCGTGATCCGCACGCAGGAACTGCTCGCCGCACGCAGGATCGATCGCGCCGAGCAGATGTTCACGCGCGCCATCGACTTCGGGTACTCGAAGAGTCCCGAAGAGACGCTCGCCATCTGGGATCACGAGCGCGTCCTTGGCGACGTGGTCTGGGCCATTCGAAAGATGCAGCCCGATGTCATCATCATGAGGTTTCCGACCACCGGAGAAGGCGGCCACGGCCAGCACACCGCCTCGGCCACCCTCGCCGTCGAAGCGTTCGACGCTGCAGCCGACGCGACGAAGTTCAGCGAACAGCTTCGCTATGTATCGCCCTGGCAGGCGAAGCGCCTCTACTTCAACCGCTTCTCGTTCCGTCAGATCGATCCGACTGCACCGGAGTTCGTGTCGGCGCTCAAGGTCGATCTCGGCAGCTATAACGCGCTCCTCGGCCGCGCCTACACCGAGATTGCAGCGGAGAGCCGCAGCCAGCACAAGAGTCAGGGCTTCGGTTCCGCCGAGCGTCGCGGAACTCTCCTCGCCTACCTCACGCATCTGAAGGGGCCACAGGCCGCCACCGATCCCTTCGAAGGCGTCGACACGACATGGTCGAGGATCCCGGGCGGAGAGGGGGTGGGCCGCCTGCTCACCCAGGCGGCCGGTTCGTTCGACGGCAACAACCCGGCGAAGTCGATTCCGGTGCTGATGCAGGCTCTCGATCTGCTCGAAAGACTCGGTGCCTCCGACGCAGTCCGCAACAGCCCGTGGATCGATCTCAAGAAAAATGAAATTCAATCCGTCATCCTGGATTGTGCCGGCGTCGCCATCGATGTCAGCGCGGCCGATTCGTCAGTCGTCGCAGGTGAGCCGATCAACGTCAGCGTGTCGGTCGTCAACCGCTCCGACTATCCGTTCAGGCTCTCCACCGTCGCCTCGCTCTACGCCAACCCCGGCAAGGCTCCAGGCGCAGCGCTGAAGAACAACCAGCCGGTCAAGACCGACATCGTCATCCAGCTTCCCGCCGACTACGAGCTCACGCGGCCCTACTGGTTGCGCGAGGCTCCGGAAAAGGGAATGTTCAGGGTCGCGGACGCGCAGTTGATCGGGCGTCCCGAGAACGCGGCACCTGTGACGGTCACGATCGCACTCGACGACAACCAGATGCACACGCTGATCTACACCGTGCCGGTCGTCTATCGCTGGACCGATCCCGTTCGAGGTGAGCAGGTGCGGAACGTCGATGTGATGCCCGCGGTCGTCGCCACCCTCGACAACCACGTCTACGTGTTCCCTGATGCGAAGAGCAAGGTTGTGAGCGTGAAGCTCCAGAGCTTCGCGACCGGCGTCAAGGGAGCTGTGCGCCTGGTGCCGCCCGCCGGATGGAGCGTGACTCCGGCCACGGCTCCAATCGCTCTCGCGAAGAAGGGAGATGAGACCGACGCCACCTTCACGGTCACGCCTCCTGCTGGCGACTCGACCGCAGAACTGCGCGCCGAGGTGGTGCTCGAGGATGGGAAGACGACGTCGTACTCGGTGACGTCTCTGGACTATCCGCACATCCCGGCACAACGGCTGCTGGCGCCGGCAGCCGCACGGGTCGTGCGCGCGGACATCAAGCGGAAAGGCTCGCGCATCGGCTACATAGCCGGTTCAGGCGACGAAGTCCCGGCAGCGCTGCGTCAGGTGGGCTATCAGGTCGACATGCTGAGCGACTCGGACCTCGATCGCGCCGATCTCACGAAGTACGACGCCGTCGTCGCAGGCGTCCGCGCCTACAACACACGCAAGCGTCTCCGCGGCGTGCAGGCCAGGCTCCTCGAGTACGTGAAGAACGGCGGGACGTACGTCGTCCAGTACAACACCACCGACGAACTGGTCACCGAACCGATCGGCCCGTACCCGTTCAAGATCTCGCGCGATCGCGTCACCGTCGAGGAAGCGCCGATGAAGATCGTGCATGCAGACAGCCCTCTGCTCACGACCCCGAACCGGATCGCGCCGAAGGACTTCGACGGCTGGGTGCAGGAGCGCGGCCTCAACTTCGCGACGGAGTGGGACCCGAAGTACACGACTGTCTTCTCCGCAGCCGATCCCGGCGAGAAGCCGAGCGAAGGCTCGCAGCTCTACACGCGCTACGGCAAGGGCGTCTTCATCTACACCACGCTCTCGTTCTTCCGCGAACTGCCGGCCGGCGTACCGGGCGCGTATCGAATGTTCGTCAACCTGGTCTCCGCTGAGTAAATTAGCGGGGGGAAGCGAAACCAGAAGGCAGAAGGCAGAACTAGAAACGAAACCAGAAACTAGAAACCAGAAGGCAGAACGCTGAAGCGGAGGTGGAACGATGAAGGTAGATGGGAGCCGTCGAACGGCGTTGATGTTCTCCCCCTCGAGACGGTTTCGCGTCCAACGTTCTGGTTTCTGGTTTCTGCCTTCTGCCTTCTGCCTTCTGCCTTCTGCCTTCTGCCTTCTGAACTCCCCGCCCTCTCTCCAAAATTCACGATCAACATTGACGACGCCCCATGACTGACAACCAGCCACCGCCACCAATCGGCCGCACCTGGAACCGCCTCTATGGCGCGGTGATCCTCACTCTCGCGTTGCTGGTGCTCGCGTTCCATTGGTTCACGAAGGCGTTCTCATGAAGAGCGTGGACTGGATCGTCCTCTGCGGCACCCTGCTCGGGATCGTCGTGTATGGCGTCTGGAAGGGCCGGCGGCAGCAGCGGCTCGAGCAGTACCTGCTCGCCGACCGCCAGTTGCAGTGGTACACGATTGCGTTTTCGATCATGGCCACACAGGCCAGCGCGATCACGTTTCTCTCAACACCGGGGCAGGCCTACGCCGACGGGATGCGCTTCGTACAGTTCTACCTTGGATTGCCGATCGCGATGATCATCCTCTCGATCACTGCGGTCCCGATCTATCACCGCCTCAAGGTCTTCACCGCATACGAATATCTCGAGACGCGTTTCGGTGTCGGAACACGCACGCTCACCGCTTCGCTTTTCCTGATTCAGCGCGGGCTCTCGACGGCCATCACACTCTACGCACCGTCGCTCATCGTCTCAGTGATCCTTGGCTGGAACATCCACATCACCAACATCGTGATCGGCGTCCTGGTCATCATCTACACGACGAGCGGCGGGACGAAGGCGGTGAGCTGGACGCAGATGCACCAGTTGCTGATTGCCCTCGGCGGAATGGCCGTTGCCCTCATCATCGCCTTCCGCTCCATGCCAGCGGACATCGGTGTGCTCGATGCAGTCCGTGTCGCCGGAAAGCTCGGGCGTCTCAACGTGATCGACTTCTCATTCGACCTGACGACGCCTTACAACTTCTGGTCAGGCCTGTTTGGTGGCCTCCTCGTCGCACTGTCGTACTTCGGGACCGACCAGAGCCAGGTGCAGCGCTATCTGACCGGCGAGACGATCACCGAGAGCCGCCTCGGCCTGCTGTTCAACGGGCTGGTCAAGATCCCGATGCAGTTCTTCATCCTGTTCGTCGGCGCCATGGTGTTCGTTTTCTACCAGTTCAATGCGCCGCCGCTTTTTTTCAACCCGGTGCAGGAACGGAAGGTCGCGGCCAGTTCTCAGGCGGGCGCCTACGCGGCACTTCAGGGACAGCATCAGCAGATTTTCGAAGCGAAACGAGCGAGCGCTCACGAACTGGCCGCCGCCATGCGCAACAACGATGCGGCGCGGGTCGCCGCCGTTTCGACCCGGCTGGACGCGTTGCAGGAGCGCGAGACCGCGACGAAGAGGGCGGCCGTCGACGTCATCCGCAAGGCCAATCCGGAAGCCGACAAGAGCGACACGAATTACATCTTCCTCAGTTTCATCATGCAGAACCTGCCTGCCGGCGTCGTCGGCCTGCTGCTGGCAGCCATCTTCTGCGCGGCGATGTCGGCCACTGCCTCCGGCCTCAACTCGCTCGCATCCACGAGCGTCGTCGATCTCTGGAAACGTCTGCTCTGGAAGAACGCAACCGATCACCAGTACGTGAACATCTCAAAAGGGATGACTGTGTTCTGGGGAGTCTTCTGCATCGGCTTCGCCGAGTTCGCGATGCACCTCGGATCGCTGATCGAGGCAGTCAACAAGCTCGGATCGTTCTTCTATGGAACCATCCTGGCCATCTTCCTACTCGCCTTCTACACGAGGGTGAACGGGACCTCCGCCTTCATCGGCGCCGTCATCGGCCAGATCGCCGTCGCGCTTTGCGCCACCTTCACCAGCACTGCCTGGCTCTGGTGGAACGTCGTCGGCTGCGGCGTCGGCGTCGGCGCTGCACTGTTGATTCAGGCGGCGACGCCCAGGAACCGGAATTCGATCCCCGCGCCTCTGTCATCCTGAGCGCGCGCAGGGTGCGTTGCGCCGGTGAAGCGAGGATGACAGTCGAGTGTGTCGAGCGCGCTCGTTCGACATCATCCTGAGCTAAGGGACCGCGCTCCGCGGCGACTGTGGACAAGAAACTGGTCGCGTCGGGCATGAAAGGCTGGGCGTTCCGAAGGAGCCACGCGCAATCTTTTCTCCCTTCTCCCCGCGGGAGAAGGAAGATATCAGTGCCCTTGGAGCGCGAGAGCCTATGGTCCGTGAACCCGCATAAATACTGGGAGTTTCTTAGAAGCCGGCGCAGGGGTTTCTCGCATGCTTCACCGCGAGAAAACTCGGAGCGCGGTCGAAGGATCTGGGCGGTGGAACCA
>JBKJVD010000206.1:0-7515 GCA_046590585.1 Thermoanaerobaculia bacterium | reverse complement strand
GCTCCGAAGAAGAAGTCTGCAGCGAAGAAAGCTGCCCCGAAGAAAGCCGCAGCGAAGAAGTCCTCCGCCAAGAAGGGCGGCGCCAAGAAGTCCGCAGCCAAGAAGTCAGCCAAGAAGAGCTCCGGCAAATCTGGTGGCCCTAGAAAGGCTGCAGTAGCAAAAAAGCCCGCAGCAAAAAAGGCCGCTCCTAAAAAGAAGGCCAAGGCGAAAGCACCGGCGAAGCGCCGCGCTGCCGCCAAGACGGGCGTTGTCGCCTCTGCAGCCGCCGTTGCGCGTCGCGCGACCAAAACGACGAAGAGCGTCATCAGCCGCGTCGTCGAACAGGTCCGCGACACCCTGCCCGGTACCGCGCCCTCTGCCCCTTCAACTTCATCGGGCAACGGTGGCAACGGTTCGTCTTCCTGACCTGGCGCGTCAATTTTTCAAGCTCCAAACAAAAAGGCCTCGGGAAACCGAGGCCTTTTTGTTTCAGCTCTTAGCTGTTGGCTCTTGGCTGTTGGGAAAAGCCGTGTTTCAGCTGTTGGCTGTTGGCTGTTGGCTGTTGGGAGAAGCGGTTGCTCTGGCGTAATCCGTCGCTTCTGCTTTTCCCAACAGCCAAGAGCCAAAAGCCAACAGCCGTCTCTTCCCCAACAGCCAACAGCCAAGAGCCAAGAGCCTGCCCCCCCTACCGTGCGCGATCGAAGACGCCGCGAATGCGCTTTGAAAAATACTTCTCCGGCAGGCCGCCCTTCCACTGGCGCAACTGCCTGGCCTTCCGGAATGACGCCAGCGCTTTCGTCTTGTGCTGCTCATCCAGTTCGAACGCACCGAGTGAATATTGCGACGCTCCGTAAAACGCCCACACCCACGCGTTGCCCGGCAGCCGGCGCGTGAGTTGCTCGAACTGCGGGGTGGCCACATCGAAGTCGCCGGCAAAGTACGCTTCGAGTGCGCGACGCAGCGCCGCCTGGTAGTCGCCGAGAACGGCGTCGACGGCAGCGGCCGGACGCGTCGTTGGTGCAGTCGTGGTCGATGGCGTCACTGCGGCAGTCTGCGCTGCGGCCGAGTCGGCATACATTGCTGCGTTATCCGCGGTTGCGATGGCCTGTTCGAGATCGCCGTTGTTGCGGGCTCCCGCGACGCGGGTCCGCGCATCAGCGAGCGCAGTCACCGCCTGCTGATACTGAGGTGACGCCGTTGCGCGACGCTGCTGGGCTGCGCTGACCCGTTGCGTCGCCGCACTCACCGCGCCCTGCGCGCGCTGGCGCAGCGCGGGGTCGATCGAAGGACCGGCCGGCACCGTCACAGGGGGCGTGTTCACCGGTGGCGTCACGACGGGTGGCGTCTGCTTCGGCGGAGTGACCGGATCTGGCGTGTTGTCCGCGTCGAGCTTCGTCTTGGCGCGTTGAATCAGATCTTCCACGCGCCCGAGATCGAGTTCACCAGCGCCGGACGTCTTCTCCAGATCGGTGATGGCCTGCTGAAAGCGCCCGAGGTTCAGGTTGGCAACACCGCGGTAGTAGTAGGGGTGATAGTTGATGAAGATCGCGCCGTACGTGCGCGCCTTGTTGTTCTCATTGCCGCTTCCGGCGATCGCCTTCGACATCTTGTCCGCGACGACGGACCACTGTCCCTTTCGCGCAGCGGCCAGTCCGGCGTCGTAATCGTCGTACCACGAAGCGAAGGCTGCGGTCGCTGAAAGGATCAGAAGGACTGCAGCGATGGATACGCGTCGAGTCATTGCCTGCCCACTTCCTTTTCCAGTTCCTCGAGGTTGACGCCGCCGAGGTTGAATTGATGACGGACGCGCTTGCCCGCCTCAATCTTCACGGCGATGGTCTCACTGCTGTTCGGACCTCTCACCGTCACCTGGTAACTGCCTGGATCGAGTTCGATGCGGGTCGGAGTGGAGCGATCTTCCTCGGTGAGCCGGACGTTCTGCTTGTTGTCGGCATTGACGATCGTTTCGAGATTGCCCCAGGGAGACGCGGACAACAGCAGCACACCCTGACCCGGCGTGATTGGCGACGAGGAGGTGGAGGTCGGTGGCGTGGATGTGATGTCGGTACCCGACGGAGGAGTCACGGTTGCAACCGGCGGCGCAGCCGTGCGCGTCATGAAGTAGCCGCCGATGGCCAGCGCCAGCACGACCACCGCCGCGATTGCGCCGATCATGGCGCCCTTCTTTTTCGGAGCGGCCGGACCATCGATCTTGCGCTCGATGACGGTCGCTGCTGCCTGATCGCTTCCCCACTTCGCTTCGACGACCGTCGGCGCAGCGGAGTTCGCACCGAGTTTCTCGATGACGGTCGCATCGTTACTTCCCATGGGCCGGTTACTGACGACCGTGGGAGACGATCCCGCGAATGTGCCGGGAGAAATGGCACGCTCCACGATCGTCGCTTCATCGCCGGTGCGCGCGCCCACCTGCGTCTGCTGCGTTCCGGCGGCGGTGCCGCCCATGGTGGTGGTGCCGCCGGACAGCTTCAGTTCCGCCAGCGTCTTCGCGCCGGAGAGCGTAACCATGCGCTCGCCCAGGCCGAATTTCTGCTCCGGAGGAATCAGGCCGCGGATCGCTTCGAGCGATTGCGCAAAGTCGAGCGCCGTCTCGAAACGCGTATCGCGGTTCTTCTCGAGCGAGCGCAGGATCAGTGCCTCGAGCTGCGGAGGTGGCTTGATGGCGGGATTGATCTCGGTGATGGAGAGCGGCTTCTCGGTGACGTGCTTGAGGATGTAGCCGTGCGGGTTGGTCGCCTGGAACGGCGCACGCCCAGCCAGCATTTCGTACAGGACGATGCCGAACGAGTAAAGATCGCTGCGGGCGTCGAGATGTTCATCTTCCTTGAGGAAACCGGCCTGCTCGGGCGACGCATACTTCAACTTGCCGAGGAACATGCCGGTCTGCGTCAGTCCCTGGCCGCCCTCCCCTTCGGCGAGTTGCTTGGCGATGCCGAAGTCGATGACCTTCACCGCCAGCTTCCCGTGATGATCCTGGGACAACATGATGTTCTCGGGAGAGATATCACGATGGATGAGGCCCATCGAGTGCAGGTGATCGAGGCCATGCAGAGCCTGGATGGCGATTTCCACGGTGAGCCGCGCCGGCACCGGTCCGTTGTCGGCGATCCACTTCTGAATGTTCGTGCCGTCGATGAACTCCCAGACCATGTAGTACGAGCCGTCTTCGAGCTGCGCGAAGTCGTACAGCATCGCCAGGTTCTTGTGCTTGATCATCGTGGAGGTGCGCGCTTCCTGGAGAAAGCGCTGCAACCCCTGGTCGTCCGCGGCCACGTTCGGGCGCATGATCTTGATGACGCGCAGTTCGTTGAGGTGGATGTGGCGGACCTTGAAGATCTCGCCCATGCCACCGACCCCGAGACGATCGATGATCTGGTACTTGCCGTCGAGCAGCTTGCTGGAGTAGGTCCGCTGAAACTGCGTCACCTTTTCTCCGCAGCTGGGGCACTGCTCGAGCTGGGCATCGACCGGTTGCTTACATCGTAGGCATGTCAACTGGTTCATCCGGGTCTCCACAACGAGTCTGCAGCATCGAAATCGACAACCGCGAGTTCGCCTCTATTGATCCCTCACCACATAAGTACAGGTCGGGTCGGCGCCGAAACGGACGACATCCCCAGCCTTGAGTTTGACGCGGTCGACCCGCGCGTTGTTCACGAACGTTCCATTCGCGGAATTCAGATCCTCGAGCACGGGAGGAGTCGCTCCCGCAATCGTGATGCGGGCATGGCGACGCGAGACCGCTGGATGGGAGAGGACGATCGCGCACGTGCGATCCCGGCCCACCATGATGCTATCGCCCTGGATATGGAACGACTCGTTGGCCTCAGCCTTGACGTTCACGAGGGCCCACTGATTCTGACGCGCAGGGCGTGCCGGAGTCACGGCGGCAGCCGGGCTCGCCTTCACCGTACCGTGCATCGGCTGATGCATCATCCACTCTTCGAGCGCGTCGAAAAACTCCCGGGCTGTTTCGTAACGTTCTCCGTGTGCCGGGTGCATGGCCTTGAGGACGATTCCATCGAGGACGGCATCCACATCCGGACGAAGCGTGCGCGGTGACTGCTTGTCGCCCCGGTAGATCGCGTCGATGAGTTTCGGGAGCGAGCGGCTGTTGTAGGGCAGCACGCCGGTCAGCATCTCGTACAGCACGACACCCGTGGAGTAGACGTCACACTTGGCCCCTGCATCCTTCGGCTCCCGGATCTGCTCGGGCGACATGTAGTGCGGGGTGCCGAGGAGGAAGCCCGACTTGGTCAGGACGGTCTGTCCTGAGCCGGCGCCCCCTTCCTTGATCTTGGCGATCCCGAAGTCAGTCACCTTCACTGTTCCTGCCGACTCGCGAATGAGGTTGGCCGGCTTGATGTCCCGGTGAATGATTCCCTTCCCGTGGGCGTACACGAGCGCCTCGAGGAGGCACTGCGTGATGGCAACGGCGTCGCGCATCGGAAGCGCGCCACGCTCGGAGAGCACGACGTCGACCGGCGTGCCCTCCACGAACTCCATCACGAGCGTCGCGCCCTTGTCCTCGTTGATGAATTCGTAGAAGCGGGTGATGTAGCGATGGCGCAGCTTGGAAAGAATCTGCGCTTCCTTCACGAAACGCTTGCGCGCCGTGACCTCGCCTGCGAGTTCTTCCGACATCACCTTGAGAACGACCTGGTAATCCAGTGGCAGCGCCTCGGTCGCCGCGAGCGTCCTTCCGACGTAGACGCGGCTCATCCCACCCTCGCCGATCTCCCGGTCGATGCGGTAGTTCCCAATGACGCTACCGATCATCGGAGCGCTCCTTCCTCATCCCAGAAAAATCCATCCTGGCAGAGTGGCAGAAAGAGGTACCGATGCCCGCCGATGCGCACGACGTCACGACCCGAGAGGTCGCGTCTCGGCGCAATCTCCACTTCATTCACGTGAGTTCCGTTCGTGGAGTTGTGGTCCATGAGGATGAACCGCCGCTCTTCGGGCCGGAACACGAGATCGGCGTGATGCGAGGAGGCCTGGTCGTCGTTGACCACGATGTCGGCGCGACGGTCGCGGCCGATCACGTTCCGTCCCATCCTGAGTGGATAGGACTCGCCGCGGCTCGCGCCATCGAGGCCGATGAGCCATCCCACCACGTAACGCTTCACCTGCGACGCGGTGTCGAGTTTCTGCGCTGCCACGGTTCGGTCCATCGGCGGCGTGGTCATCGGACTGGAACCGGTCGCCACTCCCGGCGATGTTGGAGGGTCGCGCCTTTGAGCGGCAGCTGCCGGAGAAGGCATCGGTGCATGGATCGGACGGACATCCGGTTCAGTCGGGTTCGTGGGACGGGCGACCTTCAACTGGTCCACCGGCTCGGCAGGGCAATAGGGACAGATGTCCCAGGACTCGTCGATGAAGTGCCCGTTATCGCATCTCTTGTCAGCCACGTTGCCCCTCACACGTGATAGGCGACTGCCACGGCATTCCGCCCACCGAAATAGATGATGTCACCGTCGCGCAGGACCCTGCGATCGATCTTCTGGTCGTTGACGTAGGTCCCATTCGACGAATTCCGATCGACGAGTGTGACCCTTCCTTCAATGGTCACGACCTCGGCGTGAAGACGAGACACCTTTGGATTTTCCAATACGATCTCACAAACGGTCGATTCACGCCCGATCCGGATGCCCGACCCCCCCAGACCGAGCCGGTCTCCGGCGCGGGCTCCGTTGAGGATCGTGAACCGCCCGAGCAGTTTCTGCTGCAGCCCCGACGCTCCCTCGGGCGCCACCAGAATTTCGCGGGTGGTCGGAGGGAGGCTGGCCCGGGTCCTCGCCCTGCGTCGCGCCGAGGCGAACCAGACCGAGCCGAGAAAGATCGCCAGGGCCAACATCACCACCAGTCCGGAGAAGACGAATGGCCTCTGGCTCCAGATGGGAGTCGAGCGGATCCCACGCTCCACATCACGACGGAAGCGAATCAGGTCGGGAGAATTCCGGAACCCCTGCATGGCTGGAAAGAGGCTATCTCTCGCCGCAGACCATCGTCCGTTCGCGGCGTCGTCGAGCGCCTGGCGGTAACTCGTATTGAATGCGCCGGCGATCGTTCCCTTCACGCCGGCCTCTGCGAGCATCGTCTTCGCAACATTCACGGGTACGAGGAACTTGATCTGATCGACGTCCCTGTGACCCCAGGTCGAGATCCCGATTACTTCGCCCGAAGCGTTGACTGCAGGACCGCCGGAGTTCCCGCGATAGATCGCCACGTTGGTCTGAAACACCGGCGTGTTCATGACGTCACGCTTGATCGCCGTGATCGTTCCCGGATTGAACGTCGCCTCCAGGTCACTGTCGCGGGATAGCCAGCCGCCGATCACTTCGTCGCTACTGCTGGCAACGGCTGGATAGCCGATCGCCCAGATCGACTCGCCAACCCGCGTCGTATCGGAGTCGCCGAGTTGCATGGAGGGCAGGTTCCGGCGTCCGATCTTGAGCAGGGCCAGGTCGGTTCCGCGTTCGGCCAGCGAAGGAGAATACTTCCGGATCGTGAACGGGAACACCTCTCCGTTGGACAGCTCCACGCGATTGATCGTGCGGACGTTGCTCAGCGTTCCCATCGATGCGAGTGCCCGGATCGCGGACTCCAGCTCCGAGCTTCGATAGAGTTCCCGCAACTGGTCGACTGGGAAGTGCTTGACCAGCGCAGCGATTGCACCGTTCCGGCGCAACTCGTTCTCGAGCGCAGCAGGATCACGCGTCGGCGCGACCACGTGGCCGCTGGTGAGAATGTAGCCCTCGGGATGGATGACGAATCCGCTCCCCGAACCTCCCGCTCCCGTCTCCACCACCTGCGCCGCATCCGGGAGTGCCCGCGCCGAAAGCGTTGCCCCGGCCTTGATCAGATTCTCTTCGATGAGCAGGAGCGAGGCAGCGTCGTAATGAAAGTCCGCAGTGGCGAACGCACTCACGCGGACGACGGCAGGTTTCGCCGTGTAGGCGATCTTCTGGATCTCTTCCAGCCGCGACCCTGCGGCACTCAGTTCTGCAGCGCAAAGCAACGACGCAAAAATCAGGAGGATCCGGCCGGACATATCAGCGGGACCAGACGTACCAGGCCGCAGCTGCTGCGAGGGCCACCAACATGGTCCAGATCGCGGGAGCCATCGAGGGCGGTCCCTCATCTGGAACCGGTTGGGTCGGCACTTCGTCCGGGTACGCTACGGGTCCGGGCACTGCGGGCACGGGCTGCGTTGGCACTTCGTGCGGGTCGGGCACAGGCGCGGCTGGTGCCATCGGTGCCGGCATCGGGGGCGGCGCGAGTGGTGCGACTGGCGCAGTTCGAAGCTCGCGGAGATCGCCATCGACCACGGTCTGATCGAGGTGGTCCAGGTTGAGGGCCGCCGCACCCATCGGTTGCGTTTCATCGAGAGCATCGATCTCGTCCTGCGGAATTGCTTCCCTCTCCACCCGCGCGACGATCACCGTAACGTTGTCTGGAGCGCCGCGATCGAGCGTGCGCGTCACGAACTCTTCGGCTGCCTGCTCGATCGGCAAC
>JBKJVD010000004.1:0-6207 GCA_046590585.1 Thermoanaerobaculia bacterium | reverse complement strand
TCGCGATCCGTGATTCCCAGTCCGGTGCCATACAGGTCGGCTCCGGCCATCCTGGCAAACGCCAGCAGGTCGTCCGCGCCTCCCGCCGGCAACCTTCCCTCCATCAGGCGGGCCAGTGCGACCAGCGCGTTGCGCCCACCTGTCAGGTTTACCCCGGAGTGTGCGGAGCGGCCGTGCACGACGATGCGCAATCGCGATCCTTCGTCGAGCGCGTCGAGGCGGGTGCCCTCCGGCAGCTTGAATGCCGTCATCGACGAGATCAGCGATGACCACTCTGGTCGCCCACCACGCCACTCGAGCACGATCTCCGCGCGATCGGGAACAATGCTCGTTGCCAGGCCGGCCGACAGGGAGACGACCGAGTACGGGCGGCTCGCAGTCCCTCGCCCGGCGATGGGTGTGGTGACGCTCAGCGAGTCCCAGGCTTTCTCGCCCACCACCACCGGGAACTCCGCATCGAGAACGAGCGACAGATCGGGTGCCGCGTGTTCCTTCAGGTACTCCGCCATCTCGGTAGCGCTCGACTCTTCCTCGCTCCCCACCAGCAGCCGGATGGTGTGTGTCCGATGGGCGCCGCTTCGCTCGAGCGCCTTCATCGCCAGCAACGCCTGTACTAGCGGACCCTTGTCATCAGCCGCTCCGCGCCCGTAAACGAACTCATCATCGTACCGGCCGCTGAAAGGAGCGAACGTCCAGGCCGCGGCATCGACCGTCTGTACGTCGCCGTGAACCACGAGGCCCAGCACCGGCGCCCCCTCGTCGGACGCGGGAAGTTCGATCTCGGTCACCTTGCCCGCCAGTCTCGTGACGAAACCCAGGCGGTGCGCATTCACGACGAGCCACGTCTTTTGCGCTGCGTGAGCCTTCGCGTTCCCTTCATACGTTTCGAAGCGAATGACTTCCGACAGCATCGGCACGAGCAGTTTCGACTCGACGCGATCGTAGCGGGTCACCACCGCCGCTGATTTCATCGTCACTGCAGCTGCGAGAATCAGTCCGAGCATGTTCGTGATCTCCCGACCCGCATTCCGGGCCCCGGCAAATGAATGACTGCGTTCGCGAACGTCCTTCGTATCATGGACGGAAACTCCAGGTTGCAGGGCAGGACGTTGAAAACTTTGTGGATCGCCTTTTCGAAGATAACCAAGACAAACTGAGTGCCCTTATAGGAAAACCGTTCAACGCATTTCCCGACATGTGATCGCAAGGTCACGACCCCCATCACGCGCAACCTTGAGCCATCCATCCCGTATTCTTCGCCACTGAGGAGAACCTATGTCACTCGAGCTGCGCATCGACGGTCTGTCGAAGACCTATCCCAACGGAGTGCGCGCCCTGCGCGACGTCACGCTTTCGATCCCGACAGGAATGTTCGGCCTGCTCGGACCGAACGGCGCGGGTAAGTCGACGCTCATGCGGACCATCGCCACACTGCAGGATCCAGACCTCGGCTCGATCACCATCGACGGCCTCGACGTCCTCACGCAGAAGGACGAATTGCGCAGGATTCTCGGCTACCTGCCGCAGGAATTCGGCGTCTATCCCCGGATCACGGCAGAAGCGATGCTCAGCCATTTCGCAGTCCTCAAAGGCATCCACGACTCGAAGGAGCGTACCGCGATCGTCGATGCGCTCCTGCATCGCGTGAATCTGCATGAGGTGCGAAAGCAGAATCTCGGGACGTTTTCTGGAGGCATGCGCCAGCGCTTCGGAATCGCCCAGGCGCTTCTCGGCAACCCCAGGCTGATCATCGTCGACGAACCGACCGCGGGGCTCGATCCGGGGGAGCGCGTCCGCTTTCACAATCTCCTCGCGGAGATCGGAGAGAACGTGGTCGTCATCCTTTCCACGCACATCGTGGAAGACGTCAGTGACCTCTGCCGTCAGATGGCGATCATAGCCGGAGGTCGCGTGCTGATGACCGGCGATCCACTCGAGGCGATGCGCGGGCTCGAAGGAAGGATCTGGCAGAAGGCGATCGCCAAGTCCGAGCTCACCGCACATCAGGACGAATATGCGGTCATCTCGACCCGGCTGGTTTCCGGACGAACGGTGATTCACGTCTTCGCCGACGACGCGCCGGATGCGTCCTTTACAACCGTTCCCTCGAGTCTCGAAGACGTCTACTTTTCGACGCTCCACGAGGTCAACGAACAGGAGGACGCGGCCTGATTCGGTGAGCGAGGGTCGCCCGGCCCTCAATTCCGCATCCAACGCCGTCACCATGTTCCGTGAAATCTTTCGATTCGAGTTCCGCTATCACCTTCGCCAGCCGCTCTTTTACGTGCTGACGATCGTCTTCTTCTTCCTGACCTTTTCTGCGGTGACGTCTGAGGCGGTCAGGATCGGAGGGGCGATCGGAAACGTCAATCGCAACGCTCCCTTCGTGATCATGCAACTGCTGCTGGTCATGAGTACGTTTGGCGTGCTGACGTCCACCGCGTTCGCCGCGAGTTCCGTGCACCGTGATTTCGAACTCGGCACCGACTCGCTCTTCTTCTCCACTCCGGTGAAGAAATGGCAATACCTCGGCGGCCGCTTCTTCGGCTCGTTCGCCGTCGGGTCGCTCGTCTACCTCGGCGTCATCCTGGCGATCATGCTCGGGAGCGTGATGCCCTGGGTCGACAAGGATCACATCGGCCCTTTCTCGCTCGTTCCCTACGCGTTCGCCTTCTTCGTCATCATCATCCCGAATCTCTTCCTCAGCGCTGCCATCTTCTTTGCGGTGGCGGCGCTGACGCGCAGCATCCTCGCCACGTACGCCGGAGTGGTCGGCTTCTACGTCGCCTATGCAATCGCCGGCTCGTACCTGGGAGACCTGGAAAACGAAAAGCTCGCCAGCCTCTTCGATCCTTTCGGGTTCGGGTCGTTCGAACTCGCCACCCGATTCTGGACCGTCTTCGAACGGAACAGCCGGGTGCTGCCGCTGGAAGGAGTCTTCCTGTGGAACCGCCTGCTCTGGGTCGGCACCGCGGTCGTCGTCCTGGCGTTCGCCTGGTGGCGATTCGAGATGAAGACAGGAGTCCGGTCCAGCCGGAAGAAGAAACGCATTGCGAACGACGCGACGCCTGTCATCAATGCGTCATTGCCGCTCCCCCTGGTGAGCCAGACCTTCGGCCGGACCGCATCGTTCAAACAGTTTATTCATGGAGTGCGAGTCGAAACCGTGACCGTGATGAAGAGCATCCCCTTCATCATCATGCTCGTCTTCGGCGTGCTGAACACGATCGGCGCCGCGATCAATCGCGATGAACTGTTTGGCGCACCGGTCTACCCGGTGACGCACCTGATGATCGATGTGATCCGCGGCGGGTTCCTGGGATTCACGGTATTGATCGCGACCTTCTTCGCAGGCGACATGGTGTGGCGCGAGCGAACGCTGAAGATGCACGAAGTGCACGACGCGACCCCGGTACCCGGCTGGGTGATCTGGGCCTCGAAACTGGTCGCGCTTGCGTTCATCGTCACCGCCACCCTGGCCGCGTCGGTCATGACCACCGTTGGCGTGCAACTCGCCAAAGGTTTTCACCACCTCGAGCCGGGTCTCTACCTCCGAAGCGTGTTTCTCGTGCTTCTCGTGCCGATGATCCTCCTCACCATCCTGGCGTTCACCGCCCAGGTCGTGACGGGAAACAGGTACGTCGGTTTCCTGGTCATTCTGGTGCACCTCATACTCGCGCAGGCGTTGCCTGCCCTCGACTTCGAGCATCATCTTTACCGCCTCTTCACCCGCCCGGGCGCACCGTACTCCGACATGAACGGCTATGGGCACTTCGTGAGACCGCTCTTCTGGTTCTCGGTCTACTGGCTCTTCTTCGCGGGCATACTCCTCTTAGCCGCTCACCTTCTGTGGCAGCGCGGAACCGAGACCGCATTCAAGCGGCGTTTCCAGGCAGCCCGGCTGCGTTTCGGACGACCTGCGGCCGTGACGCTGGCGCTCATGCTGATCGGATTCATCGGCACCGGCTGCTACATTTTTTACAACACGAATGTCCTGAACCGCTATCAGACGACGAAGGCCATCGAGAAGGAGAGCGCGGAGTTCGAGAAGAAGTACAAACGGTACGAGCGTCTCCCCCAGCCTCGCATCACGGCTGTGCAGGCCGACGTCGACATCGACCCGGCCGCCCGCTCCCTCGACGTGAAGGGCACCTATACGATCGTCAACCGCACCGCCCAGCCGATCCGCGACATTCACGTCGCGATCAATCCTCAACTGACGACATCGAGCGTCATGCTCGCAGGATCGTCCGTGGTCTCGCAGGACCGCACGCTCGGTTACACGATCTACCGGCTCGCGCAGCCGCTGGCGCCCGGCGCCACGATGCCGATGACCTTCGCGACGACCGTGCGTCATCGCGGGTTCGGCAACGAATCGACTTCGAACGGCATCGTGGAGAACGGCAGCTTCATCAACAACTTCGAATACTTCCCGCACATCGGGTACGCCGGGCTGTTCGAGCTTCAGGAGCAGAGCAAGAGGAAGAAATACGGTCTTCCTCCGATCCAGCGCCTTCCGAGGCGAGAGGATGCGTGGGGAAAGTCGAACAACGAGATTTCCCGCGAAAGCGATTGGATCAGCCTCGATACGACCGTCAGCACGGCGCCCGATCAGATCGCGCTGGCTCCCGGCTACCTGCAGCGCCAATGGTTCGCGAACGGCCGACGCTACTTTCATTACAGGACGACCTCGCCGATTCTCGGTTTCTGGTCGTATCTCTCGGCGCGCTACGAAGTGAAGCGCGACCGGTGGAAAGACGTGGCCATCGAGATCTACTACGACCGCAAGCATCCGTACAACGTCGATCGGATGATCACGGCCGTGAAGAAGTCGCTCGACTACTACAGCGCGAACCTCAGCCCCTACCAGCACCGGCAGGTGCGGATCCTCGAGTTCCCACGCTACGCCCGGTTCGCTCAGTCATTCCCGAACACGATTCCGTTCTCTGAGTCGATTGGCTTCATCGCCGATCTTCGCAACCCGGACAAAATCGATTACGTCTTCTACGTCACGGCACACGAGGTTGCGCATCAGTGGTGGGCGCATCAGGTCATCGGCGCCAACGTTCAGGGATCGACGATGATCACCGAAACCCTGGCTCAATACTCGGCGCTGATGGTGATGGAGAAGGAGTACGGGCGCGAACAGATGCGCAAGTTCCTCAAGTACGAACTGAACCGCTACCTGAGCGGCCGCGGGGGGGAACGAATCGCGGAGATGCCACTCGAACTCGTCGAAGGCCAGCAGTACATCCACTACGCGAAGGGAAGCCTCGCGATGTACGCGCTGCGCGATGCCATCGGCGAGGCGAACGTGAACCGTGCCCTGGCCAGCTTCATCCGCCGCTGGGGATTCCGAGGCCCTGACTACGCGACCACGATTCATCTGCTCGATGAATTCCGCGCCGTCACGCCACCCGAGCAGCAGTCGTTGATCACCGATCTCTTCCAGACGATCACGCTCTACGACAACAAGACCACGGACGTCTCGTCGTCGAAGCTGCCCGATGGTCGCTACAAGGTGACCGTGAAGGTCGAATCCACCAAGTTGCGTGGCGATGGGGCGGGCAACGAGAAACCGGTCGCACTGAGTGACTTCATCGACATCGGAGTCTTCGGCGTGTCGAAGGCGAAGGACTCCACTGCGTTCGGAAAATCCCTGGTGCTCGAGCGCAGGAAACTCACCACGAAATCCAACACATTCGAATTCATCACCCCGGAGAAGCCGGCGCGCGCCGGGATCGATCCTCTCAACAAGCTGATCGATCGCAATCCGGACGACAACACGAAGAAGCTCGATTGATTGAACCAGCTGTTGGCTGTTGGCTCTGGGCTGTTGGGAAAGGCCAACAGCCAGCCTGAAGCTTTTCCCAACAGCCAAAAGCCAACAGCCAACAGCTGCCTTCCGGTTTAGACTACGCGCCGCATGAGTGCGCTCTTCGCCCTGTCTGCCTTCTTCATGACCCTGGCCGGAGGTGCATTTGCCTTCCGCTATCAGCGCCATCTGCTGTACATCATGGCGTTCTCCTCCGGGCTCCTCATTGGAGTGGTCTTTCTCGACCTGATCCCGGAGATCGTGGAACTCGCGCACGGTCAGTCGGTCGATGTCCGGATCATGATGGTGGTCCTGCTCTGTGGGTTCCTCGCGATCTTCCTGCTCGAGAAGATGACGATCATTCACGGTGAGAAACAGCACGACACACCGGG
>JBKJVD010000190.1:0-8032 GCA_046590585.1 Thermoanaerobaculia bacterium | reverse complement strand
CGGGGTTCCTCGGAGTTCCTCGGAGTTCCTCGGGTTCCTCGGGTTCCTCGGGGTTCCTCGGCCTGCCAGGAACGTGCTGCTTCGAGTCAACGAACCTACCCTGAAGCCTAGGGAGTCCGGCCACCACCCGAGGAACTCCGAGGAACCGAGGAACCGAGGAACTCCGAGGAACCGAGGAACCCCGAGGAACCGAGGAACCGAGGAACTTACTTCACGCACCCCGGATCGTCCGCTCGCGCGATGACCGCAAGATGATTGCCGACTTTGCGTTCCGCCACGTCACTAGGAACGGTCACGATCCGGTCGCGCACCCACATGGCGCTGGAGCCGCCGCCGTCGAGGTTGATTGCTGAACAGACACCGAGTTCGTTTCGCATGAACATGCCGAGGTCTTCGAGCGTCATGCCGGGAATCGTTTCGCGCCGTCCGTCGGCGACGACGAAGTAAACGAAGCGTCCTGTCCATGACGAACCGACGGCGGTGCGCGGGTGAGGTGCTCGGGTGAAGTGATCGCTGCCGGGCAGTTGCTTCGCGGTGAATACCTGGCAGCCCTCGACCAGGATCGGCCAGCCGGAGACTCCGTTCGTCACCCATTGCGCCACAGGTCCGTCGTCGGTGTAGCGGCGGACCATGACCTGACCGTCTCCGAATCCGACGAGGCCCTGGCGTCGGACGCTGGTCGACGGAGTGTCTGCCCAGCGTCCGCAAGGGCCGATGGCCAGCCCGACCGGTTGAAACTTCGGATCGAAGTAGTCGCCGTTGATGGCGATAATCGCCTTCTTTTTCTTCGCGAAGTCGCTGACCTCGGCGCCGCGTTCGTTCTCCTGCGTTGAGACCACGCGGCTCGCCCGGCTCGTCATGTCGATGCGGGCGACGTGAATGTCGCGCCCGGCGCCGAGATAATGGCGATACTCCACTCCCGGTGCGACCTCCTCCCAGTCCCCGGCGTGAAGTGTGCTGGCGAGAAAAAGCAGAGCGATGAAGGCGGGTGCTCGTTTCATGGGTGGAAAGGATCGCACGAGTGATGCCGGATAGTCAGTTCGACCTCAACGACCGGATGGTCCTCGAGCAGATCGAGAAGCGCGGAGTCTGCGACCGCCGTGTCCTGGCTGCGATGCGGAAAGTCACCCGCGAGTTGTTCGTGCCGCCCGATCTTCGGGAATCGGCTTACGAAGACATGCCGCTGCCGATCGGGCAGGGGCAGACAATTTCGCAGCCCTACATTGTCGGATACATGACCGGACTGCTTCGCCTGCGGGGAGGGGATAGGGTGCTGGAGATCGGCGCCGGTTGCGGATACCAGACCGCGATCCTCGCCGAACTTGCGAAGGAGGTCTTCAGTGCCGAGCTCGAGCCCGTGCTGGCGGCTCTCGCGCTCCGCAACCTCATGCGTCTCGGCGTCACGAACGTCGAACTGCGCACCGGGGATGCGCGGACCCTCTTTCGCGACCGTGCTCCATTCGACGCCATTCTGTCGGCCGCTGCCCCGGAGGTCATTCCTGAGGAACTCGTCGATCAGCTTGCCGAGGGTGGGCGAATGATCATTCCCGCGGGGAGGCAGGAGATGCAGTCGCTCTGGCTCATCGAACGCAGGTCGGGGATCATCACGCGACGGCAGCTCGATTCAGTGAGGTTCGTCCCGATGCGTTTCGAGCCTGGCGCAACGGGCTGATACTCACAGCGGTTAAACTCCGCGTCGCATGGCTCACCCGATCGAACTCGTCAAGGACTTCCGCTTCGAAGCTGCGCACTACCTGCCGAACGTGCCTCCAGAGCACAAATGCCGTCGCATGCACGGACACTCCTTTCGCGGCGAGGTCGCGGTGCGAGGCGAGGTCGATCCAGCCACCGGCTGGCTGATCGACTTTGCCGATCTCCGGCGCGCCATCGATCCGGTCGTCGAACGCCTCGATCACTATTTGCTCAACGACATCGAAGGGCTCGAGAATCCTACCGCGGAGATGATTGCAGTCTGGATGTGGCAGCAGCTTCACCCGGCGGTTCCCCTGCTCCACCGGGTGACCATTGAAGAGACCTGCACGTCGCGGTGCCACTACTTCGGCGGTCAGGCGTTCGGCCAGTGAACGCTGGCCCCTTGAATTCCTGGAAGTTCGGTCACCTTCCGGTAAGCTGACGCGCCTTGGATCTGTACACCGCCAACCCTCACGCCATTCCGTTGGCCATCACCGGCGTAGCGGTCTGGTCGCTTGCCGCCGTGGTACTCGTCCGTCAGCGGAATTCAAAAGTAGCGCTGCTTTTCTCCGCGATGGTGTTCCTCGTCGGCGTCTGGCTCTTCTCGTTCTCGCTCATGTATTGCGCGACCGGTCCGGGACTCGCGGAGCGCTGGGCGCGCCTTGGACTCGCAGCGATCGCCCTGCTGCCGCCTGCCGTCTATGACTTCACGGTCACAGCACTTCGCCTCCATGAAAGGCGACGGAGGTTGGTGGGGGCAGCGTGGATCGTTGCGAGCGGCATGTCGCTGTTGATTCTGTTCACCGACCTCATCATCAGCGGCGTGCGAAACATGGGGTGGGCGTTCTATCCGCGGATGGGCCAGCTCGCGCCGCTTTTTCTGGCCGTCTTCTTCAGTGTTCTGGTGGCTCATCTAGTCGACTACTGGCTCGAGTATCACGCGACGACAGATCGCCTGCGGCGACGTCGCGTGCGCGACCTCATGGTCGCGTTCCTCATCGTTTACTCCAGTGCGATCGACTACCTGCCGATGTTCGGTGTCAACATTTACCCATTCGGGTTCCTGGCCGTTCTCGGATTTCTGCTCTATTCGTCCGGTGCGATTCGCCGTCACCGGCTGACCCGGCTCACGGCTGCGACCGCGGCGCGGGAGATCCTCGACACGATGGCGGACGCACTCCTCGTCGTCGATCAGGACTTCCGGATCCGAGTCACGAACCGCGCCGTCTCCACGTTGTTCGGTTACTCGGATCTCGATCTGACCGGCAAGTCGATCGAGACCCTCCAGTCCTCGGGCTCCGACTGCGGAATCAGCGCGATCCTCAGGCGGAAAACTGTGAGGGACCAGGAGTGCGTCTTCGTTTCGAAGAGCGGTCAGTTGCTCGATGTCAGTATTTCGGCCTCGCCCCTCACGAGCGAGGACGGCATGACTGCCGGCGCCGTGGTCATCGCGCGCGATATCCGCGAACGGAAGAAGACCGAGGCCGAACTGCGCGACTTCAACGAAAGGCTGCAGCACAGTAACCGTGAACTCGAGGAATTTGCCCATGTGGCGTCGCACGACCTTCAGGAACCGCTGCGGAAGATTCAGGCATTCGGAGACCGCCTGCATTCAAAGTACGGTGAAACCCTCGGTGACGATGGGAAAGACTATCTGGCTCGCATGCAGAACGCGGCCAATCGAATGCAGACACTCATCAGCGACCTCCTCGCGTTCGCCAGGGTGACGACGAACGCTCATCCCGCGCAGAAGGTCGACCTGGGATTGATCGCGCAGGAAGTGGTTTCGGACCTCGAGGCTCGTATCCATCGCGCCGAGGGAAGCGTCGAGGTCTCGGACCTTCCGCTGATCGAGGCCGATCCGCTCCAGATGCGGCAGTTGCTGCAGAACCTGGTCGGCAACGCTCTCAAGTTCCAGCAGAAAGGCGTTCCCCCGGTCGTCTCGGTGCGGGGTCATCTGCGGGACGACGGCATGGCAATGGTCGAGGTGTCCGACAACGGCATCGGATTCGACGAGAAGCATCTCGATCGCATCTTCACGGTCTTCCAGCGCCTGCACGGCAGGAGCGAATACGAAGGAACCGGAATCGGCCTTGCGATCTGCCGTAAGATTGTCGAAAGGCATCGAGGAACCATCACGGCCCGCAGCGCTCCGGGAACTGGAGCGACGTTTGTCATTGCGTTGCCAGTCCACCAATCAGAAGGAGTGCCTGCAGCATGAGCGACGGAAAGCCGATCACGATCCTCATCGCCGAGGATGACGAAGAAGACCGCATGCTCGCGTCCGAGGCCCTGCGCGAGAGCCGTCTAACCAACGAGGTGCGCTTTGTCGAAGACGGCGAAGAACTTCTCGATTACCTCCGGCGCTCCGGAAAATTTTCCGATCCCGCATCCTCTCCCTTCCCGGGATTGATCCTGCTCGACCTGAACATGCCGCGCAAGGATGGGCGGGAAGCTTTGCGCGAGATCAAGGCAGATCCGGCACTCCGGCGGATTCCGATCGTCGTGATGACGACCTCCAAGCTCGAGGAAGACATTCTGCGAACTTACGACCTTGGGGCGAACTCGTTCATCACCAAGCCGGTCAAGTTCGAGGGTCTCGTTCAGATCATGCGCGAGATCGGGCGCTACTGGATCGAGATCGTCGAACTGCCGGGCGAGCCGTGCTGAACGAGCGCCTCCGAGTGTTACTCGTCGAAGACGACGAGGACGATTACCTGATCACCCGCGACCTCCTTTCGGAAAGCCGCGGCAGCCGATTCGACCTCGAATGGGCTTCAACGTACGAGTCTGGCCTCGACGCCATCCGCCGCAACGATCACGACGTTTATCTCCTCGACTACCGGCTCGGCCCCCACACCGGCATCGATCTTCTCCGCGCGGCGACGGAGGAAGGCTGCCGCCAGCCGATCATCCTGCTCACGGGCCAGGGCGATGACGACGTCGATTCCGAGGCCATGGAACTCGGTGCCTCGGAGTACCTGGTGAAGGGAAAGATCGATGCGGGACTGCTGGAGCGGACGATCCGCTATGCCGTCTCGATGTGCCGCGCCCTGCGCCAGTTACGCGAAAGCGAAGAGCGCTACGCCCTCGCCGCGCGGGGATCGAATGACGGGCTCTGGGACTGGGACCTGGCGACACAGCAGGTGTTCTACTCGTCCCGCTGGAAGGAAATGCTCGGGTCTCCGGATGGGGAGATCGGATCCTCGATCGACGAGTGGATGAAGCGAATTCACCCGGACGAGCTTCAGGGGGTGCGCGCGACACTGGAGCGGCACCTGGATGGAGTGACCCCTCACTTCGAGAGTGAGTACCGCATGCAGAATCAGGCGGGCGCCTACCGCTGGATGCTCGCGCGTGGGCTGGCGGTGCGGAACGACCAGGGAGCCGCCACCAGGATCGCGGGATCGCAGACCGACATCACCGAACGGCGTGAAGCCGTCGAGCAACTCACTCATGACGCTTTCCACGATGGCCTCACGAATCTTCCGAACAGGGCTTTGTTCATGGATCGCCTCGGGATCGCGCTGCAGAGTTCGCGTCGTGATTCAGGCCACATGTTCGCCGTCCTCTGTCTCGACCTCGATCGCTTCAAGGTCGTCAACGACAGCCTCGGGCATGCCATTGGCGATCAGTTGTTGATCGCTGCATCGAAACGTTTTCAGCGCCTCATCCGCTCGAGCGACACCGTGGCGCGCCTGGGAGGAGACGAGTTCGCGATTCTTCTCGACCGAATCGAACATATCTCCGACGCGGTGCGCACGGCCGGCCGCATTCAGGATGAGCTGCGAGAGCCGTTCGTCATTGAGGACCACGAACTCTTCAGCACGGTCAGCGTCGGCGTTGCGCTCAGCGCTACCGACTACGTGCGCGCTGAGGATGTGCTGCGCGACGCCGACGTGGCCATGTATCGCGCCAAGTCCGGAGGCCGTTCCAGGCACGAGATCTTCGATCCGGAAATGCACCAGAGCGCGGTCAACCTCCTGAACATGGAGACCGAACTCCGGCACGCCATCGCGCGCGAGGAGCTGGTCCTTCTCTATCAGCCGATTGTGTCGTTGCCGTCAGGCCGGGTGGAAGGGTTCGAGGCGCTGGTGCGCTGGCGCCGTGGCGGAGAACTCGTGTCAGCGGCGGAGTTCATTCCGCTGGCCGAAGAGACGGGGTTGATCGTTCCGCTGGGGGAGTGGGTCCTGCGCGAGGCGTGCAACCAGCTCGGCACATGGAACGGCAGCCGGATGCAGATGAGCGTCAACCTGTCCGTCAAACAGTTCCAGCAGGCGGGTATGGTCGAGCAGGTCCGGACAGCGGTCCGGAATAGCGGAATCGATCCGCGCTGCCTCGATCTCGAGGTGACCGAAAGTGTCATCGTCGAGAACGAAGAGCATGCGATGTCGCTGCTGACCGCACTGCGCGACCTCGACCTTCGGCTGAGCCTCGACGATTTCGGCACCGGCTACGCCTCGCTCAGCTCCCTGCATCGGTATCCCTTCACGTCCCTGAAGATCGACCAGTCGTTCACGCGCCGGCTGGGACGCGATTCGCGCACCTTCGAGATCATGAAGACGATCGCCGCCCTCGCCACCACGCTCGGGCTCGACGTCACGGTCGAAGGGGTGGAGACGCACGAACAGCTCTCCATCGTCCTTCAACTGCCCATCCGCCGGGGGCAGGGTTTCTATTTCTTCAAGCCGCTACCTGCCGAAGAGGCGTCAGCACTCATCGGTACGACCGTGCTCTGATTCCCGCAACGCTACGGGAATCAGGCTGCCACGATCTCCGGCTTCGAAATCTTCATGAGGACGTAGTGCAGGACCAGCGCGACGAAGAAGCCGACGAACCAGGCGTAGTCATAGAGTGGTTTCATCGACGGGACGACGAGGCCGATCCAGGCGAAGAAGCAGCCGGCGAGCGTGGCCACGACGGCGCGCCAGTTCCAGCCCGCTTTGTAGCGATACGCACCTTCTTCGCGATAGAGGTCAGCCAGGTTCAGCTCCTTGTTCCTGACCAGCCAGTAGTCAGCGACGAGCACGCCGGCGATCGAACCTAACCCGCCGGAGTAGCCGAGAAGCCAGGAGAAGATGTAGCCGCTGGGATCCGCGAGGAGGCGCCACGGCATCATGAGGATGCCGAGGATCCCGGTGATGAGACCTCCGGTACGGAAGGAAATCAGTTTGGGAAAGGCGTTGGCGAAGTCGTTGGCGGGGGAAACCACGTTTGCGGCGATGTTCACGGAGAGAGTGGCCACGACGACGGTGAACATCGAGATGGCGATGACCCAGGCCTGGTCGAAGTGGCCGATCAGCTTGATCGGATCCCAGAGGTTGCTCATCGGTTCGTTCGGATAGATCACGGCGGCGGCGCTGGTGATGATCACACCCATGGCGGCGAAGATGGCCATCGTGGTCGGCAACGCCACGGTCTGCCCGATCACCTGTTCGCGCTGACTCCGTCCGAATCGGGTGAAGTCGGGCATGTTCAGCGAGAGCGTCGCCCAGAACCCGATCATGGCAGTGAGCGATGGAATGAAGACCGGCTTGAACTGCGCCCAGGTCTGGAGCTTGCCGGGGTGCGAGACGAGATACCCGAGGCCACCCGCGCGCCAGACCGCCCAGGCGACCAGCAAGGCGGTCATCACCAGGACGAACGGCGCCGCCCAGTTCTCCACCTTGCGCAGCAGGTTCATCCCGCGATAGATGACGTAGATGTTCAGTGCCCAGAAGAGGAGGAAGCAGAGCCACGCCGTGGGCGTGTGGCCTCCGACGGGACCGCCGAGGAGGGTGTTCCAGCCGGGCATCAGCGCGTTGAACAGAGTCTGCAGTGCCTCACCGCCGATCCAGGCCTGGATCCCGAACCAGCCGCAGGCGACGATGGCACGCATCAATGCGGGAAGGTTCGACCCGATGGTTCCGTAGCTCGCGCGGGCGAAGACCGGGAACGGGATGCCGTACTTCGTGCCGGGATGTGAATTGAGGAGGATCGGGACGAGCACGATCGTGTTGCCGAGGAGGATGGTGATGAGCGCCTGCCACCAGTTCATCCCAGCGCTGATCAGGCCCGACGACAGCATGTAAGTCGGGATGCAATGCGCCATCGAGATCCAGAGCGCGGCGTAGTTGTAGGTCGTCCAGTCACGCTTCGCCACCGGCACGGGAGCGAGGTCCTCGCTAAACAGCCGGCTTGCTTCGATCGAGGTGTGATCGCGCAGCTCGACCCGGCCATCAGGGTGGCGGATCACATCGTCAACTGATTGCATGGTCGAAATTGTAGCCGTATAGTCAACGACTTCCGCAAAGCCCGGATGATTCACGAGGGTTTCCGATCGAGGGCGCAGTGGAACCCT
>JBKJVD010000186.1:0-2777 GCA_046590585.1 Thermoanaerobaculia bacterium | reverse complement strand
CTGCCGGAGAACCTCCGCTTCCTGGAGCCGCATCACCTTCGTCAGGCTCGCCACGAGAGCCTCGACCTCTCCGGTTGCGTTCTCCGCGATGCCGCGCACTTCAGTGACGAGAATCGTTCCTTCTGCGCGCGCTGAAGGTTCGACCTTCGGCCGCGACTCGCGATTCTCGGCGCGCGAAGCCATTTCCGCGTACAACTCCTCGAGTTCCGCCTTGTCGCGAAGCGATGAAATCATGTGCGCGAACGCCCGCGCCAGGATGCCTACCTCATCGGAGCGATCGATCTTCGGGCTCACGTCGTAGTCGCCGGCGGTCACCGCCTGCGCCATCCCGGCCAGTTCTTCGATCGGACGCGTCAGCCGCCGGGCGATGAACCACGAGGCGAGGAACGAGAGGAGCAACGCGATGCCGCCAACCGCGATCATCGTGTTTTCAATCTGCTTGAAGGGGGCGAGTTCACGATCGAGCGAACGGACAAACACGGCGGCGCCGAGGACGTTGCCACCGGCACTGAGCGGCTCGCCGGTCATCACGTAGGAACTGCCGTCGATCTTCACATTGGAAGGGGGCAGCATCTTCCTGCTGCGGAAGATCTCGTCGACTCCCTCCAGTTGCGCCATGCCTACGCTCGGAGCGTTCGCGGAGCGCGCGACGTGCGCGCTGGGAATCCCCGGTTTCGGGGCGGCCGCGAACATGACACCCGCCTTGGTCGAATCAGCGATCTGATTCGCAAACGCATCGTTGATCTCGTACGCGTTGACGAGATACGCGACGATCCGCCGCGGCTGGCCCGCGCCGACCGGCGCGACCGCAGCGTGATAGAGCTTCTCGCCGAGCCTCATGACGCCGGAGGTCGATTTGATCGAAGCGTCATCGACGATCTTCTTCACGAGGGGGGTCGATTCGTAGAGATCCTCGCCTGACTGCGTCGTAATCGCCGGCTGGTCCGTGCGGGCGATCACGCGCCCCTGATCATCCAGCAGCGCCACGAGATCGGTCCCGAAGTCCTTGCGGCGCTGCTCGAGCTGCTCGGCGATGCTGGCGAGGTCAATCGCGGGAGGAGCGAGCTCAGTGGAGGCTTCGCCTGCCGCCGGAGTGGCAGGAGCTTGCGGGCTCGTGGGCAGGGACGGATCCGCTGGCTGCGGTTCGTTGCCGCCTCCGGTGAGTGCCTTCTCGGTGTAGGCAGCGAACGGGACGTCGCTCCCGACCAGTTCGGCGGACAGGGCGAGTTCGCCAAGGCGCTGCTTTTCGAATCGCTTGTAGAGACTTGCCGCGCTTGAGATCGAAGACTTCACGGTAGTGCTTGCAATCGAGTTGGCGCGCTGGATCGTCACCAGCACCGCGACTCCGACCACCATCGCGATCAGCATCGCCATGAGCGCGAACAGTTTCCAGACGAGCGGCAGCTTCGCCTTTTCGGCGGTATAAACCGGGCGGTCGCCGGTTTCAGATGGCGTGAGCTTCGGATCGGCTGGCGTCTTCGACTTCAAATCAATAGTCCTTTGAAACCGGAGCCCGGTACGGCTTGCCTTCCTTGTTCAGGTGGACCTCGTTCCGATGTTTGCGGCTGTCGATGGTCAGCTGGGTGGCACCTGTGACCGCGCCGCTGGACGCGACTTCGATCGCGGATTCGGTCGACCCGCCGACTTCGTTCCATGCCGTCAGCTTGTATCGCCCGGCCGGGACATCGATGACGAAGCTCCCCTGCGCGTCGGCGAGCGTGTAGTAAGGAGTGTTCATTACGTGGACTACGGCTGACATGTTCGGATGGACGTTGCAGTAGACATTCACCACACCGGGAGTCTGGAACTTCTGCGTCTTCCCCGGGCCTGCGCGATAGAGCCCGAGATCGAACTGGCTTGCCGGGGAAAGCGAGAACAGATTGTGGGAGATGGGATCCTGGTTGGGAAACGTGATGCTCGAGCCGGCCGGGATCACCATGACATGGGGCAGTAGCGTCTTGCCTCGCGTGGCCATCTGAAACGCGCCGACGGGACGCTTCGGGCTCTTCGCTCCGATGGCCTCGAGCGAAACGAGCGTTTCCGCCGGGTTCGGACGCTGCCCCCGCTTGGTGGCAAATGCCACGCGACCGCTCACCGGGGCCGCCTGGAGGGCGCTGCAGAACAACAGAGTCGCGGTCAGCGCGACACGGAAAGTCGATTTCATGTCTGTCTCCGGGAACCTGTGAGTCTAGCACAAGGGATTGTGCTAAACGGCACGGCAATTGAAGGGGAATCGAGCCTCAATTTGATGTTGCGCTACGCAACGAAAAATGTATCATTTAAACCATGCTGCAAAAAAACTTCGACGCCTCTCCTGCAATGCGCGGGTGGGCCGTCGTGTTTCCATCAGCAGAGTAACTTGAGTGCGGCTCCAGCCGCATGATCTTTGAAAGAGACGACAAGATCCCGCCCCTCCCTTCCACCACAGGGCCACAAAGGGGCGGTCGATCCGGTCCGCAACGCCGGCGAGGTGGGTCACGGAACGTGCACGTGATGTGGCGCTTGTTGCGGGTACACCGGAAATTTTGGGGGAGGAGGTATTAAATTCGTGGATTGTCCTAATAAAAATGAGGGTACGAGCTCGTAGCTAAGCGAGCTGGTTCCCCACCCCGAAGGGCGCCCGTAAAAACGGCGCCCTTTTTATTTTGGAACCTTCGCTCTCAACTGTCATCCTGAAGCGCGCGAAGGATGCGTTGCACCGTTGAAGCGAGAATGACAGAGCAGAACGAGCGCGCTCGTTCGACGTCATCCTGAGTCGGCGGAGCTGCAGCCGCGCG
>JBKJVD010000240.1:0-2739 GCA_046590585.1 Thermoanaerobaculia bacterium | reverse complement strand
CGCTGCCGCAGCGGAGCGCGGCGAAGGAACTCAAGATACGAGGATCGAAAACAACGGAGCGGGAGGGTGGCGCAGAAGGAACAGCGCCGTGATTTGAGTTGCTTCGCCGCGCTACGCCGGCTCAGCATGACGTGGTTGGGCGGAGCGACCCCGAGACCAGTCGAATGGGGCGATTCTCCTTCCTCCTGCTGCTCAAACCGCTAACCTCGCATTGTAGAATGGCGCGAGCGTTGAGATGAGCCGCACTGTCATAGCGATTTCGAGCGATCGGAGTGATCTCGCAGGCGCCCTCCGGACGCGCTGTCCACACTGGGACTTTTCCGAGGCTGGCGCAGCCTGGGAGGAAAGCCTGGTTTGCGTCGTCGAGGGCGGGAAGGACGCGCCTGCCGGGTCGCGGGCGCGAATCGTTCTCGACAAGCCTGCGGGCGAACCGGTAGTGGGCGAAGTCCACCTCAGTCGCGACGTGTTCCTCGCTGCGCCCCGGAACTACCTCGCGTTCGCCCTCGAGCATGCGACTGCCACGGAAGCGGCGGAACGGGTCGGGCGAGAGGCGGAGTATCTCCGCAAGGTGCACAGCCTGATGACCCTGATCGATGCCGATGACGTTTCGAGGCGAATCACCGAGACCGTGCTCGAGATGGTGCATCTTCAGCATGCGGCGCTCTACCTGCACGATCCAAGGCTCGAGCGTTATGTCGTCAGCTTTTCGAACGACGAGGCGGCGCTCGATACCGGCGAGTTCCTTCCGGGGATTCCTCCCGAGACCCTGCAGAATGCACTGAGTTCAGCCGACCGGCTGGCCATCGATCGCAAGGCGAATGGCGCCGGAATGATCGTCATGCCACTCCAGGTCGATGACGACCTGCTCGGAGTGATCAAGATCTCTCTGTCTCGCGAGGATCAGGTGGATGTACGCGCGGTGACCGAGGCGTCGCGCTATGTCAGGGCCGTGAGTCAGGTGGTCAGTAACATCTATCAACTCACGCGCAGCCGGGACCTGGCCATGCTCGATGACCTCACCAAGGCATTCAACCGGCGCTTCTTCGAGTCGTATCTCGATGAGGAGATCGAACGCTCCCGTCGCTATGGAGCGCAGCTCAGCATCATCTTCCTCGACCTCGATGACCTCAAGCAGGTCAACAACGCATACGGACACCTGGGCGGCTCGCGCACGCTCCAGGAGGTTGCGAAACAGATTCTCGGCGCGGTGCGGACGATCGATAAGGTCGTGCGCTTCGGTGGCGACGAGTTCTGCGTGATCCTGCCCCAGACCGATCCCGAGCAGGCCATGCTGGTCGCGAATCGCGTGAAGCGGGCCATGACGCAATCGCCATTCGAGCTCGAGCCGGGCGTGGAAATCTCGATCACTGCCAGCTTCGGCATCGCCACGTATCCGACCCACGGAACGAACAAGGACGACCTGATCCGTCTTGCCGACGCAGCGATGTACCGCGTGAAATCAACCACCAAGAACGCTGTGGGAGTGGCAACCCTGGACGACGTCATGCGTCCCGCTACAGCCTGAGCCCAGGCGCCGGCCCGGAACTGAATGCCCGAAGAACTGAGCATCCGCGGAGACCTCGCCGAGACTACCGTTCCCGACCTGGTCCGGTCGATCGTCCATGGCGCCGACACGGCGATCATGACCCTGGAGAACGCCGATTCCGATGCGACGATCTGCTTCCAGGATGGACGCGTCGTTTTCGCGAGCAGTTCGGATCGCGACCTCGGTCTGGCCGAGTTGCTTCTCCACGACGGCGACCTCGACATGCAGAAGTACGACATCGTCTCTGAGCGGATGATCGTGTCGGAGATGATGGGAGCCGTGCTGTGCGAGCTTGGCTATCTCGATCCCGACGCGCTCGTCCGCGTCCTCGACCGGCAGGCCACCGCGATCTTTCATCAGGCCTGCGGCTATCGGCGTGGAACCTACACCATCGAGTTCGTGGAGACGCTTCCTGCGAGCATTCCGATCCTGCCGCTGGTGACGGACCATCTCCTGCTCGATGGCATCCGGGCGGTCGCTCACTGGTCGACGATCCGCCGGGGAGTCGGGCGGCCTGAACGGTTGCTGCAGCAGACGGAGACGGCATCGATCCGCAGCTACCAGCTCGAACTCAACCCCGATGAGATGCAGGTCCTCGAACTCCTCGCCGAGCCGCAGTCCGTGGCAGTGATCTGCTCCCGGAGCTATCTCTCGAACTTCGAGAGTTGCCGGATTCTCTGGGCGTTCCTCGCAGTCGGCCTGATCGCGGATGCCCGCTCCACCTCCGACGCGAGGCGGGAGGCCGAGGAAACCGAGTACGAACTGGAAGGACGGGTGGAGATCTACAACACGCTTTTCCAGACGATCTTCGGGTTGGTATTTCAAAAGATTGGCGACCATGTCTACGACTTCATGGATCGCGTGGTCCTGCACCTGGCGCCTGCGACGTTGCCCTATCTCTCGGGGATGAGCTTCGTCAACGAGGGCCGGCTCGACTTCGATCAGCTCATCACCAACATCATCGCCTCCGGAACCAGCGACCATCGCACCATGGTCGAAACCGTCCTCAACGAACTCCTGTACGGCTGGATCGTCGAGATCAAACAGGAGTTCGGGCCGGAGATGGAGGCCGAGATTGTCCGCCTCACCGACTCAGTCCGTTGACGCGCGAACGGCAGCGGGCCATCTGCTTCGTTGTCTCTTCGGGACAACGACTCAACGTAGAGTAACCACGCCTCGCCGTTGCCCCTCGC
>JBKJVD010000031.1:0-4245 GCA_046590585.1 Thermoanaerobaculia bacterium | reverse complement strand
GGGGAACCTGGGGAACTCTGGCGCGCTGCCGCGCCACCAGTTTCTTACCTCAATCGCCGCGAAACGCGGTTCATTCGCTCAGGATGACGTCGAACGAGCGCGCTCGATCTGCTCACCTGTCATCCTCGCTTCATCGGTGCAACCCACCCTTCGCGCGCTCAGGACGACAGGAAGTCTACGAGTGGTGGAGTGTGGGGGGTCTGAAAGCCAGATCGCGCTCGCGCGGACACCTGCGAGATTCTGCGGTGCCCATGAATCGCGCACTGCCGAGGTAGTCTCTTCGGGGGGCAGGATAGTGGACGACTTCGGCAAACACATACTGAGAGAGCTCGGGTAATGGCGCACGGATCTGACATCGAGTGGACGGAGTCGACGTGGAATCCCGTAACTTCAAGCAGTGGGGTGGAAAGAACAAGAAGCGGGCCGGTCGTGATCTCGAGGGGCGAACGTGGGATGAGCTGCCGCGAGCAGGGCAGAGCCCAATAGCTCCGCTATGAAACATCCAGCCTCGCTCGTGCGGAAACTACGACGCACGTGATCCTCGACATCTTTCACGCCAACCTCGGTTTCATCGAGGAAGAAAACCCGGCCGCGCGATGCAGGCGATTCCCGGTGGTGCGGGTGTAGAATCCGGCCTTGCACTCATGACGCGATACGAACCACGCGAGGAGTCGCATGATCTGCTCAATCAGTATCTGCACGAGATTGCGCAAGTCCCGCGGCTGACTCCCGAACGAGAGCGCGAACTCGGCTTCCTGGTGCGCGATCACCGGGACATGGAAGCCCGGCAGGAACTGGTTCAGGCGAACCTGCGCTTCGTCGTTTCGTACGCAAAACGCTTTCGCAGTGCGCACGTTCATCTGCTCGATTTTCTCGACCTCATCAGTGAGGGGAACATCGGTCTCATTCATGCTGCCGAGAAATTCGATCCGGACAAGAACGTCAAGTTCATCACCTACGCGGTCTGGTGGATCCGGCAGTCGATTCTGCAGGCTCTGTCGGATCATGGCGGTGCCTTCCGCCTTCCTCCCAAGCAAGCAAACCTGATGTACAAACTGGCGCGTGCCATCGAAGCGGCGATGGCCTCGGGTGGACAGATGCCGTCGGCAGAAGAACTTGCCGCGCAGCTCTCCGTTTCTGCGAAGGAAGTGCAGACACTGCTCTACGTGCGGATGGATTCGTACTCCCTCAATGCCGAGATCGACGACGATTCGCACGCGGAACTGGGAGGCGTGATCGAGCAGACCTCGGTGCCTTCCGCGGACGACGAGATGCAGCGGAAGGCGCGAACCAGCGAGCTGCTTTCCGGGATCGCTCGGCTGCCGGATCGCGAGCGCCTCGTGCTTGCCCTTCGTCACGGACTGAGCGTCTCGTCTGCGGACGATCCCGACGCGGGCGAGAAGACCGATCGGCAACACGATCTTTCGAATCTTCCGGAAAAGGAACGGCTGTTCCTCACGCTTCGCGGCAACGCGGACAACCTTCCCAGAGGTTTCGAGGAACTGGCGTCGATGTTTCAAAAGCCGGTGCCTGCCGTGGTCGAACTGATCGATGCGGCTACCGCGGCGCTTTGCGATGCACTGAAACTCAGTGCGGGCGAGCTTGCCGAGATGCTGCTCTACACGAGTTCCCATCCTCAGGCCCGTTCGGTGTTCTGGAACGGTGCGGACGAGGCGAGCAACCACACTGTCGCAGGTGATGACGCCCGCCAGGCGGTTCTCCTGGCGATGCGGCGCGACGGAGCGGTCCAGCGCGCGGTGGAACTGCTGCCGCTCGAGCAGAGGACCTTGCTCAAATTGCGCTACGGCGTATTCGAAGAGGAGCTGACCTTGCGTGACATCGGTGAGATCCTCGGCCTGTCGCGCGAGCGCGTGCGCCAGATCGAAGCCCGCGCGGAAATGAAGTACCGTCGAAGCGTGAAACGCGATCAGCGCTGAGTGCCAGAGCGTTCAACCGGAGCTAGAACGAATGTCAGAATTGCAGTCACCACCGATGGGTTGCCTCGACGCCGTTGACGTCGGCGCACGGAAGCTAACCTTGCAGACGGAGTTCTTCGAGAGGCCTTCGTGGCGTCTCGAAACGAAGGTCTATCTCGGCGGGGCTCTGAAAAAGGTTTACACCGAGGACCTGTCGGCGATGCCCGAGAAGGAGTTGCAGAAATTCATCAACGACTTTCATCAGGCGAAGATGGATGAGATCGTTGCCGGCCTGAGGAATCTCAGCCGCTGATTTCAGTTCTATTGAGTTGCGGTCGTCCGGCCGTGAACACGAGAGCGGCAGAGAGGCGATGCGACTCGAACATCTATCGGAATCCGAGGAAGATCACTGGCGCGGCGAGTTTGCCTCGGAAAACTGGATCTTCGGCTCGGTGGAACTCAGCGTCACTCTGCCGGAGTTTGCAGGGGGCGTTCCGTCTTTGCGCAAGATGCCGTTCGGCTATTACCTCCAGCCGTTGCATCTCAACGCCGACGATCGCGAAGACCTGCCGCGCAAACTTCTGTTCAACCTGGCAAAGCGGCGTCCGCCTGTCGATTTTCTCGAGATCGCGGGAGCAGGGATCCGCATCCCGCACTGCTTTCCGACCGGCTTCACGCTCGGCAGCGTCCTTCGGATCACGCTTCAGGAGTTGCGGCGCATTCCGCTGAAGGACGACAGCGATCGGCCCCCTCGTCCGGCGGAGCCGGCCGGCCCGTGATTGCAACCGAGGCGGCACGACCGCTTCGCGGCAGTGCCATAGAATGGGCCGCCCGATGACGCCTTTCCGTCGCCTTCTGCAGTACTTCCTTCGATACAGGGGCCTGTTGCTCGCCGGCGCTTTCTGCGTGGTCGGCTCAGCCGTCTTCTCGCTGCTCAAGCCGCTCATCATCGGCGGCGCGGTCAACGCGCTCCAGCAGGCTGTCGTCAGCAACACCCTGATCCGTTACGGGCTGCTCCTCCTCGGTGCGTCCATCATCGAAGGCGGCTTTCTCTACCTGCAGCGCTGGATTCTCATCGGTGCCTCGCGAAAGGTCGAGTACGACATGCGAGGAGACTTTTACGAACATCTTCAACGCCTGCCGCTGGAGTTCTACCAGGAGCAACGGACCGGCGACCTGATGTCGCGCGCGACGAACGACCTGTCCTCGGTGCGGATGCTGATCGGCCCCGCCGTGATGCATGCCCTCTCCTCGCTGCTCGTGGTTACGGGGGCATTCATCATGATGCTTCGCGTCGAACCGTCGATGGCGCTCGCCTCGCTCGTGGCGGTGCCTGTGGTCGCGGGAGTGGTCAAGTATTTCGGCCAGCGGATCCACGTTCACTTCCGCTCCGTCCAGGATTACTTCGGCGAAATCTCCGCGCGTGTGCAGGAGAACCTTGCCGGCGTTCGGGTGGTCCGTGCGTTCACGCAGGAGAAGAACGAGATCGACCTGTTTCGCGCGATGAATCGGGAGTACGTGGAGCGGAACCGCGGCCTCATCCAGCTCAATGCCATGTTCTACCCCGGTCTGCATGCGTTCATCGGAGGAATGTTCGTGCTGGTCTTCTTCATGGGCAGCCGGAAGATCATCGCGGGCCAGATGACGCTCGGTGCGTTCGTGGCATTCCAGTTCTACCTCGGTCGCATGGTCTGGCCTCTGATCGCGCTCGGCTGGGTGATGAACCTGTTTCAGCGCGGCATGGCTTCCATGAAGCGGCTCAACGAAATCTGGGAAGTGCCTGCCGCTGCTGCAGGTGGAGGAGCCGACACGGACTCGATCCAGGGCGACCTCGAAGTTCGCGACCTGACGTTTCGCTACCCGACTCCGGCCCCGCAGGCAGGAAAGCCGGCGCAGGGAGAATTACCCGAGGCGCTGGCGGACGTGTCGTTCGTGGTGCGACGGGGCGAGACCCTCGGGATCGTTGGCAGGACGGGCAGCGGAAAGTCGACGCTCCTTTCGCTCATCACGCGGACGTTCGAGCCACCTCCGGGCACGATCTTCATCGATCACCGGCCGATCGAGACGATTTCCATCCGCCAGTTGCGCGACGTCATTGGCATGGTCCCGCAGGAGACGTTCTTATTCTCCGAGTCGATCGCGGAGAACATTCGTTTCGGGAAGGCCGAAGCCACGCCCGGCGAGGTGAGTGAGGCCGCGATGCTCGCGGGGTTGACTGGCGACGTCGAAGCGTTCCCGAAAGGAATCGACACGATCATCGGCGAGCGCGGCATCACGCTGTCGGGAGGGCAGAAGCAGCGCACGGCAATCGCGCGGGCGCTCATCCGGA
>JBKJVD010000055.1:0-2705 GCA_046590585.1 Thermoanaerobaculia bacterium | reverse complement strand
TGGTGAAGGTGGTGAAGCCGGTTCCGCGGACCGTGACCACTCCTCCGCTGCCGAGAAACTGGCGGGGCTCGAAGGACTCCACGAAGACGACGAAGTCGGGGATGGCAAGCGTGAGGTCGAGACGGCCGATGCCGCGGGTCGCAAGTGCGAAGGGTCGGGCCGTTGTCTGCCCCGACAGCGCGGAATTGGACGGGAGTAGCGTCGTCGCTTCACCGCGAGCCGCGAAAAACTCGAACAGCGTCAGTTCGTCATCGGTGAGCAGGCGATCGCGCGTGACGACGATCGTCGCCATGCGGAAGGACTTCTTCGCCGCCTCGCTCGACGGGACGCGCGGTCCGGCTGCGGCGATGACCTGTCCGATTGTCAGTGTGGCGACCTGCGCCGGGCATTGCGCGCAGGCCTCGGAGGTTCCCGTCGCGACCTGCTGCGGCGGCACCTGGAACGGCGCGATGAATCCCATCAGGTAGAGATCGAGTTCCGAGAAGTCGTCTCGCGGAGGATCGGGCATGAACCGCCAGCTGCCGTCGCTTCGTTGTTCGAGCAGCCACGGCCAGTCGGCGGCTGCGCTGTTGCCCGCGATGTTGAGGCCCATCAGATGATGCGCCATGCTCGACGGCGGCCAGTGCGGCCCGGGAAGGTTGAGGTCGAGAGGTGTGTAGTTCACCCATTGGTGCCCGATCTCATGCGAAGCCGCTTTTCCGCCCATGTCGAAGGAGGTGTCGACCGGAAAGACATTCACGCCGATCAAGTTTGCGAAACTTCCATAGGTCACGCCGCGATCCAGCAGCGGCAGGCCGATGCCCTGCACCGTGTTACGGACGACGAAGTGGGCGCGATTCGAGGGGAGGCTCGGAAGTGCGTAGACGATATTGATGAAATCGTAGTCATCGCCGAGGGTCCGGTAAAACTGCTGGACGACCGATTCGCGCGACCGCGAAGTGAGGTCGGCTGCGAGGCGGACATTGAAGATGCGCGCGGAGATCCTGCTGCTGCTGTCGATCGAACCGAGTGTCACGCGGGGCATGGTCGAATCGAGCACGTTGATGAATGCGTCGTACGACCCGGTCAGTTTGCCGCCCGGTCCGAGAATTCGCAGGAAGCCGACGAACGCGTGGCCGGCGTCGGCGGTCGAGTAGTCACGCAGCACGTCCGCGATCGGTACCGACACGGTCCACTTTCCCGCCGCGTCGACGCTCAGCGGCAGCCGCGTTCCAGCCGCGAGATCGAGGCGCAACCCGCCGGTAGCGCCCTCGATGGAGACTGTGAGGAGCACCGGCGCGCTCCGCTCCGGTCGCACGGTCGAGGGCTCGAACTGAATCGTGGCAAGCGACTGCGCCACCATCGGCCACGCCATCAGAATCACGAGCGACGCTCGGAGAAAGAACTGCATACCGCGACTTTACCCCGGATGGGAGCGCAGGTCGAAGCCCGACCGCTTCGAATACGCCCGCGGTGCATTCGCCTCGTCTTCAGCAATAATGATCACCCAACGTCATGGCTGAAACGGACTCGCTCATGCGCAAAAAAGCTCTCATCACCGGAATCACGGGCCAGGATGGCTCGTACCTCGCCGAGTTGCTGATCGAGAAGGGGTACGAAGTGCACGGGATCATCCGGCGCTCTTCATCGTTCAACACCGACCGCCTCGATCATCTCTACCAGGATCCGCAGGTGCGCGATCGGACGCTAGTGCTGCACTACGGCGACCTCGACGATTCCTCGTCGCTCAATCGCATCCTGCGCATCGTGCGCCCCGAGGAGATCTATAACCTGGGAGCGCAGAGCCACGTGAAGGTGTCGTTCGACACTCCGGAGTACACCGGCGACGTGACTGGCCTCGGCGCCACGCGGCTGCTCGAAGCGATCCGCGAACTGGAGTTGCGGCCGAGGATTTACCAGGCTTCGTCGTCTGAAATGTTCGGGCTCGTCCGCGAAGTGCCCCAGAGCGAGACCACGCCGTTTTATCCGCGCAGCCCGTACGGTGCCGCCAAGGTGTATGCCTACTGGATGACCGTGAATTATCGCGAGGCCTACGGCCTTTTTGCGGTGAACGGCATTCTCTTCAACCACGAATCCCCCCGTCGTGGCGAGACCTTCGTCTCCCGCAAGATCACCCGGGCTCTCGGCCGGATCAGGCAGGGCGCACTCGACTGCCTGTTCCTCGGGAACCTCGACGCAAAGCGCGACTGGGGCTACGCGAAGGACTATGTCGAGGCGATGTGGCTGATGCTCCAGCAGGACGAGCCGCACGACTACGTCATCGCCACAGGCGAGACGCATACGGTTCGCGAGTTCTGCGAACTCTCCTTCGCTCATGCCGGCTTCGACCTCGCATGGGAAGGAGAGGGCGACGATGAGCGCGGCATCGATCGGAAGAGCGGACGGGCGCTGATCCGGATCGATCCCCGCTACTTCCGTCCGACGGAAGTCGACCTTCTGCTCGGCGATCCATCGCGCGCCAAACGGGAACTCGGGTGGACGCCCAAGGTGTCGTTCGCCGAACTGGTCACGCTGATGACAGACGCCGATCTCGCGCTGGCGGAGCGGGAAGCGCGGTGAGTGAGATGGCGAGTTGCTTGGCTCAGCCGCGTGCTGGCAGCTCCGCCGTCTTCTGATGACACGGGTCACGTGCCCTCCCAGCGACCACGTCATGCTGAGCCGGCGTAGCGCGGCGAAGGAACTCAAATCATGGAGCTGTTACTTTG
>JBKJVD010000251.1:0-8915 GCA_046590585.1 Thermoanaerobaculia bacterium | reverse complement strand
CCGGCCCGCCAATGATGGCGATGCGTGGTTTCTTCACCGGGTGGACCTTTTCGGACCCGAGTGCCGTGCCGCCAGTCCAGCCGGAATCGAGGGGAGTGAGCCACGCGCCGGTCTCCGTCGCCAGACGCTGCAGCGTGGCGTCGATCTCCGGTCCGTTGCTGCCCTTGAACACGACGATCGAGCCGCGCGCGAACTTGCGACCGGCGATGTCGACCTCGCCTTCAGAAACGCTGAACCGGACGTCTCCCGCAATCAGCCTTCCAGCGAACCGATAAATCTCCGGATCGAGACCGTCGACGATGTAGGCGTACTTACCGTTGCGAAATGTCGCCGCTGCAGCAGTGGTGTAGGCCGAGACCGCCGGAGTCGCACCCGCAACCGACCAGCTCTCGACATTCATCGCCAGCGGCAGCGACCAGGCCGTCAGGTCGTAAAAATCATCTGGCTGATCGGCCTCGGCCTTCTGCCTCTGCTCCTCGACGAAATCCTGCTGGAGCGCCGGAGTGCGCTCGAGCAGGCTCTGGACCAGCGCTCCGAATTTCTGGCGGGCACTGACGACGTAGGTTCCCGCCGGGAAGGTTCGATTCTCGAGCGGCTCCGCGCCGACCTTCTGAGCCCGCGCCGTGAACGGCTGCCTGACCACGCCCACTTCGATTCCCTGCCGCACCAGCATGTCCACGAGCGCTCGCGCATTCGGGTCGAGTGCGGAGAGCAGGAACGTCGGACGCGACGAAAGTCCGGAAGCCTTCAGTGCGCTGGCCGTGTAGAGCAGCAGCGCTTCGCGGTTCGCGGCGGCAGTCCGCAGCGTGGCCAGCGACGACGTCGCGTGACGTTCGATCCGGTCGGCGAGGGTCAGCACCGTTCCGTCCTCGCGCTCGATCGTCACACCGGCCCGTCCATGGCCCGCAACCTCATACGTCATGCCGATCGCACCGGCCAGCGAAGGCCACGAATCGCCATACCCCGGATAAAAGAGATCGAAGCGCTCACCGACGAAGAACTGCCAGCCGCGCTGCGAGAACGCCGCGGCGTTCCCGCGCCCGAATACCTCCAGCCACTTCGCGACATCCTTCGGCAGGTTTCCGTTCAGCGGCCTGGCCGCCGGAGGGAAAAAGTAGGTCGATGAATAGGACATCTCATGCAGGTCGACGAACACCTGCGGACTCCACTTGCGGAATGCCGTTACGCGGGCGCGTGACTCTTTCTGGGAGGTGAACGCCCAGTCGCGGTTCATGTCGTTGAGGTAATGATTGAAGCGCCCGCCGGGCCAGGCCTCGAAGTGTTCGGAGCCATCGGGATTCGAGGTCGCCTTCGCGCCGCGGCTTCTGCGGAACCCTTCGATGTAGCGTTCCCGGCCGTCGGGATTCTGGAGCGGATCGATGATCACGATCAGGTCGTCGAGCAGTTTCGCCGACTCCGGATCGCGCACGAGAGTCGCCGCAACGCGCATCGCCGCTTCGGCAGACGATGACTCGTTTCCATGGATGCCGTAACCCAGCCAGACCACGGCGGGGCGCTTCTTTGCGATCGCCGCAACCATCGCATCATCCACATGACCAGCGCCGGACATCTGCGCAATCTCTTCGCGAATGGCATCCAGGTCGGCGCGATTCTTCTGCGACGTGATCGTCGCCAGCATGAGCGGCCGGCCCTCGTACGTCTCGCCATACTTTTCCATCGTGATGAGCGGCGAACGAGCGGCGAGCTCGCGGAAGTAATCGAGGATCCGGTGGTGCGGCGTGAACTGCTCACCCAGTCGATAGCCGAGGAACTCATCGGGAGTGGGGATGGCTTCCTGCGCGCGGGCGGAAAGGGTGAGAACAACTGCCAGCAGGGTGATCACGACGCGTCGAATCATCAGAGCGTTTCCTCGAGTGGGGGATTCTAGCGCGGTCGGAGAAGTGACGACGCCTTACAGTTCGGGCGCGACGGCCTGGACGTCTTCGTCAACGCTTTGAGACGAGCGGGTGTGGATTCCGAGCCGCTTCATCATCTCGTTCAGCGTCGAGGGCTTCAGCTGGAGCAGCTCGGCCGCGCGTTTCTGCACGCCGTTGGCGAGTTCGAGAGACTGCAGGATCATCATCCGCTCGTAACGCGAGACCGATTCCTTGAGCGAGAGGCCTTCCGGTGGAACCACCATCGCCGGCTGGTCGCCAGGTGCCGGCATGCGGAGGTAATCGGGCATCAGTTCCACCGTGATGCGATCTCCGGTGCAGAGCACGACCGCTCGTTCGATCGCGTTCTCGAGTTCCCGCACGTTTCCTGGCCATGGGCTGTCGATCAGCAGGCGCATCGCCTCAGGCGTCACATCCCGCACCTTCCGCTTATTCTCCTCGGCATACTTTTCGAGGAAATGCGCGATCAGCAGCGGGATGTCTTCGCGCCTGCGACGCAGCGGAGGCAGGGCGATCGTGATGACGTTGAGGCGGTAGTAGAGGTCCTCGCGAAAGTGGTTCTCGCGCATCAACTTCGAGAGGTCGGCGTTGGTGGCCGCGATGATGCGCGCGTCGACCTTGATCGTATCGACCGATCCGAGTCGCATGAATTCTTTTTCCTGGATGACGCGCAGCAGCTTTGCCTGCGTTTCCAGGTTGATGTTGCCGATTTCGTCGAGGAAGATCGATCCGCCGTCCGCGACCTCGAATAATCCACGCTTGGTGGCGATCGCCCCGGTGAAGGCGCCCTTCACGTGTCCGAACAGGCTCGACTCGAGCAGTTCCGGCGGCAATGAGCCGGAGTTGACCGTGACGAACGCGTCGCGGGCGCGCGGGCTGCCGTGGTGAATGGCCTTGGCGACCAGTTCCTTGCCGGTCCCCGATTCGCCGACGATGAGGATGTTCGATCGCGATGGTGCGGCGAGCGTGATCAGGTCGAAGACCTTCCGCATCGTCTCGCTCTTGCCGATGATGTTGGAGTAGGCGTACTTCTCCGACAGCTCTGCCCGCAGACGGTCATTCTCGGTGGAGAGCCTCCGCTGTTCGAGCGCCTTCCTGACCGTGAGGACCACTTCATCGTTCTTGAACGGTTTCGCGATGTAGTGGAAGGCGCCGTGCTTCATCGCCTGAATCGCACCGTCGATGCTCGAGAAGGCGGTGATCACGATCACCGGAATCTCGGGATTCGAAATTCGGATCGAACGCATTGCGTCGAGTCCGCTGATCCCCGGCAGCATCACATCCGCGATGACGAGGTCGATCGTCTCAGTGTCGAGAAGGCTCAGCGCCTGTTCGCCGGACGACGCCATGACGGTGTCGTAGCCTTCGCGCCGGAGCACGGCGTCCAGCACGTCCCGCAGGACCTCTTCATCATCGACGATCAGGATTCGCATTAGTCTGGAGGCGCCGTGAGGTCAGCTCGAACGGTCAGGCCACCTGAGGGTCGTTCGCTTCATTCGCGACTGCAACGTCATTCTGTCTGCCTGGCAGGGTGACACACGGAAAAGAAACACAAAACTCAGCCCCGGCGCCCGCCCTGCTCGTGACGGTGATCTCGCCGTCGCAACCATTCACGATACGCCGGCTGATGGCGAGACCGAGTCCCGTGCCACCCTGACCACGTTTAGTCGTGACCAGCGGCTCGAAGATGCGGCCAGCCACTTCCGGCGCGATTCCCGGCCCATCGTCGCGGATTCTCAGCACTGCCTTGCCGTTCTCTTCCGCGGCGGTGATGCTGATGTGCCCGCCCTCGCTCAGCGCGTCGCGCGCGTTGAGCAGGATATTCGTCAGAACCTGCTGGACATCGTGGAAGTTCCCGCGCACGAGGAGCGACGGAATCTCGCCGCAGTCAACCTTCAGTTTCTTCGGGAGGAAGAGGTCTTCATGCAGCACGAGGGTCGCCGCGACGACTTCCCGGATGTCGACCAGTTCGCGGGTTCGCGGGCGATTCGCGATCAGGTCGAGCAGGTTGTTCACCAGGTTCGATGCGCGGAACGTCTGCTGCTCCATCTTGAGGAGCAGTTTGTACTTCGGATCGTCCGGTTCGGTCTCCGCGAGCAGCAGCTGCGCATACGAGGAGATGCCGGTCAGTGGTGTATTCACCTCGTGCGCGACTCCCGCAGCGAGCAGTCCCAGCGACGCCAGCCGGTCCTTGTCCTGCAACTCGCGCTCGAGTCTCACGCGCTCGGAGATGTCGCCGATCACGACGACCTGGGCTCCATGTTCCTCACCACTGTGCAGCGGGCTGGCCGTAACAGTGACTTCCTTCTCTACACCATGGCGGTTCACGAAGTCGGTCGACAACGTTGGCCCCTTCGATCGCCGCAACTGGTCATACGGTGGGAAGAGCGTCGAGATCGGTTCGTCGGCATGCTCGGCCCCGATCAACTCCCAGAAGGCGTGATTTGCGGTAAGCACCGTGCCATCGCTCGCCACGACGGCGATGGCCGACAGCGACGACTCGATGATGTTCTCGTTGTACTCCTTGAGCGCGCGGATCTCTTCGAGCTGACGGCGAAGGCGGCCGTAGAGGCGCGAGTTCTCGAGCGCCAGCGCGACCGGCGCGGTAAGGGATCCGAGCAGGTGCAGGTCATCGCGGGAAAGCGGTTCGTCCCCTCGCTTCGTTCCGAGCAGCAGCAGGCCGTGCAACTCGCCCCGATTCCGCAGGGGGAAGACGTACCGGTACCGCGCGCGCAGCAGCTGCCATGGCAGTTCGCTGGCATCCGGCAGCCGCGGCTCGCTGAGCATCATCGGGCCGCTGGCGGGCAGCGTGCCGAAGTCATGCACCGCGACGCGACGCGGCACTCCGTCCTCCGGATCGTAAATCAACAACGACGAGCCGTCCCGTGTGAAGAGATTCATCCGCTCGATGTCGAGCGTGGCGCGAAGACGCTCGCGAATCATCGAAATCAGCTCGTGAACGTCGTAAAACGTCGCCAGTTCCTGGGCAAAGTCGCTGATGGTCCGGCGATGCCTGTAACTGTCGCGATAGAGAAACATCTCGATCAGCGATTCGATCCGCCCCTTCACGGGGATCAGCACGCCGGCGATCAGCAATCCAGAAGTAAAGGCCAGAAAGTTGCGCTCCATCCCGGAGCGTTCGTCGATCACCCGGGAGAGCACGAGATTGACCGTGGAGAAGGCGATGATCCCGAAGATGAATGTGACCGAGTAAGCCAGCGTCTCCTTGATGACGACTTCGACGTCCCACAATTTGTAGCGAAGGATGGAGACCGCGAACGCCAGCGGGATCAGCGCCAGGGGCAGGATCGCAATCGTCGTGACGATCGGCCGGACGCTTCCCGAAACGATGTACGGCACGAGGTAGATCACCAGGAACGGGAGGAACCCGAGCGTCATACCGAGCAGGATCCACTTGATCTGCTTCTTCCCGACCGCAGCCGCCTTGCGGTACGTGAACGCGAGCGTGATCACTGCCAGCGTGAAGTAGAGCGCAAAGTGCAGCATTTCCCATTTCTGGATCAACGCCAGCGCGCGCTGCGGCGCCAGCAGGTCGACGCGATTGCCCAGCAGAAGCAGGTCGATGTTCCACAGGGCCAGCAGCACCGGAGGGAGGTAGAGCAGCGTGATCCATCGACGGCGGCTGAGCAGCGGACGCGGAAAGCGCAGGAAGAAGTGCAACGTCAGCGGGGGAAGGAAGATGCGCGCGAATTCTTCGATCGTCTGGAGCAGCTTGTAACTCCAGTCGATGTCGCCCGCAGGCGTGTAGACATAGACGATGAACGACAGGAGCGTCACGAAGTAAAAAAGCGTGCTCTCCTCGGTGTCTCCTCGATAGAGAGTGAACAGCCCGATGGCGAGGTACAGGAACCCGATGAAGCTGAGGATCAGGTACGAGTAGTCGATCTTCAGTTCGGGAGGCCGGTACGTCAGCGAGATCGTCCGGCCATCGCGCTGCACCACCATCGGCACCTGCTCGCCGTTGCGGCGCAAGGTCTTCTGCAGGCGTTCCAGTTCGGTAGGGGCAGAGTCGCCGATGAGCCAGATGTGATCGCCCGCGCGCAAGCCGGCCTGTTCGGCGCTGCTCTGGCGGTCGACCGATTTCACGACGATCACACCGTTCTGCCGGCGGAAACTGAAATCGATCCGCTCGAATGACGAGCGTTTTCGCTGGAACGAAACGAACGCACCGAGGACCAGGCCGAGTGTGACCACGGCGAGTAAAATCGTCGCTCCGACCCGTTTGCGCATTGTTCAGGACTGCTCGTATTCACGGCAGGTGCCGCAGTTGATCGCTACCTAAAGTACTGGAAACAGGACAGCTCGCCAACTTCGTCGCACCGCCGCGTTGTCCCCGCTCTTCAAATCGTTGGATTTTGAGCGCGGATTCTTGGAAGCCCGGGTCCGGCTGGCTGGCTCAGTCCACCGGAAATCTGCACACGTCGCGAAGCATGCAGACGTCGCAGTTCTCCTTCTTTCGCTTCGTGCTGCAGAGATCGAGGATTCCCAGGCGGCAGATTGCGAAGTCGTAGCGAACCGGATCGCCTGGGTTGAAGCGGGCCAGGCGATCCGTGATGGCACGCGCCGCTTTCCAGTCGGCACTGCTCCGGTCGTTCAGTCCGAGAAACGTGGCGATCCGGTGGATGTGCGTGTCGACCGGCATGACCAGCCTCGATGGATCGACAAAATCCCAGATGCCGAGATCGGGCGACTCACGCCGCACCATCCACCGAAGGTAGAGGTTCATCCGCTTGCAGGCACTCCCATCTTCGGGAGAGCTGAGCAGGTAGCTGAGTGCCCGCCGCTGACTCGCATCGGGCGGGATCGACTCGATGATTGCGCTGACGAAACGCGTGAGGGCGGGGCCGATGTCCGCTGCACCGTCGTCGTAGACCGACTGGAAGAGCTGCCCGAGCGAACCATACTGCTGCTGCACCGCGGCCATCCGTTCGAGAAGGGCGATCAACTCGGGACGTTTCTGGAATCGATGCGTGAACCCTCGAAAGGTTTTCAGGGCAGCGCCGCGCGAGAACGAGTCGAGGTAAGCCGCGGGCGACGGGAGCATGCGATCGAGCACGCCGCCCGCGTTCTTCACGACGATTTCGGCGCGCCCGTAGGCGAATGCAGCGGCGATCAACCCCGCCACTTCGATGTCACGCCGATCGCTGTAGCGGAGCACGAGTTGCAGCGGATCGGGTTCGATCGTGGAGATGTCGAACGTCGCCACCAGGTGGTCGAGCCGTTCAGCGAGGGCGCCGTTCGAAACGGGCCGCCGATGTTTCATTGCGTGGCCGGCCCGCCGCCAGTCAGTTCGATGTCGCGCGCGCCGCGATCGAGCCAGCGCACTTTCCGGCCCTTGATCGTCGGAACCGCGATCAGGACGTAAGGGCAGGTGATCGCCTGAGTCACCCTCGAACCACGCGCGGGAGGGAGGATCGGCGCGATCACCACGATCATGTCGCGGTCGAAATGCGCACTGTCGACATGAATGTCGTAGCCGCCCGACGGCTGGGCGCCCGCGCAGAGGAGGACGGGCCGCTCCTTCTTGAAGTCGATCGGCGGCGGCTTCGATGACCCGACCAGCGCCGACCAGAACGCTTCGTAGTCGACCTGGTTCCAGCCTATGAACGCGCGCGGCTGGGACGACTGGATGAACACTGCGTTTCCTGACTGCACCGTTCGATACGCCAATTTCCCCGACCGGACCTTCGCGTCAGCCGTTCCACTCACGACCAGGAGCATTGCCAGTGACGCGAGCACGATTCTGCGCATACCTGTCGCCAACAGGAGAGGAACGCGAACTCTTCCGGAACCTCCCCCAGGTTCAACCGTTCTAAGAAATTGAGCCGCAATCCAGAAACGCAGCAGAATCAGCTTCTTCTGAGCTTCCGGACCTCACTACTGCTCGTGATGATCGTCCTGCAGATCATCATGCTCATCGGCATGCTCGTCGGCATGCGGCGGCTCGGGAAGGTCCGCGGCCGATTCCGGCAGCAGGCGCTCCGGGCGTACGACGGCACCGGCGAGGTAGAAGTTCTTCCGGTATTTTTCGAGGCGCTTGAAGAGGTGATGCAGGTCGTACGTCAACCGCATCATCGTCCTTCGCAGCTTGTACTTGGCCCGCTTGAACGCCTCCATGTCATCGCCGCGGACCGCCGGCAGAAAGGAGTCGATCTCCTCGATCCGACGACGGACTTTCTCGAGGTCCTTGTCCTGCACGTTGAGAAAGATCTCCTGTCCGTCGAGGAGCATCGGCTCGACGCCGGACATCTGATCGTCGAACCAGTTCCAGAGCTGGACGAGGTCGACCCGGCGACCCTTCGAAAGGAAACGCGTCTCGAGCAGATCCTGCCGGAAGTAGCCGAGCAGCTTGCGGTCGTCGAGGTGGTTGAACTCCTCATCGGTCACGTTGCGGACGTTCCAGACACCGAAACGGATGATGTCGTTGCGTGTGCTGCGAAGCTGCCGGATGACTTCGTCGAGCTGCTTGACGGGCAGCTGGGCGAGGGACAGGGCTTCCGGGAGCGGGGCTTGGGTCATGGCGGCGAAGAATACGGATTCCATCGAGGCGGTGCAAATGGACGGCACAGTTCGTCAGGCGTCCAGCCCCTCGATCATTGAGGGATGCCGCGAACAAATGTCGCGCGGCCGCTCCCGTTTTCGATCACCGACCCATACGCCACAATCCGGGCTGCACCGCTGATCACTCTCAACTCCACGGTCACGCTGCAATCGTCGCAGGGATCCGCCGCGAACTGGATGTGGCTGAACGGGGCAATCGGGTAGACCCGCGTCTGCCGCAGCGTTCCCAGCGCGTCGCGGAAGACGACCTCGACCATCCCGGGAAATCCAGCAACCTCCGCGAACCCTGCGTTCGAGCGAAACGCCGCGTTGCGTGGCAACGGCCCGACCGTCACGGAAGCGGTGGCGCGAGACGCATCCCGGATCGACAACGCGTCGATGGTCTGCACGAACGATCCAGCATCGGTGGTCGCCACGATCTCGCTCGAAGCCACCACG
>JBKJVD010000182.1:0-14219 GCA_046590585.1 Thermoanaerobaculia bacterium | reverse complement strand
GTCGAAGGCAGAAGGCAGAAGGCAGAAACCAGAAGGCAGAAACCAGAAAGAAGCGGAGGGGGCGACGTGTCGCGCCTCTTCTCTTACTTCTTACTTCTGGTTTCTATTTTCTAGTTTCTAGTTTCTGCCTTCTGCCTTCTGCCTTCTGGTTTCGATCACTTCATCATCTTCCGGTACTTTGGATCGAGGACGTCGATCAGGCCGTCGCCGAGGAAGTTGAGGCCCATGACGGCGAGCATGATGGCGATGCCGGGGAAGATGGCGAGGTGATTGGCGAGGCCGAGATAGCGCCGCCCGGAGGTGAGCATGGCACCCCACGAGGGTGTTGGTGGCTGTACCCCCAGCCCCAGGAACGACAGCGACGCCTCTGCCAGAATGGCGCCTGCCAGACCGAGAGTGGCCATGACGATGACGGGATTCATGACGTTGGGAAGAACGTGCAGGATGATGACACGCGAGGAGCGTGCTCCCAGTGCCTTGGCGGCGGTGACGTATTCGGTCTCCCGCACCTTGAGCACCTGTCCTCGCACCAGCCGCGCGTAACCGACCCAGCCGATGATCGACAATGCCAGCACAACATTGTTGAGGCTCGGTCCCAGAACCGCGACCAGCGCGATCGCCAGCAGGATGCCGGGGAACGCGAGCAGGATGTCGCAGAGTCGCATGATGATCAGGTCGGCCTTACCGCCGAAGTAGCCGGCGATGGCACCAAGAGCCACACCGATCGTCGAAGCGATCAATACGACGCTGAATCCGACGCGCAGCGAAACACGAGCGCCGAAAAGGATGCGCGACAGGACGTCGCGGCCGAGGTCATCGAGTCCGAGTGGATGCTCTTTCGACGGAGCTTCCAGCCGGCGCGAAGTCTCCTGCATGTTCGGATCGAACGGAGCCAGTAGCGGCGCCGCCATAGCAACGAGGATCAGCGCGACTGTCAGCAGCAGTCCCGAAGTGAAGGCGAAGTTCTTGAGAAAGCGTTTCATGGCTACTCGAGCTTGATCCTTGGGTCGACGACTGCATAGAGAAGGTCGCTGATGAAGTTCACGAAGATGTAGGTCACCGCGATCACCAGGATCGACGCCTGCACCTGGGGATAGTCGCGCGTGGTGATCGATTGAATCAGGAGCCGGCCGAGGCCGGGCCACGAAAAGATCTGCTCGGTGATGATCGCTCCGGTCAGCAGCGACCCGAACTGCAGCGCGAGAACCGTGATGACCGGGATGAGGGCATTCTTCATGGCATGTCCGAAGATCGCCTTCATGCGGGTCACGCCCTTCGCGTACGCCGTCGTCACATAGAGCTGACCGAGTTCCTCAGCGAGGCTGACGCGAATCATCCGGGTCAGGATTGCCGCGAGCGCCATCCCCATGGTGACGGAGGGCAGCACGAGCGATTTCCATCCATCTTCTCGACCTGAAACCGGGAACCACGTGAAGTGAATGGCGAAGGCAATGATCAGCAGCGGGCCGAACCAGAAACTGGGCATGGAGACGCCGAGGAGCGCGAAGAAGCGCGCCACGTTGTCGATCCACGAGTTTCTGTAGATGGCGGAGATCACTCCGAGGGGGAGTGCTATGAGCAGGGCCACGAGCATCGCTCCGAACGCGAGCTGCATGGTGGCGGGGTATCGCGCGAAGATTTCCTTGGAGACTTTTTCGTTGGTGCGGAACGACGTGCCGAGGTCGCCCCTGGCCAGGTTGCCGAGGTACGTGACGTATTGCTTCCACAGAGGGTCGTCGAGGCCGAGCGCCTTGCGCACCGACTGAATATCCTCCGGGCGCGCGCCTTCGCCGGCGATCTGCACGGCGGGATCGCCCGGGATCATGTGAATCAGCGAGAAGACGAGCGTCAGGATCCCGAGCGTGATCGGGATCATCTGCAGAAGCCTCCGGACTATGTACTGCGCCATAAAGTCGATTCGCCTTCTGCAACTTACTTACCGGGTCCCGGACCCGACAGCAATCCGGGCGCCTGATCCGCTGCGGATCGTCCGGGGCGGGATTCTTCGGCTGGCGGGAAATGATTCCAGCGACACTCGAGATGAGGCCTCCGGTGCCGCCAGACTACAACTGTCCCGCCTCCTGCTGTCCTGTGAACGTCCAGTCCCGGATCCTGACGGTCGGGGCAATCGTGCCGCCGAACGGGTTGTACCAGGTTCCGATGATCTGCCTTTCCTTCGACAGCGCATCGACACGGGTGAGAGCTTCGGTGATCGACTGCGTCCACCGAAGGTTGGGCAGGCGCGCCACGACCTTGCCGTCACGCACGAGGAACGTGCCGTCTCGCGTCGTGCCGGTCATCAAGGCCGTTTTCGGTTCGAGCAGGCCGTTCACGTAATTGAACCGGGTGACCCAGACGCCGAGCTTCGTGGAAGCGAGCATCTCTTCACGGGATGAATCGCCTCCGTCCATCGACAGGTGAAAGGTCGATCCGTGCTCGGAAGAACCGAGTTGCCAGCAATTGCCGGTGAGAGGAAGCGAGAGGCGATCGGCGTAGAGCTTGTCGACGACCGGTCGCCGGATGATCCCGCGTTCGATCAACGGCACGCGACGCTTCGGAACTCCCTCGAGGTCGAATGGAAAAGGAAGGAACGATTCATCGACGGCGTCGTCGGAGATGGTGACGTTCTCTCCGAACTTCTGCTGATCGGCGGTATCGACGAAGAACGAAGAGCCGTCTTCATAAGACTGGCCTGTGAAGGCAATCATGCCGAGCCACTCGAACACCTCCGCGAGCGCCGCAGGCTCGAGGATCACGTCGTATTGTCCGGGAGCGAAGTGTTCCGTAGTTCCGGAGAGAAGGGTGGCGCGATGCGTCGCCTCCCGGCCCAGTCGTTCGATGGAGAGATCGCCTGCTCGCCGCGCTCGCTGCGTCGCGTAGCCGGAACCGTCCGGGGTGATGGCGATGGCAGTCGCATCGGCGTGAGTCGTGGTTGCGTAGCGGTCGATGCCGTGCGAGTTCCCGCACGCGACCGACATGGACGCGGTGGAGTACACGCCGGCGAACTCGACGCCGACTTTCTGCCCGGCATCGAACATGTGGCGCAGGTCGGTCGCTTTGGTTGCCGGCGCAATGTGCGCAGTGGCCTCGTCGAAGGCTGCGGATTCAGAGATGTCCTGGACTCCCTGATAGAGACCGCGGAAGCCGGGAGTGGGTCCCGCGTGACTCGCAGACTCGCGAGCTACGGCGGCCGTACGCGCAAGCTCTTCGTCATCGAACGAACTGGTGGAGGCCACCCCGATCGCGCCTCCGGTAATCACGCGCAGGGTGAGCCAGGCACTCTCTTCCGACATATTCTGATGGACGTTCGAATTCGCGAAACGCGTGATGTTCTGGTCGACGGAGGTGAAGCTTGCGTCCGCCTCCTCGCCTCCGGCCGCTCGGAGTGCACGCCGCACGATGTCGCGCGATTCGTCGTGCGACTTCATCCCATCTCCACATCGCGGAAGCGTGCGTAAGGCGCGCCGTGAGCGACTCGCATGGTCTGCATCGGATCGCCCTTGCCGCAATTGGGCAGGCCCCAGAGGTGCCAGGAACTGGCGTCACCGATCGCGTCGCACGATCTCCAGAACGCTGGCGTGGCACCTGTGTAAAGCGGATTCTTCAGCATCCGGCCGACACGGCCATCTTCGATTTCCCAGGCGGCTTCGCAACCGAACTGGAAATTGAGGCGGAGGTCGTCGATCGACCATGACTTGTTCGTCTCGACCAGCACGCCGCGCCTGGTATCGGCGATCATCGATTCCAGGGGAACGGTTCCGGCCTCGAGATTGATGTTCGTCATGCGGATGATGGGGATGCGCGCTGCCGATTCTGCGCGCACCGTCCCATTCGAAGCGCGGCCGATGACCGGTGCTGTGTCGCGACCTGTGAGGTAGCCGGTAAAGATGCCGTTTTCCACGAGATGAAAGCGTTGCGCCGGAACGCCGTCATCGTCGAAGCCGAAGGAACCGATCGCACCGTCCAGGGTCGCGTCGGCAACGATGTTCACGAGGTCGGACCCATAACGGAAACCACCGAGCATGGCGGGCTGCATGAAGGAACCACCGGCGAGTGAGATCTCGAGGCCCATGGCGCGATCGAGCTCGGTTGGATGGCCGCACGACTCGTGCACCTGAAGCGCAAGCTGGGACGAACCGACGATGAGGTCGAAGCGACCGGCCGGCGCTTTCGGTGCGGTCAGGAGCGCCACCGCTTCATCGCGAACCCGATCAGCGTGGGAACGGAGGTCGAGCGCTTCGACGAACTCCCAGCCCGCCGCCTGAAAATCTCCGCCGAAGGAATTCGGATGCGAACGGCGTTGAAATTCGTCGCCGTCGATCGCCACCGCTTCGACGCCTGCTCCCATCTGAGTGGTCAACTGTTCAATGAAGCTGCCGATGCTCGATGCGAAGAGCTTCTCCTGCCGAAACGCGGAGAGTTCTCCGGAGGCCTGATGAATCCGCGCATCGGACCTCATCGGTTCCGTGGCGGCGCGAAGGTGTTCGATCTTCCTGGCGAGGCTGATCGACCAGGGATCAATCCGATACTGCGAGGCCCACCGGGCCACGTAGGGATCGACCTCGCTGAGCACGACCGGCCTCGTAGCGGCAATGTTGCTGGCCGCGGCAACTTCGAGAGAGCGCCTTGCCAGTCGTTCCAGAGAGGCGGGGGAGGGGTCGCTGCTCGCCGCGAATCCCCATCCGTTTCCCACCAGCACGCGAATGCCGACCGCTTCTTCGACACTCTCAGAAAGATGATCGACTTCTGAGTTCCTGATCCGAAGGTGCTGCTGGCTCGTGCGCGTGTACCGCATGTCGGCATAGCGCAGACGCGGATCGCGCAACGACCGCAATGTGTCCTCCAACTGCTGCCGCGAAGGCTTCATCCGGCGCGATTATAGGCAGCGACCCGGGAGGGTGCGCACGAAAAAAGGGCGAGCCACGACTGGCTCGCCCTCTCGATGCTGGAAGAATCACTTGGCGTCGAGTGCGCGCTCGGCAAAACCAGCAGTTGGCTCGCCCGGCTGATGCAGGCGGAAGCCGCGTTTGACGCGGGAACCCATCTGCTCGCCAAGTTTCTCGTCGAGGCGCTGCTCGAAGCCTCGCACGCCAGTCTGGTCGGTCCCGGTCAGGATGGCCACGAACTCACCGTCGCGGTTGTGGCAGAGGATGTCCTCCTGCCGGCAGAGCTTCGCAAGTGACCGGCTCAGCTCAGCATCTTCCTTGTCGGACTTCATCCAGTAGAGGGCGAATGGCGTGTCGAACTTCGAGACCGTGTCGATGCTGCGCTGGATCCTTTCATTGAATTCAGGCGCGAACGCCAGCTTCTTTGCGGCGTTGGTCTGGATCACATTGCGCTGCTTTTTGAGTCCCGAAGTTTCCGGTGCAGCCATCAGTGCGCTCAGTTCGGACGATGTGATGCTGTTCATCTTCGAATCGCGAGCGGTGAGCCGGCGACCGCTGCGACGGATGAGCGCATCGGCGCGGGCGCGGAGTTCTGATGGGCTGAACGGCTCCGAGATGAAGTCGTCCGCGCCGGCCCGGAGATAAAGGACCTTGTCCGATTGACGGTTGTTTGCAGGTGAAAGGAACGCCACCGACGAGTGTGAGTTGCGAGCCAACTCGAGGACGGCGGCGACCGAGCCGGCGCTGCGAGCCGGAGTAAGCAGGACGAGCGCAGGACGCTCGGATTTTGCACGCTCGACACCGAGCTGCAGGTCGGGCTCGGCCTGGATCTGATAGTCGCTGCCGAGCGCTTCGCGAACGCGGGCGATCGTGTCCGATTGTGCACCGATGAGCAGGACGTTCCGATTCGTCTGGACTGCTTCTTCCCACGGCTTGGTGACATCCACTCCTGATTCGCCGCTGCCGTCGTAATTGATCAGGCCTCGTCCGTTCAGGATGCGGTAATGCGCGGAGAGTTTGCTGCTGTCCGCGTAACGAAGCTTCGGCAGGCTCATGATCCTTCCGCCGGTTGCGGCGTCATTGGCCAGCGCGATCACGCCAAACGCATTCTGCTCGAGAGCGCGGAGGATGGGAGTCAGTTCGGCGCGCTCCTCGGCGGGTGCCACGAGGAGGGTCGTCGTCGGCAGGTCCTCGAGCGCGTTCGTGAGCGACTGCGTGAGTGCGATCGCGAAATGCGCGGAGTACGACGTGTTGACGAGGGTGAACACCGGATCGATGACCAGCCGCTTCGCATCGATGCGGCGGATGTAGTCCGCCAGTTCTTCCACGATGGCCATCACGTCCGCTGGACTCTCCACCAGGTCGAAGTACCGCTCGCTCGGATTGAGGATCGTGAGCTGCTGGCGCTTGACGGCTTCATCGATCGGAAAGCCGATGGCACGTGCCTGGGCCAGCACTTTCTCCGGCTTCTGATCGGTGATCAGGATTCCGGTCTCCTGGTGCTCTAGGCCTCGTGTCAGGAACTGCAGGCCGACAATCGACTTTCCAACTCCGCTCGGCCCCTGCACCAGGTAGAGGTGACGGGGCATCAAGCCACCCGCACCGAAGTCGATCAGGTCGATCCCGCTGATGATGCGTTCGTCACCCGTGGCCGGCATCGGCTCCGAGGCAACCTCGACCATCGGCTGGTTGGAGAAGCTGGCGGTGTCGGTTTTCGGGGTGGAGTTGAGTGATTGCGGTGTGGAGGTGCCGCTCTCGGGGCGAACTTCTGTCGGTCCGTTCATTTGGGTCCTCTCGTCGAGTCGGTTCAAGCCGCGGCAAGCGGCTGTCGGACTCCACAGAAGAGCAACGAACGCGCCATGTGTTCAGGGAATCGAAAAAACAAAGCGATGAGAGTCTGAACTCTCAACGTAGCGCGAGCGAACTCGTTTGAGTTGGTGGCCGGCGGGAGGCAAAGATGTCCCGTGCGAGATTTTTCAACTCGAGGTCGCCACCTGGCCGCAGGCGGACCGCCTCTCCAGCTTCTCCCACGCGAGTCACCCGGAAGACTTCGGTGAATGGCTTGAGGGAGACGTGCTGGACCTGGTCGGAGCGGATCGACCTGAAATCGCCGAGCAGCGAGAGGATCTGGGGCGTCGTCAGGTTGGTCTGAGTATGGTCCGACAGCGTCGACAGCGCGCCCGCGATCCGAGACAGATCCTGAGGACTGCGGCTCTGCACGCGGCTGCGGATCGCGTCGATCACCTGCTGTTGCCTCAGTTCTCTCGAAAAGTTGTCGCCATCCGGCCCGAGGATGTAGCGATAGCGGGCGTACGCAAGCGCCCGCTTTCCGTCGAGATGCTGCGGTCCGGCCGGAAATCCATCCCGGAAGAGAAAGTCATAGAAACCCTGCCGGCAGTCGACGTCGACCCCGCCCAGCGAGTCGATTGCTTTTTCGAACGCAGCAAAGTCGATGCGGACGAAGGCGTGCACCGGCTGGCCGACGATGCGGGCCACGGTCTCGGACATCAGTCCCGGCCCGCCGCCTGGATAACCATTCCGCTCGCCCAGCGCGTGGGCCTGATTCAGTCGGTGGGTCCCGTACCTGCCGGTCGTAGTCCAGAGATCGCGCGGCAGTGAGATGACGCTGGCCTGTCCGGTTGAGGGTTTCAGGCTGGCGAACAGGATCGCGTCGGCCAGGTCCTTGCCGCCACCAGGGTGGGTGCTTCCGCCGATTCCAATGATCAGGAGGTTGATGCGATCGGCCTTGATTCCGTTGGCCAGGAAGTTCGGCACGTTCTTATAACCTGGTGAAAACGACGACCACAGCGCAATGACGCCGAGAATGATCAGCGCGCCGAACACCACGAAGAGCGTGATCTCCAGCGTCGACTGCGAACGGGTCGCTTTTGCAGGTTCCATCGAGGCGCGATCGAAACGCCCGCTGCCGTCCTTGCTGAGGCGGCTCAGTTGATCGTTCTTCATTTGCTTGCTTCCTCTGCGGGAGCGCCGCAGCCGTTGTCATCGTTGCGAAGGATCACGGCGAGATGGTTGGAGACGCGGCGTTCGCTCCCGTCGCTGGGACGGTTTCTGATCCGGTCCTCGACCCACATGGCACTGGAGCCGCCACCATCCATATTCATTGCCGTGCAGACATCCAGTTCTTCTTCCATGAATTCGGCCAGAGCGGGGAGGCTCATGCCGCCGACGTCTTCACGCCTTCCTTCCGCAACGACGAGGTAGACGATCGAGCCGCCTTTCGAAACTCCAATGGCGGTGCGGGGATGCCGGGACCGGGTGAAGGCGTCGCTGCCGGGAAGCTCCTTCGAACTGAGGGCGTCGCAATTGCGCACTAGCATCGGCCATCCGGATACGGCAGCGGTGATCCAGTCATCGGGAGGATTCATGACATCACGCTGCTTCCGGATCTCGGCCTTCGTGCCGCCGAAAGAGACGGTGCCCTCCCTCGTGGTGTCTCTGGTCCCGTCCCACCGGCCGCAGGGCCCGACGACGAGGCCGATCGGCTTCATCTCCTTATCGAAGTAATCGGCGTTGATGGCCACAACGGCATGGTTGCGTTTCGCGAACTCGCTCACGCGCATGCCCCGTTCTGCTTCCTCCGATGCGATGACCTGAATTTCCTCATTGCGCAGATCGATCCGGGCGACGTGGATGTCACGACCACGGCCTGTGAAATGCCGGTAGGTGACTCCCGGGGCGATCGTCTCCCAGTCGTCAGCAGCAAATGCGGAAGGGCTGAGCAGGAGGATCAGGACGAAGGAAAGCTTGCGGATCATCGGCGGCGAGCAGTTCAAGACGTGTACCGATTTCCCCGGGTTGGCGTTCGGGGAGCGAATTTTTTTCGAGGTCAGCTGAGCGCTTTTCGGAGCCTGATGTTGCTGGCGCCACGATTGCACTGTGGCCGGAGTCGAGCATCTCAGAAGTTAGACCCCGACTCCCACTCGAACTTTTTGAAAAGGTCCCTTATGGCACCGAAGACGACTTGCCCGGTTCTTCTCGCGTGTCTGTTGTGGAGCGCCGTTTCTCTTGCCCAGAGCGACGTCTCCAGCGATCTCCGTCCCCTCGAGACTTCGGTCCGAAGCGGAACGGCGACTCGCGAGCAGCAGCTCGCCCTTGCGCGGCTCTATAACAGCAGTGGCCGCTACTACGAAGCTTCGAAACTCAGCAGCAGCCTCCTCAATAAGAATCCCGCCGATGCGGAAGCGATCATCGTTCGCGACGAAGCGAAGCGCGGACTGCGCGACGTCAACGATCGCGCCGTTGCTGATGCTGAGGCGCGGGCGGCCCGCGATGGTGCGACCGACGCGGATCGCCTGGCCCTGGCAGACGCCTACTTCGCGGCGGGAAGCTACGGCGCGGCCATCGAAGCCTACGAGCGCGCTGGAAAGACGACCGATCGTGACGTGCAACTCCGTCACGCCAGGGCCCTGGCGTGGAGTGGTCGGCTTGATCCGGCAGAGCGCATCTATGCGGATCTGGTCCGTGACGGCGCATCTCCTGAGCTCGAACTCGAATATGGACAGCTTCTGTCGTGGATGGGTGCATCGAAGCCTGCCCTGGCGCGCCTCGAGCAGCTCAACGCGACATCCCCGAGTGAGCCCGTCGTCCTCGCGGTTGCGAATGCGCGATCATGGAACAGCGATCGCGAAGGTGCGATCAAGCTGCTCACTGACTACACGACCGCACATCCCGATGCCGTCGAAGCCACCAAACTTCTCGCCGAGCTGCAGTCGTCGCCCGAACTGCGAATCGAGAAGGTGAACCGTCTCATTGATGCCGAGCCCTACAACCTGGCGCTGCAGATCGAGAAGGCACGGCTGCTCGTAGATGCGAAGCGCTACTCCGAGGCGCTGCGGACGATCCGTTTCATTGAAGATCATTCCGGCGGCGACATCGACGGTCTCGACGAGTTGACCCGACGCGCCCGCGAGGGCAAAGAGCAGGAAATCGCGCTCATGAATGAGCGGCTTCGTGCGCTCGACACGAAGGACGCGAAGTCGGCCGATCAGATTCTGTCGCTGGCAAAGGCGTACACCGGGGTGGAGGCCTACGACAAGGCCGGCGATCTTTATCGTCGCTATCTCGAACTGCGCCCGGACGATCTCGATGCACGCATTGCGTACGCCCGCGTGTTGAGCTGGGACAAGCGATGGGGAGCAGCGGAATCCGAATACCGCAGAATTCTCCAGGACAATCCCGAGCGCGCCGACCTCCGGCTCGAGCATGCGCAGATCCTTTCCTACGACAAGAACTATGTTGGGGCCATTCGTGAGTTCCGCGCGCTGACCGACCTTTCTTCGAATCCGCGCGCCCACCTCTATCAGGAAGTGCCTCAGAAGGCATACTTCAACCTCGGGCAGATCTACCGCTGGTTCGGCTGGAATGAACATGCCGTCGAAGAGCAGAACAAGGCCATCGGCCTGGACGCCAGTTATATGCCGGCCCGCGATGAACTCGACCGCGTCCGTCACGTCCGCCCCGCGTCGTCCCTCGACCTGCGCTACTCGTACAACACCGTTTCCAACGACTTCACCCTCCGCCGCGCGGACGCGACTGCCGATCTCTGGAGGACGCAGCGGATGGCGCTGCAGTTTGGCGTTGGGCGCCATTCATTCCAGCACAACAGCGAGGAAGTCGACGCGAATGTGCTGAGCGGGGGCCTGACCTACCGGATGCGCGACCGTCTCACCGCGCGCGGACGCGTCGGTGCCACGTTCTATGACGAAGGACTCGGGACGCGACCGTTCTTCGGTGCCGGGGTCGAGTTCATCCCCAATATCCAGAGCCGTGTCGCCGTCGATTACAACCACTACGACCTGGTGTATGACGTCTTCACGCTCTCCTCGCTCACGGTCCCCAGTACTGGAACGTCAGTGGCGAACGACCCGATCAGCATCGATGACGTACGCGGTCACTACGACTGGAACGGTGGCGGAGTCCTTTCGTTCCTGGGTGACGCTTCCTATGGCCGGATCTCGGATGACAACAGCAGGGAGGCTCTGCACGCCCTGCTGACCTTCCGCGTCCATCGCTCGCCGTTCGTGGCACTCAAGGCGGACGGACGGTGGCTCTCCTACGACGAACGCACAAACCGTTACTGGTCGCCCACCGATTACAAGTCGCTGGCCGGTGTGCTGCAGGTCGGTTCCAACGTCAAGGATCGTTTCTTCTGGGACGCCGAGGTCAAGTACGGCCGGTCGTGGGAAGGCGATCGGGAATCGGATCTGCGCACCTACTCGGGCCGCGTCACGATTCCACTCAATGACGCCATCGACCTGGTCGGCAATTACGGCTACGGCAAGAGTGGACGGCTGGAGTCGGTCCTCGGCAACAACGGCAATGACTTCGTGAATTACTGGCAGCGGCACTGGTACGTCGGAATCCGCCTCAAGCGCCTGTTCGGCGGAGGCGATCGCGAAGGCAGCAACAATTACTACTACGACAATCGGGTCCTGGTGTCGTCGCCGCTCGCATCGCCGGTCGGGGAGAATCGCTGATGGTCAAGCGCGCGATGAGTCCGAAGCTTCAACTTCTCGTTTCGCTGGCGATCATCGCTGTCGTGCTGCTTGCGACCTGGGCTCTGTTTGCCTATCCCGAGAAGCTCGGTCCGGTCGTCGTCACGGCGCTGGTCGTGATGCTCGGCGCGTTTCTCGTCCTGCTCCTCCTGCGCCACTTCCTCCTGATCTGGTTCAGCTATCTGCATCAGCGCGAACTCTCTTACCTCGAACCGCAAGGCACGTATCCGTTCGTGTCGATCATCGTTCCCGCCTTCAACGAGAATGAGGTCATCCAGAACTCACTCTCCTCGTTGCTCGAACTCCGCTACCCGTACTACGAGATCATCGCGGTTGACGATGGCTCCACTGACGGAACTTACGAAAAGATGCGTGAGTTCGAAGGGAACCACTACGGCGTGCGCGTTTCGGTGTTCCGCAAGGAGAACAGCGGAAAGGCCGACACGTTGAATTACGGCATCCGCCGGTCGAAGGCTCCGATCGTGGTCTGCATGGACTCCGATTCACGGCTCACTCCGGAGGCGTTGCGTTATGCGGTGACGCACTTTTCCGATCCGAATGTCGGCGCCGTCGCCGGCAACGTGAAGGTGATCAACCGTCACAACCTCTGGACGAAACTCCAGGCGCTCGAATACATCGAGGGGCTCAACATCGTTCGCAAGGCCCAGGCGTACTTCCGTTCCGTGAACGTCATTCCAGGTCCGATCGGCATCTTCCGCCGCGCCGCGCTGGAGGGCGCCGGTGGTTACGACAGCGACACATACGCGGAAGATTTCGACCTCACGGTGAAGCTGCTCCGCGATGACTGGAAGATCAATTACGAGCCAAAGGCCATCGCATATACAGAGGCTCCGGAAGAGTTGCTCGATGTCATCAAGCAACGCTACCGCTGGAGCCGCGGCATCCTGCAGACGCTGCGCAAGCAGAAGCATCTCCTCGCGCGAAGAGAGGGAAGAGTGACCACGCCACTCTCTCTCTGGTACATGATCTTCGAGGGCCTGATCTGGCCGGTGATGAACATTTCCGCCAGCCTCTTCTTCGTCTGGATCGCGTTGCTGTACGGGATGACCAAGCTGCTGGTGATGTGGTGGCTGCTCCTCACCCTGCTCGACATCCTGATCGCGATCCACGCCATCCTGATGGAACGCGAGGACATGAAACTCGCGCTCTATTCGGTCTTCTACCGTTTCTTCTACATCCTCATCATCGACGTGACCAAGGTCTTTGCGACGCTCGAAGAGCTCGTCGGACTCGATATGTCGTGGGGAAAACTGGCTCGCAAGGGCCGCATCTGAGAGTTCAATCGCTGAACGAGGGCTGCCATGAGATTTGACTGGGTAAACATTCTCGCCACTGTGATTTTCGTCTCCATCGTCGTGACTCTGATTCTCGCGGTCGCTTCGTACTTTGCGTACAAGGTGCGTGAGGCACGCCGTCCGAAGACCGCCGCGGAACTGCGCCGCGACGGCCAGGTAAAGACGTTCTTCAACCAGTACGAACCGAAGTAGTCGCACCCGCCGCGCGAGGGAGCCACTGGCGGCGGCGATAGGAACTGGTTGACCTTATGGATTTGATTCCGAGAACGACGGACGCAACTGCGAAGGGACGCGTCACGGAAACTCGCGAACCTGGACTCGGGATCACCCATCTGCTTTTCTATGGCCTGATTGCGCTGGCCGTGATTGCAGTGGGCGGCATAGCCATCTGGTCATTCGTGGAGAAGCAGACGCTCGTCGTCCAGCCGGAACCGTTGCCGAAGGTCACGGTCGTGACGAGAGATCCCAACTCCGCACTGGCGGCCTCCTGGGTGAAGTTGCTTGAAACGGCGGAACTCTCTCCGACGCTCGTTCCTCTCGAAACGTTCAATCCGATCCAGGGCGTCGTGGTTTTCTGCGACATCGACCAGTTGCCACCCCGTCTCGCGGACGTGATGGGAGAGTTCCTGCGCCGGGGTGGTGCCATCGCGTTTGTAGGCAGGCCGCCGGCCAACGTGATCGGCGATCTCCACCTCGTGACCGATGAAGGCGATTCAGGCGAAGGCCTGCAATTGAGCGAGACGGCCTCGCCACTTCTTGCTCGACTCGATCCGGGTCGCGTGCTTCGTGCGACGGATGCCAGGGTCGCGTGTCTGAAGGAGTCGCCCCGCATGGTCGTGGATGCTCGTTGGCAGAAGAGCGCCCGCGCCGCAGTCATGCACATGGAACAGGACGGCGCGAGGGTGATCTGGATCGGCATTGCCCCCGCAGCGATCAACGCCAGCGATCGGCAGTTGCTGCTCCTGCTCAAGAGTGCTTTCCGATGGGTGAGCGGTCAGCCGGTGAGCGATGGCGCCGCGGGCGAAGCCGAACCGGCGCGCCTGCTCTCTCCAGCCGCGCGTCGCGATGCGCGGAGCAACCGATTCGCATTCAGTGTCGATCGCACCCGTGCGAAAGATGTACTCACCGTGAGGATGACCAACCGCGGTGGCGCGAGAATCAGCAACCCGACCGTGAAGATCTGGCTGCCCCGCGGAGTCACGGACGTCACCCTCTCCGGCGATCTCATCATGCGACGAAATGCGACTCTGAGCGGCTCGCCCAGCGAAGGAGCCTGCCTGGTCTCCTTATCGACCCTGGCCCGCAACGAAGACCGCGTTCTGAAGCTCAAGGTGAAGAGCGCCAGCGATGAGCGCGTTGCATCGTTGCGTTAGACGTGAAACCGGTTCCTCGGGGTTCCTCGGAGTTCCTCGGAGTTCCTCGGGGTTCCTCGGAGTTCCTCGGAGTTCCTCGGGGTTCCTCGGAGTTCCTCGGGTTCCTCGGAGTTGCTCGGGGTTCCTCGG
>JBKJVD010000223.1:0-15527 GCA_046590585.1 Thermoanaerobaculia bacterium | reverse complement strand
CGCAGGTAGCCGAGATCGCAGATGCGCTCGCGCGCGGCGTAGACGGCTGGATCGGAAAGCGTTCCTTCGAGTGGTGCAACCTTGAACGGAAAGCCGGTGGGCGACGCGAGCGGATCGGTGAAAACGCGTGCGGTGCCCTCCGAAGACATTCTCAGAAGTTCGCGCCGCGCATCGTCGCGCAGGCCGGATTCGTCGCAGAGGGCAAACGCGGTTCCCACCTGCACGCCCGCGGCACCGAGGGCCAGCGCCTCGTCGAGGCGTTCGTGCGAGGCGGAGCCGCCGGCAATCCAGAAGGGTTTGCCCAGGTCGCGGATGCGGGCAAGATCGACGGCGTCTTTCACGCCGTACACCGGCTGACCGCCGGCATCGAGTGTCAGCTTGCCGCGAGGCGGCGCGTTGTGACCCCCTGCCTCGGGCGCCTCCACCACGAATCCGTCCACGGTGCCGTTCGAGCGGCGCAGCATCGTCGTGGCCAGCACGTTCGAGGAGATGATGGAGAGAAAATACGGTCTCTGCAACGGCGGAAGAGCGACGTCGATGTAGTGGCGAGGATCAAACGTCAGCAGGGTGACTTCCCCTTCCTGCGCGCCAGTCACGGTCAGTTCGTAACTGGCCGGCTCGTGGTGCACGAAACGATCGAGCACGCCCGGGATGCGCGTGGCGATCCCCGCGCCCATGATCACGAAGGCGACTCCCGCGAGCATCGCGCCGTAAATCGACGGGAGATGCGGGAACTGGATCTTCTCGAGGTAATTCACGCCGACCGGCTGATCGTGTCCCTCACGTGCGAGCCAGACTTCCGCGAAGTTCGAGACGATGCAGAGCTCGACGAGCGAACGCGCCGATTCGGTGTTGTGCATCGGCACAGTCGCGTAGGGCTTGTCCGCGGCACGGCCCCCTTCGATGAAGTACTTTTCAATGACGCGGCTCGCCATGGCCTGTACAGGGAACTGGGCCAGCGCTCGCCGGATACTTCCGTCGAGATCACCATCCTGAAGGCGACGCGAAATCACGATGTCGAGTGCGGTCCCTGAGACGACGCCCAGTTGCTCGAGCGATGAGACACTGCGCGCGAGTTTCCAGGACGAAACTGCGGCGCCCATTCCGCCTTGAATGATCTTTGGCCACTGAGTCACGGATATCTCCGAACGACAAGGGGCGCGTCTGTAGCGTGCTTCCCCGGGTGGCGAGTATGTAGACACATCGCACCAGCAGAAGTGACGCGCGTCGCACGCACCTGTGAGCACGGTCATGGGAACGCCCCTGGTTATGCGGCGCCGCTCGAAGGGAGCCGCGGGGTCCGCTTCTGAAGTTGAAGTAAGCCTGCCACTCAGTCACCCCGAGGAACCCGAGGAACCCCGAGGAACCCCGAGGAACTTTCCGAGGAACTTTCCGAGGAACCGCCACACCAGTTCACGATCTTCTCGAAGAGCAGGTCGCCGATCGCGCTGCGGCACTCGAAGGTGCAGCCTGCGGTGTGGGGGGTGAGGATGAGGCGCGGATCATCGGGAAACGTTTCGACTGGCGGTTCCGGGTCGAAGACATCGAGGGCCAGTCCGGCGAGGTGATTCGACGCCAGTGCGGCGAGTGCGGCCTGCTGATCGAGCACCTCGCCTCGTGAGGCGTTGATGAGATACGCGCCACGACGGAGTTGCGCGATCTTCGGCGCGTCGACCATTCGCCTCGTTTCCGCAGTCAGAGGGACGTGCAGGGTGAGGATGCCGCTGCCCGCGATGAGTTCATCGACGGATGCGACGCGTAGCGCACCGCGCTCCTCGAAGTCGCGATCGTTCAGGTAGGGATCGAATGCCAGCACCTTCATGCCGAACGCTCCGGCCAGCCGCGCCACGATCCGTCCGACCTGGCCGAGTCCGATGATGCCGAGTGGGTAGTGCGCGAGTTCATGACGCGTGGCACAGTCGTCGCGTTTCCACGTTCCGTTCACCACCTCTCGCGTGTAGGCGGGAACAGTCCGCGTCATCGACAGCATGAATCCGAGGACGAGTTCCGCAACGGCGTTCGCGTTCGCACCGGGGAGATGGACGATGTCGATCCCGCGTCCGGCAGCGGCACTCACATCGATGTTGTCGATTCCGCTGGTGCCCTGCGCGATGAGGCGGAGCGCGGGTGCCGCCTCGATGACGCGGCGGCTGACCTGGTTGTACGCGCGCGTCACGAGAATCTCGGAGTCACCGATGAGGGCAGCCAGTTCCTCCTCGCCGCGAACGGGAGCAAACGTCACCTCGAATCGCGCGTCTTTGCGCGCGCGATCGACCAGGAGGGGATCGACTTCAGCTGCGATGAGAAGACGCCGGGCCATGATCGGTGGAGTTTACAGGCCCGGTGTCCTGGAAGGATCCGACTCCGCCAGGAGTGTTTTCCACAGGCGACGCATCTCGTCAGGCAGGCCGCTGAGTGTCTGTTCTACCTCAGCAATCAGCGCGGGTCGCGGACCGACCGCGAGAAGGCTCAACACATCGCGGGTATCGAGATATCCGCCGGCGAAGAGCTTCAACAGGATCAGATCCGAAGTTCGAACGATCGGCAGCTGAACTCCGAAGATCGCCATCACTTCGGCCCTGTCGAGCACTTCTTCCTGCCATCGATATTTGACAACGACCAGGTCGATCGTGTCGCCCTCGCGCCTGAAGCGCACCACGCCATGCAGTGGATCGTCGAAATCGCCGCGGCGAAGGTCGACCGAATATCCTTCGTGTGCAAGATCCCGCCACGTCGATTCGTCCAGCGCAGAATGATCGGCGGTCATGATGTCGAAGTCTGTGGTCTGGCGGAGATAACCGCGAGCCGCCATCGCGTAAGCCCCGATCACGGCGTACTGCGCCAGTCTTCCAACAATCCCGGACACCGAGTCGAAGTTCATTCCTGTTCCATGCACCTGGACGTTCTGCGGCCGGCCGATCGTGATCGGCGCATGCGCCTGATTGCCTCTTCTCGATCGACTCCGTTCACCTCAATGTAGATCGCGATCCCCTCTTCCGAGAGTCGGCAGGCCATCTCCACTCGTTCCGAAGGAGTGAGCTGCTGGAAGGCGAGCAACTGTTCTTCGCTCAGGTCGTCGGCTACGGAGCGCATGCTGGGAGTATAACTTCGCATCTCGTCAGGCAGGAATCAGCCAGGCTCAGACCCGCCGGATGCCGTCGCGGTAGACCGCGCGGATGAGATTCACGCCGAGGTGATAGACGAGGTGGAGATAGTTCGGCGCGTCGAGGATGAGAAAGTCTGCGCGCTTGCCGACCTCGATCGACCCGATCTCATCGGCGAGACGAAGCGAGTAGGCGCCATTGAGAGTGGCGGCGGTCAACGCCTCCTCGACCGTCAGCTTCATCCGGAGTGAAGCCATCTGCAAGACCATCTGCATCGATTCGGTCATCGAAGAGCCGGGATTGCAGTCGGTAGAGAGCGAAACGATCGCCCCCTTCTCGATCAGCTGGCGCGCCGGTGCATACCGATCGGACATGAGGAAGAAACTCGTCGCTGGCAGAAGGTTGGCGACGGTGTTGGACGCAGCGAGCGCATCGATTCCGCGCTCGGAGATGTGCATGAGGTGATCGGCGGAGGCGGCGCCGACCTCCACGGCCAGCGCCGCTCCGTCGGTATCGGAGAGTTCGTCGGCATGCAGCCGCGGAATCATCCCCAGGGCAATACCGGCACGCAGCACAGACTCCCCTTCTTCGCGCGTGAACACTCCCCGCTCGACGAAGGCATCGCAGAACACGGCCAGATTCTCTGCCGCAACGGCTGGCAGGATTTCGTGAATGACGCGCTCGAGATATGCACGGCGCGCGGCGGCGTTGCCGCGGCTTTCCGGTGGAAACTCGTGCGCAGCGAGGCAGGTCGGCACGAGCCGCACGGGAGACGACGGTGCTGCGCGTTGGATCGCGCGCAGTTGCTTGATTTCGTTCTCGAGATCGAGCCCGTAGCCGCTCTTCGCCTCGGCGGTCGTCGTTCCGTATTGCGCCATGGTCGCAGTGCGGCGCTGCACGTTTGCCACGAGCAGGTTCTCCGAGGCCGCACGGGTGGCTTGCACAGTGGAGGCGATCCCGCCGCCCGACGAGGCGATCTGCTCGTACGTCTCTCCATGCAGTCGCCGGTTGAACTCGGATTCGCGAAGCCCGGCGAAGGGAAGATGCGTATGCGTGTCGATGAATCCCGGGATGACGGTTCCCGAACGGCCGTCCACTTCATTCGAAATCTGCGCGTGAAGTGCGGGCGGGAGGTCGTCCTCGCGGCCGACCCACACGAAGTGCCCTGCGTGAATGAGCAACGCCGCGTGATGGATCACTCGAAGAGAGCGCATGTCCCTGCCGCGGACGGCTCCGCGACCGATGGGTGTAGCGATCTGCGCGAGGTTGCGGACGAGGAACATGGTCGTGCTCCCGGGTTCAGACTTCCGTGCCACGCCGCAGCAGCGCGATCATCGTGGGAATCTCGCGCGGCGCCGAGTCGGGAGGAATGAAGCGCTTCATCCTCACGCGGCTGGCCGGACGCGCCGCAAAGGTGACGAGATACTCCCCTTCCGGAGTGCTGACGATCGTCACGAAGGGCAGCTTGAGATATGCGATGCGATCCGAAGTCGTGGAGAGGCAGAGCTGCTCGTGCGAAGTGAATGGATGGAGATCGTCGACGACGTGATGCCCGCCGAGCCACTCCACCAGCGTCACCATCGGCGCAAGGTGCTCCCAGCCTGGCCGGGCTGCCACCACGCGATAAAAGTCAGCGATCTCACGCCACGTCTGCATGCGACGGCGATTCTACAGTGCTGAGTGCCGGGTGCTGGTCCCGACTGCTGAAATGCTCCAGTTGCAGAAGAAAGATCAGTCCTTGGCCATCCGAATCTTCACCCGGTAACGGTGAACGCTGGAACGGAGCGACGATCGCTCGGAATAGAGGCCGTTGGACGACCCGTCCGACGGTCGGGCGCGTCGAGCGCACGACTGCCCTGTGCATACTCGCGACTGCGTGGGTTCGCCGCGCGCCAGATTCACGCTGATCTGACTTGCGACAGGGCAGTCGAGGGCCCGGGCGCCCTCGACCGTCGGACGGGGTCGTCCGACGGCCCCTGGAGCTTGTGCGCGCTCCGAAACCCTCATCTCGGAAGCGGTAGTCCTGGATCCTCAGGCGCTGGTCTGTCGGAAGATGGAGGTGATCGGCTGTTCGGTCGCTTCCTGGTCGGCGTCGAGGCCGATCATCTGCTGCATGGTGTCGAGCGTCAGCTGCAGCTTGTTGCGGGCTACCCTGCGCTCGATCTTGAGATCCTGAATGGCGCGCTCGATGTCGGCCACCCGGCTCATCGCCTGTCCCACCACGCGCTCGGCGACCAGTTCCGCGTCCTTCACGATCAGTTCCGCTTCCTTGTGGGCGTTGGCGCGGACTTCTTCGGAGACCTTCTGCGCGGAAAGGAGCGTGTCCTTGAGGATGCGCTCGCGCTGCGAGTGCTCTTCGAGGTCCTCGCGCATCATCGAGTTGTCCCGCGAGAGGCGATCGACATCGCGGACCAGCCGTTCAATCTCCTCGGCGATCGACTGCAGATAGCCGCGGACGTCTTCCGGTTCGTAGCCCTTGAATACCCGCCGGAACGTCTGCTTCTGAATATCGAGCGGAGTCAGATCCACCATGGTCACCCTCCCAGCACAACCCGCAACCCCGGTTGCTATGGAAGGAGTATACGCCCGTAGATCGCGCCGATCAGCCCGCGCAGGATGAAGATGATCAGCATCAGCAGGAGCGGCGACCAGTCGATCCCGGCCGTGTCGTAGCGTCGAAGGAGCCGCCGGATCGGCTTGAGAAACGGATGCGTCATCCGGGTCAGCAGGTCGTTGAGCTGATCGAGGACCGAGAAGAGCTTCCTGTAGCGCCACCGCGCCTTGCTCTGGCGGGAGAAGAAGAGGATCCAGGAGAGGATGACCCAGACCAGGATCGTCCACTCGATGAGTTGCAGGATCATCAGGAGCGCTTCGAAGAACGGCTGGACGAATGGCGCCACGCCTATCCCCTGCTTCCGAAAATGGCTCGCCCGACGCGGATGAGCGTCGAGCCTTCTTCGATTGCCACCTCGAAGTCGTCCGTCATGCCCATCGAGAGTTCGACCAGTCCCGAAGCGTCGCGGAGTTCGCGGAGCCTGCGGAAATAAGGACGCACGCTGCCGGCGTCAGGACCGGCGGGAGGAATGGCCATGAGCCCCACCAGCGACAGCGTGTCGAGGCTCTGCAGCGCGCGGACGACCCGCTCGACCTCGTCAGGATCAACGCCGGCCTTCTGCGGTTCGCGCCCGACATTCACCTCCACCATCACGTCCTGGCGCTTGCCGGCAGCGCCGGCGAATCGCGCGATCCGTTCCCCCGTCTCGACGGAGTCGACGGTCTGGATGACATCGAAGAGCCGCACTGCCTCTTTCGCCTTGTTCGACTGCAGGTGACCGATGAGATGCCACAGCACGTCGCCTGCGACCTGGGGGATCTTCTCTTTTGCTTCCTGAATGCGGTTCTCGCCGAGGTGCTGGATGCCGGCCTCGATGGCGGCTGCGGCCGCGGCCGCGGGAAAAGTCTTGGAGACGGCGACGAGGGTGACGTCTTCGCGACGGCGTCCCACGCGATCACAGGCCGCGACGATCCGTCGCTCCACAGCGACGATCCTGTCGCGAACCTCCTCGTTCACGTCGTGCCCCGATGGCGTTCGAGCCAGCGGCCTTCACCACGATCGACCGCGAGGTTCGCCAGGCGATCCGCGTCCTTGTTGCCGGCGCGGAGCGTGTGCTTGATCGTGAACCGCTTGAAGTTGCGTGTCAGGATCTTTGCCTGCTGAAACATCGGCACCAGGTTCGGGTGCTTGACCCGGTAACTGCCGAGCATCTGCTTCACCAGCAGCTCAGAATCCGAAATGATGTCGACCTCGGAGGCACCCTCGTCGCGAGCGACGGCGAGTGCCTCGAGCAGGCCGGCATACTCGGCGACGTTGTTCGTCGTGGTTCCGATGAACCCGCAAACCTCGATGACTTCGCCATCCTCGCGCTTCATGTACACGCCATACCCGGACGGGCCGGGATTGCCGCGGCACGCTCCATCCACCCACGCCGTGATCTTCAGGATGATGGCTTCTCCATGTAGAGGATGCGGTGGCAGCCTTCGCAGTGGACGATCTCGTTGCGCTTGAGCTGCTGCGCGAGCGCGGGGCGCACGCGGGAGCGGCAGGCGCCGCAGGTATCGCCGTTCATCACCTTGGCCACGGCAATGTTCTGCCGCTGCTTGAGCGTCTTCTGGAAATTGGCGCGCACGGCGGGAGGAAGCATCAGCTCCATCTCCTCGATCTTGAGCCGGAGCGCGGCGGACTCGTCGCGAAGATGGCCGAGAGACTCCTGCCAGAGCTGGTAGGCGTCGTCGAAGCGCTGCTTGAGATCGACGTGGGCGGCGCGCTTCTCGTCGAGCTGGCCCTGCACACCCTCGATTCCCGACATGCTGTTCAGGACCGAGTCTTCCATCTCTTTCACATGCTTGCGGGTGGCGTCGATTTCTTTCCATGCAGCAGCGTATTGCTGCTGGTTCTTCACCTGCATGAGCTGCCCCTGATACTTCTTGAGCGTCTCCTGCTGGTCCGCGAGTTCACCATCGACGAGGCGGCGTTCCTTGTTCAGCACTTCGAGCTGCTGTTCGAATCGCGCCATCTCTGCGATCGCCTCGTGGTACTCGCGATCCACTTCCGCGAATGACTCCGGCTTGACGCTCATCTGTTTCTCGCGGTCGGCGAGCTGGAAAATGATCGTCTGCAGATCCCACAGGGTGTCCAACTGACTCAATGATTCCTCCAGAAACAAAAAGGGCGTTCCCTGAGCGGAACGCCTCTGTGCGTCGGATCGTCTCCGGCACGTTCGCAATGATTCGATTCGTGAATGATCTGATTTGTCATCGTTCGTGTTGGTGGGTCCACCAGGATTCGAACCTGGGACCTGCCGGTTATGAGCCGGTAGCTCTAACCGCTGAGCTATGGACCCGCGACGGGTGATTCTATAACAGCCGACGCGCCTCACGCCTCCGGGATCTCATGAATCGCCTCATGGAAATGAAAACGCCGCCCGGAGGCGGCGTTTTCGGTTGGTGGCAATGTGATGAATCAGCGTGGTTCGACGATGTCGCCGATCAGCATGGTCCGCCGCATCTGGACGATTCGCGCCGTCGATGTATTCGCCTCGGTCGTGAGAATTCCGAGTTCGCCGAGGATCTGCCGCGGCTGGCCCTTCACGGGGCTCTCGCGATAAATCACGAAGAAGTCGCCCGGCTGCACTTCCTGGTCGGCGCCGAGGTTGATCTGCACGAGCGTTCCTTCGCCGAGTGCCAGATCCCAGTCGCGTGAGTCGATGATCACGCCGCTGCGGGTAATCTCCGGTTCATCGCAGAACGTCGGCATCTCGGGGATGCGGGCAATCGGGATCGGCAATTGCGGCAAAGGCTTGAGCCGCGAGCCCACGAGGATTTCGCGGCACGACTGCGTGATCACTGCACGCGACATCTTCTCGTCGGCACAGAGAATCTTGATCTGTCCCTGGAAATCATACTGACGTCCAATCGGAGCGCCGCTGCGCGGATGCTTGATGATCTCGCCCGGGGCAATGACCATGTAGGTTTCGCCCGCGACGAGGCCGGTGCTGGTCCCGCCTTCCACGAAGACGAGGTCACCCTGAGTCACGCCCCCGACCTGCACGGTCGCGCCAGGCTGATACATCACCTCGACGTCCTCGAACGAGGAGATCCAGTTTGGCATCGGCTCATTCGGATCTCCGATGTATCCGTAACAATAGACGTCGGCCTCGGTGCCGAGAGGCAACGGGCGCGTCGAGCGCACGGTCTCGGAGGCCGTGATCCCGCCGTTCCCTGCGTCCTGGTCGACCTTCGACATGCTCCCGCCACTCAACTCAGACGTTGACGTCGTCATCGTCGTGGTGGTTTCCGTCTCCGCTGCAGAGGTCGGCGCCTGGACATCTCCGGTCACATGAACCACGTCTCCCGGATAAATCCAGCGCGCGTCGGTGATCCAGGTGTTGGCTTCCCACAGCTGCGGCCAGAGATACGGGCTGCCGTAGTACTTCTTGGCAAGGGCCCAGAGCGTCTCTCCTGCAGCGATCGTGTGCGTCCTGGCGTCAGCCGGATACGTCGACGAATCGGGAGGGTTATACGCCGTCCAGTGGTCTCCAATCCGATGGAGATCACGCGGCGGCTTCGATGACGACTTGGGCACGGCGGCCATGGCCGGCAAGGTCATCAGCAACAGGAGAACAATAACCACCCTACGCACACAATCCATATTCCCCTCCCAGTTTGAGACCGGGTTTTGAGGAAAACGTTAACTCACCAAGGGTTAGTGAGTCAATCGAATGTACGAAAGAGGGGGGTCCGCCGAGGTTCAGCGGATGGTAAGGACATCCTCGGATTCCACCTCGGAGCTCATCGCTCCGCCGCTTGCGCGCTGCTGCACTTCGTACGCCTTCAACTCCCGGGTCCGCTTGTCATAGTTGTTCATGACTTTCCTGACGTAGGTCTGCGTCTCACGGAACGGCGGCACTCCACCGTAGCGACGGACGTTGCCTTCGCCGGCGTTGTAGGCAGCGATGGTCTTCCTGAGGTTCCCGTCAAAGCGGCGATCGAGATACTTGATGTACTTCACGCCCGCATCGACGTTCTGCTCCGGATCGTAGAGGTCACGCGCGCCCATCCAACGGCCGGTGCGCGGCATCAGCTGCATCAGCCCCTGCGCGCCAACCTGCGAACGCGCGCGCTTCTTGAAGCGCGACTCCGCTTCGATCACCGCAGCCACGAGGGTCGGATCGACATCATATTTTTCTGACTTTTCGTGAATCAGGTCGCCGTAAGGCATCGCGTTCGAGAAGAAGTCGCGACGGATCACGCCGTTGATCCGGGACATTCCTTCCCGGAATGCGTTGCGCTCGCCCTGCTCAGGAAGCCAGGCGGTCTGGAACAAAGAGATTTCGCGAGTCACGAAGCGGTCCGGCAGGACGCGGGCCAGCTTGAAGAGCGAGTTCGCTACAAACCCGTCGCTGATGTTCGCAACCACGGTCTGATCCATCCCGTTTGAGCGAACCACCTGAACAGAATCAAGGCTCTTCTCGATCGAGAAATGCACGTGATCCATCACTTCCGTCATGCCGCCGATGGAAAGGGCGGTGGCCAGAGCGATGGAGGCCGCACCGCGCCCGCCGAGAAGGCGGAGCATCGGACGCGACTCGAACGAACGTCGTGCATTGGCGAACCGGGACGAGATTGAATCAGTCAGGCGACGTGTCTGCATCAGCGCTCCTGTTATTTCAATCACAATAATTGTGAAGGCGACATGGAGAACCGGCTACTGTGAACGCGTATTGCCTGATGAGGTCGCTTAAGTACCTAACCCTCGCGGTTAGAAAGGTTTACTCACCAAAGATTTCGGCCGAAAACCGCTCGATCCGGGTCCTGGAATCGCGCCATTCGTCACGGGCGATTCCTGCCTTGATGCAGGTGTGCTCGAGGAACTGTTCCCGATCCCACCCATACTCGACAGCCACCTGCGGCAGCAGGAGTCCGGAGCGCAGCTCCCGCGTGACGATCAAGCCGTCGCGGCCGACCAGAATCTCGTCCATCGCCCTCACCGGGAGGATCGGTCCCATCACCGAAATTTCCAGGTGCAGCGTGGAAAGTTCGGCCTCCGTCACCTCGGGAAACCGAGGATCACGGAACGCGGCGTTGATCGCGCTGGTCGAAACCGCTTCGGCCAGCGGCAGGACGGCGTGAATCGACCCGATGCAGCCTCGGAGCGAACCATTGTGCTCGCTGAGCGTCACGAAGGCGCCGGCAGGTTCGGCGAGTCGGTCATCGACCGCAGCGACGACCGGCTTCTCGCCGCGCAGTACCGCCGCGATCGAGTTGCGGGCGAGCGCCAGAAGAACGGTCCGCTGGGAGTGACTGAGCGTCACGACGCGGGTCGATCCGAAGGCTGCGGTCCTTCCTCCGCAATCCGGTGCCGGTGAATGAGCATGAGGTTGCGTACGTAAACGACGAGACCCGGAGCCTGGCCGAGGATGATCACCGGGTCGCGGCGGCCGATTCCGTACGCGAGCATCATCAGTCCCCCGAGCAGGGAGAAGTACCAGAAGTAGACCGGAATGTGGCTGACCTTACGGCGTTCCGAGGCGATCCACTGCACGATGAAACGCGCGGAAAACATGGCCTGCGCGAAGAAGCCGAACAACGCCAGCAGATCCCACTGCCAGGAGCGGGGATCGAGATTCATCACCATGAGTCGCCCCCGGCCATGAGCTCAGCGACCTGCAGCGCCATCGACTTCGTGAACCGTGTACCGGAGCATGCGCGTGCCCATCCAGCGCACGGCGAAGCAGTCGGCGAGACCGCGAAAGGCCCGGTTCATCGCCCCATACTTCGAGACGCCGAACTGCCGGGCGCGATGATTCACCGGAACCTCAACCACGCGATACCCGGCGTAGCGCACGAGAGTGGGCAGAAAGCGGTGCATTCCGGTGAAGAGTCGTACGCGATCGATCGCCTCTCTCTTCACCAGCTTGAGCGAACAGCCGGTGTCGGTGATCTGATCGCCGGTGATCCAGTTGCGCACTCCGTTGCCGATCTTCGACTGCATCCGTCGGGACCACGTATCGATGCGGTTCACCCGGACGCCGATGACCATGTCCGAGTTGCTCTCACGCAACTTCCAGAGCATTTTCGGGATGTCGGCCGGATCGTTCTGCAGATCGGCATCGAGCGAAACGACCATGGTCCCGCGCGCGCCGCGCCAGGCAGCATCGAGCGCGGCGGTCTGGCCGCTGTTCTTTTCCAGGGCGAGGACGCGGAGCATCGGATGCTGCATGGCGCTGCTGCGCAGCACGTCCAGGCTGCGGTCGGTCGATCCATCATCGACCGCCACGATCTCGTACACCAGATCCTGCCCATCGAGCGCCTTGCGGATCTCAGCGAGGAGGATCGGTACGTTTTCTTCCTCGTTGTAGACGGGAAAGACGACCGAAAGGTCGGGCTGCGAACTCATCGCGGCAGTTTAACCGAGAAGGCGCGCTCGAAATTTGCCGTGGTCGTGGCGGCCACGCTTTCGAGCGACACGTTCCACACCGCCGCCAGTTGCTCGGCAACCTTCACGACGAACGCCGGCTCATTCTGCTTGCCGCGGTGCGGAACGGGAGCGAGATACGGGGTATCGGTCTCGATCAGCACGCGGTCGTGAGGCAAGGCCGCCGCGGCTTCGCGAAGCATGTCCGCGGTGCGGAAGGTCACGATCCCGGAGAACGAGATATAGAAGCCTCGATCGACGAGTTCGCGCGCGACGCTGGCGTTCTCGGTGAAGCTGTGCAGGATGCCGCGCACGTCGTCCATGATCCCGCTGCGGACGAGTTCGAGCAGATCCTGCGTCGACTCGCGGTTGTGAATGATGAGTGGCAGGTCCAGTTCGCTCGCCAGTCCGACATGCCGCACGAAGACGTCGCGCTGCGTCTCCCGCGGCGAATGCATGTAGTGGTAGTCCAGTCCCATTTCCCCGATGGCCACGACCCGCGGCTGCCGCGCCAGTCGCGAGATCTCCGCAAACGCCGCGTCATCACAATCCTTCGCTTCATGCGGATGGAAGCCGACGGCCGACCAGACGTCGTCGTGCTGCTGCGCCAGCGCCACGACAACCGCAGCATCCTCGAGCTTCGTCCCCGGAACAACGAATCCACGCACCCCTCCCTCGCGCGCCCGATCCAGAAGGGTTGGGGCATCGGCCAGGTTGAGGTGGCAGTGGGAGTCGGTGAATTTCATTAGCGGTGGTTAAGGGGGTTGGCGAAGGTTGAATGCTGAATGCTGAATGTTGAATGCTGAATTGAGAACGAAACCGACCCCCGTTCATCTCATTCACTAGTTCCGGAGATCGAGGCAAGTCTGATTATTGAATCAAGAACTAAGCGAATGCACGCGACCTCATTCAGCATTCAACATTCAACATTCAGCATTCAGCATTCAGCATCCCTCATTCATCATTCAGCATTCTCCACAACCATGCTAAGTCCCATCCCCCCGCTGATGCACAACGTGGCAAGTCCGTAGCGTTTCCCATGAGTCCTGAGGGCGTGAAGGAGGGTGGTGGTGATGCGGGCCCCGGTGGCGCCGATCGGATGTCCCAGGGCGATGGCGCCGCCGTGGACGTTGAGGCGAGCCGGATCGAGATGCAGTTCGCGATCGCAGGCGATGACCTGCGCTGCGAAGGCTTCGTTGAGTTCGATGAGGTCGATGTCATCCAGCGTCAGGCCGGTCTCTTCGAGCAGCCTGCGCGTCGCAGGAACGGGACCGATGCCCATGACCTTCGGATCGACTCCGGCGTGCGCGTAGCCGACGATCCGCGCCATCGGCTGCAGCCCATGCCGCTTCACCGCTGCACCACTCGCCACGAGCATCGTGGCAGCGCCGTCAGTGATCCCTGAGGAATTGCCCGCATGCACCGAACCATTGGTCCGGAAGACCGGCGGCAGCTTCGCCATGCTGTCGAGCGTGGCGTCGAAGCGCGGATGCTCATCGCGATCGATCGTCGTCGCGCCTTTCCGCCCTTCGACCGTCACTCCGACGATCTCGTCGCGGAAGCGATCCTGATCCCAGGCGCGACCCGCCTTCTGCTGCGACTCCACGGCGAACCGATCCTGCTCCTCGCGCGTGATGCCGTACCGCTCGGCCAGCGTCTCCGCGGTCGAACCCATCATCTCGTCGGCGAGGGGGCACATGAATCCGTCGCGCACCATTCCGTCGATCAGTTCCCCGTCGCCCATGCGGAGGCCCCAGCGGGCGCGCGGCATCATGTAAGGAGTGTTCGACATCGACTCGGTGCCGCCCGCGAGAATCACCTCGCCGTGGCCGAGCCGGATCTGATCCGACGCGTTCATGATGGCGCGCAATCCTGAACCGCAGGCCTGATTCACGGTGTATGCAGGCACCTCGTGAGAAAGCCCGCTCCGGATGGCCACCTGCCGCGCCACGTTCGGTCCGACGCCAGCCTGACGAGCGTTGCCGAAGATGACTTCATCCACCGCCGCCGGATCGATCCCCGAGCGTGCGAGCGTCGCCCTCGCGACTTCAGTACCAAGCTGCGCTGCCGTGAGTGCCGCCAGTCCGCCGCCGAACTTGCCGATCGGCGTACGCAGCGGTGCGACGAGATAGATCTCTTCTTTCATTGCAGGCATGTCGTTTCCCGCTGCTTCAACGCGCCGCGTCGCCGTTCAACTTCCCGGCAAGCAGATCGATCACTAGCTGGCGATACGTCTGGACCGCAGCCAGCAGGTCGGCTTTCACGATCTTCTCATTCGCTCCATGCGCGTCGAGGATCGATCCCGGTCCGAACAGCAGCGGACGGCCGAGCGCTTTCAGATGTGGAACATCCGTGTTGAACGACACCACCATCGATTCGGCCCCTTCCGGAACGAGCATGAACTGAGGCGCGTTTCCGAGCATCTTCACGACGCTGCCTCCGAACTTTCCGATGATCGCCTCCACCCCGCGACGGATCTCCTCCGGTTCGCCCACCGTCCTGAACAGCATCTCGGCCTCGGCGTCCGCCGAAATCACATTCGGCTTCTGCCCGCCGCGCACGACGCCGACATTCACGGTCGTCGCTCCCAGCACCTCGTCCCTGCCCCAGTCGTGCGCGAGCACCTCGGTGAGCGCCGCGACCATCTTGTGGATCGCCGAGTCGCCGCGTTCGGGATAGGCGGAGTGTCCGGCGATGCCCGCGAAACGCGCCACGATCGTGCAGGACCCCTTTGAAGCGCGAACGAACGTCGATTCCGTAGGCTCGCCGACGATGACGTACTGCGAACCGAGATCGGCGAATTCGACGTTCGCCGTCTTGGCGCCAATCGAGTCCGTCTCTTCCGCCACGACCAGGAGGAACGCGAACTCGTCGATCCCTTCATCGCGAAGACGGACTCCTGCCGCGATCATCGCCGCAAGTACACCCTTCGTATCGCATGCTCCCCGGCCATGAATCGTCGTCTCATCCTCGGACGACCCGAACCATGGCGGCACCGTATCGATGTGGGTGTTGAAGACGACGCGCGGCTGTGCCGAGGTGCTGGCCAGAAGGTTGAAGCGCGTGTCTGTGATGTAGTGACGGCGTGTCAGGAAGCCGAGGCGGGTCAGTTCGGCGTCGAGAAACTCAGCCACTGCGAGTTCATTCTCGGTCGTCGACGGAATGTCGATCAGCTGGCGGGCAAGGGCGATCGGGTCGATCTGCATGTGGCGCGCGATTCTACCTGCATCCCGCCTCCATGCCCGGCGTGCGAGAATCACCGGCGTGCCGCGCGTCGTCATTGCAGGACTCGGATTGATCGGAGGCTCGCTCGCCCTCGCGTTGCGTGCCCGGGGTCGCAAGGTCGCCTACATCGACCCTGCAGTTTCTCTGGATGAAGCGCGAAGCGCAGGCGCGTCCGAATCGCGTCTCGATTCACTGGACGATCTGCAGCGCGGCGACCTCGTCGT
>JBKJVD010000145.1:0-10363 GCA_046590585.1 Thermoanaerobaculia bacterium | reverse complement strand
GGGAAACCAGAAGGCAGAAGGCAGAAGGCAGAAGGCAGAACGAAACCAGAAACTAGAATAACTTCGAGTCTCCCTTCTGCCTTCTGCCTTCTGCCTTCTAGTTTCCGGTTTCGGCCTTTTCACTGTCCACGGCGCTTCTGACATCGCGCCATCTCAGTCCCTCGTGGGCAAACAGAACCAGCCCCGTCACGATGACCGGCAGCGTTCCGACGATGTGGAAGAGGATGGCGGTGGCGACCGATGTATCGACGTCGAAGTGATAGAAGTTGGTGAGGACGATCTGACAGGCTTTGTGAAACCCGCCAATCCCTCCGGGCGTGGGAATGGCCAGCCCGACCGTCGTCACGCCGGTCACGAAGATGCTCGAGTCGAACGGCAGCCGGCGGCCGAGGGCGATCGCCGTGAACCAGAACTGCGAGGTCAGGCAGGCCCAGACTCCGATCGTGCAGAGCACGATCTTCGCGAATGCCCGGTGATGCTTCGTGATGCCGAACGACTCGGTGAAGGTGTCGAAGAAGAACATCCATGGCTCACGAAAGCGCTTCGGGATGAACCGCCCGAGATATTCGTGCAGCCTGCGGATCTTCGACCGGAAAAAGTAGATGCCGATGACCAGGAAACTGATGGCAGCGAGAGCGACGACCGAAGCGATCGCGCCGCCTTTCACGATGAAGAACCACTTCGCGGCCACAGGGTCATGGTCCCAGTCGTGCCAATGCGCTGCGGCGAAGTAGATGAAGAGGATCAGGATCATGTAGAGATCGAGCACGCGCTCGATGAGCACTGTGCCCAGCGCACCCGAGAATCGGAGCGAGGTCCTGCGCGCCAGCAGGGCCGGACGCGCCACGTCGGCGGCTCGGATCGGAAGCACCGTCGAGAGCATGTAGCCAACCGTGTTGGCAAAGTACGTCGCGTAGAACGGCGGCGGATTGTCGGGGCCGAGCACCGTTCGCCATCGCAGCGTGCGGAAGGCGAGAGCCATCCAGTTCACGAACATGCCGACTGCCAGCCAGAGCGGGTTCGCCGACTTGATGATCTTCCACACGTCGTGGAGGTTCGCGTTCCATAGGAACAGAGCGAGGAAACCGACCGTAAGCACGACGACGAGCGTGATCTGTAGAATGCGTCGCACGGGCGCGCACTTGTACCACAATGCACCTCGCCGCGGCTCGCTTGCGGACCCATCAGGATGCTGAAGATCTACACCGGCAGCGTGTTTCATCGCCACCACACAGGAGTCGGACATCCTGAGAATGGCGATCGTCTCGATGCGGCCGAAGAAGGCGTGTCACGCGCCGGACTGGGCGCGCTGATCCATCGCGACGCTGCCAGTCATCCCGACACTGAACGCATCATCGGGAAGGTTCACTCGGGCGACTACGCACGCGAGTTCGAATCCGCGTGCCTCGCGGGCCTGCCACTTTTTCACTCGGCCGACAATCCCATTTCACGATCGAGCTTCGACGCGGCGCGCGCCGTAGTCGGGATGTCCCTCGCCGCAGCGGACGACATCTGGCGCCGCGGCTCGAGCGACCGGGCGTTCATCATCGCGCGGCCGCCGGGGCATCACGCCGAACGGAACGAGGCGATGGGATTCTGCTTCTTCAACACGATCGCATGCGTCGCCGAGTGGCTGCGGGAGCAACCCGGCATGGAGCGCATCTTCGTCTTCGACTTCGACGTCCATCACGGCAACGGGACCCAGCACCTCTTCGAGGATCGCGACGACGTGTTCTATGCCTCCATGCATCGCTTCCCGTTCTATCCCGGCACCGGCGCCGCGCGGGAGATCGGGGTCGGCCGCGGACGCGGGTTCACGAAGAACATTCCCTTCGAAGGAGGGGCTGGCGACGCAGAGTATCTGCGCGCGGTGGAGGACTCGATCGTTCGCGTCATCGACGACTATCGTCCCAACGCCATCCTCCTTTCCGCCGGCTTCGACGCGCACCGTCGCGACCCTCTCGGCGGCATGGACGTCACGGAAGGAGCCTTCGGCGAGATCACGCGGATGGTTGTGGAAGCGGCGAACCGTCATTGCAACGGCCGCATCCTCTCGCTGATGGAGGGCGGCTATGACCTCGAGGGGCTGAGCGCCAGCGTCGACGAGCACGTCAGGGCACTAAGTTTCTGAACTCGATGTTTCCTGGCCACGAAGGTGGAGCCCAGTTTGAGACCACGGACGCTGTCAACGAAAAGCGAAATCGAGGGCCGCCGATGAGGTTCGAGAAGCGGCGCCAGCAGCCGGACGACGGATTCGAAAAGTGCCCGGTTCGGGTCATCCACGTAGCTGCCTCCGCAACCGTGCAGACAGCTCGCGTTCCGCGAGCCGTCGCTCTCGAGCTCGCCCGACGCGGAGCGCATCGATCAGCGCGAGCAATTCGTACAACACAGGATCCCTTCGCGCCGCCCTTGGAACGGCTTTGTGCAGCGGCTCCAGCGTCAGTCCTCTGACGGCCCCTTCCGCGTCGGGCCACACGGGAGGAAGATCCTTTCCTGACGAGATCGATGCATTGAGTGGTGGCGCAGCGTACGCCGTGGCCATACCGCGAGTGGCCTCCCCCCGGCAGGCAGGGAAAGCGTATTTCACGCCATGGAGCAGAAACTCTTCGACGGCTCGCAATTGCGGCTCATTGGATGACGGCGCGATCAGAAGCGAGCGCTCCAGGCGCTTGAGCGACGAATGCACTTGGGACGGGCTGATTCCCAGATCCGCTGCCATCTGAGCCATCGGTGGACGTCCTCCTCCGTAGCTCACCAGCTTCGCGAGGACCAGCACATCCTGAGGCAATAACGCTTGAGCCATTCCATATTCTAGAATCTAGAATGTCGAGTAGCAAATCCGGTATTGTCGCCTTCACGACCGGAGTCGAGAGGCGACCCGTGCAGCGCGATGCGGGAGGAGGCGGTGAGGTATCAGCGATGCCGAGACCTTATCGCTGAACAATCGCTTACGGTCGCTACCCTTTCGCGCCGAGGATCTCCTGATACAACGCTTCCAGCCGGGTCAGGCGTAGCTCTTTCGAGTAGCCGCTGACGACATGCCGTCGCGCGTTCTCCGCGACCGTGCCCGCGCGCGCGGGATCTTCGATGATCTCCAGCAGCGCGCCCGTCAGCGCGGTGCGATCTTTCATCGGCACGAGCCAGCCGACCTCGCGTGACGTCACCAGTTCGCTGTTTCCTCCGGCATTCGTGGCCACGACCGGCTTCTGCATCGCCATCGCCTCGCGGACCGTGCCGGTGATCCCGGTGCCGGCCCATGAGGCGTCGACGACGACGTCGCACGATGCGAAGACGTTCGGCATGTCGGAGCGATACTCGATGGGCATCACGTGATCGCCGACTCCCGCCTGCCTCGCGTATTCGAGCACCTCGTTCTTCTGCACGTCGCTGCGGCAGCCGATCAGCAGCAACTGCACATTCGGATGCGACGGCACGATGTCCGAGACTGAGTCGATCAGCTCCTTCCATCCCTTCCAGTCGCGAACACCAACCTGTGCGATCACGAACGCCTCGTCGGCAATCCCCTTTTCGCGACGGAACGTGCGCGCATCCCACTTCGCCGGATCGAAGTGCGTGACGTCGGTGCCCGCGAACACCACCACGACTTTCGATTCGGGCAACCCGCCGCTCTCAACGACCACATCCTTGATCTGCTGGCAGACGGTAACGACGCGGTCGACCCGCCCGGTGCGGTACTTGCCGCGATTCCAGCGATCGAGCGGGAACGACACTCCTCGATTGACGACGAATGCACCCACCGGGTGTCCCGTCATTGCGGCAAATGCAATCGCGTGCGCGATGCCCTTATGAACGTGGATGACATCCGGACGCTCACTCTTCAGGAGCGTTCGCAGTTTCAGGATGGAGGCGAGGTCGAACTGATGACGAAGCCTCAGGCCCTGAAACCCGACTCCCGCCTCGGACGCTTTCATTTGCAGCGTCGCGTCCGGCCTGCTGAGAATGGTCACTTCGTGGCCGCGCTCCTGCAGCCCGGCGGCAGCCTGAAACATCTGGTGCACCGAGCCGGTGTTGAACTGGTTGAACTCCAGGATCTGAAAAATTCGCATCGCGGCTCCTCGAAGCGCGAAGAATCTCCCGCGCGGCGCCGCGGACGCAAGGCCCGGCCGGACTCATGAGGCATAGCCAACCGGTTGCAGCTTGAAGTATCGTGCCCGGCATGCGCAGAGCTGGAGTTGCAATTGCCGTCGCGTCTCCGCGAATTTGCGATGGAACCGATCGCTCAATCGTGAACGATCGCGTTTGCTGCGAGGTGATCGCTGCGAGTCCGAAGAAACCGATCGATCGTTTCTTCGTTGCAAAGTTGCGTGCTAAGATCCCAAACTCTTGATTCCACGGCACATCTGAGGTGCAGTAGTCCGGGCGGAGGCAGGCTTGCCGAACGACAATCAATCGCAGAAGGAACTGAAGGTCACCGACCGTCGCCTCTTCACAGCGGACGGTGAGTTGCGCGAAGAATTCCGAGGGCAGGTTCATCCCTCGGACGCGCCGGTGGCCACCGAATCGGCTCCCGCGCCTGAACTGAAACCGGAAGTTGCGGCGGCTCCGTCCGCGCCTGCGGAAGCTTCGACTCCGGCTCCCGCGCCGGCTCAGGCCGACCCATCCCCCCGCGAAAACGACGAGAATCCCGGCACACCCTTCACAATGTTCCTCGAAACACTCATCGTGCAGGCATACATGAGCCTCGGTATGATGAAGGATCCATACAATCCGGGCGGCCGGCCCAACCCTGCTGCTGCACGTCAGATGATCGACATCATCACCTTGCTGCAGGAGAAAACGACCGGCAACCTCTCGATCGAAGAACAGGAATTTCTGAAGACTCATCTCGGTGAGCTCAAGCTCGCCTTCGTGCAGCGAACCAAGACCATCTGATGATCCGACGCCTGGTCGCACTCGCGCTCCTAGTCACCGGCAGCCTCGCGCTGCACGGTGAGCAGACGTCTCCTCGCGACGTCTGGCCGCAGGCTGCTGCTGCCGCGAGAGACGGCGCGGTGGAAAACGCCTCCCGGCGCATGGCGCAGATGATCGAGACCGGCACTGCCTACGGAATCAAGACCTATCCGCTCTACGCCGGTTCAGCATCGGCGATGGCGCGTCAGGGAGTTGCCGAGAGCAGCATCGACCTGATGAAGTGGGGGTCATCAACTGCAGCGCAACTCGATCCGCGCTCTCCGGCCGTCTCCTTCGCCCTGGCCGACCTGGCCGCTTCCCGCAAGGACTGGGCCGGATCAGTCACTCAGTCAATCAAGGGCCTGTTGCGTGTCCCGGGAAACTACCGGGCCAGCCTGATCGGCCGCATCGACCTGATGATCGTGGTGCTGATCTCGATCCTGGCCACAGCGGCAATCTTCGGGCTTGCGCTGTTCTTCCGTTACGGGCGTACTGCAACTCACGATTTCAGGGAACTGCTGGCCACGCGGCTTCGCGGCGGTTCGGTCACAATTCTCGCGTTCGCGCTCCTCTTTCTTCCCTTGTTCCTGTGGCTCGGGCCACTCTGGCTGATCTTCTACTGGTTCGTGCTCTTTTTCGGATATGCCACCCCGGTCGAGCGCGTCATGATCGTGCTGCTCGCACTGCTGGTCGCCATCGTGCCGATAGGGTTCGACTTCGCGGCTCACTATTCGGCTGGGGTGGACAGCCCCGTCGTCATGGCCGCGCTCTCGAGCAAGGACTCCGCCTATCAACCCGAAGCCCTGCGCCGGCTGCAGGAAGTCTCGGCGCTCGTTCCAGAGAGTGCCACGATTCAGATTCTTCTCGGCAATCTCCAGTTGTTCGAAGGCAACGAGCGGGACGCTCAGCGTCACTACCTCACTGCGGTCAAGGTGAATGATTCCCCGGGCGCCCACGTCAATCTCGGCAACCTGAACTTTCTCCAGAATTCGTTTCCGGCAGCGATCAACGAGTACGAGAGGGCGCAGAAACTCGATCCGACGCTCGCCATCGCGTTCTACAACCACTCCGTCGCAAGCGGAGAGCTGTACAAGTTCGACGAGCAGGGCCAGAAACTCGAACAGTCGAAGAAACTCGATCGCGACCAGATCGAACAGTATGCGCAGAAGCCACCGGCCCAGAAGATCGTCATCTACCATCCCAACATCGATGAAGCATGGAAGGTCACCTCGGCGATCGGCAGGAAGGGAGCGGCGCGCTCGCTGTTCGGCAACTACTCGTACTTCGACCCGCGTGTCAGCGCCGTGAATCCCGTCACCCTCGCGGCATTGCTGTCCGTGCTCGGAGCCATCGCGTTCTGGCTCAAGCGGAAGCGCGCTGGTTACGCCGGCTCGTGCATCAAGTGCGGCAGGACGTTCTGCTACCGCTGCAAGTCAGCCCGGGAGAGCGCGACGTACTGCACGCAGTGCATTCATATCTATCTCAAGCGTGACGGCGTGTCCCTCGACACCAAGCGCGCCAAGCTCGAGGAAGTCAGCGACTATCACGCTGGCATCCTGCGCCGGAACCGGCTCTTCGCGAGCTTTCTCCCAGGCTCGGCTCAAGCCCTGGAGGGACGGACCATTGCCGGCGTGCTCGGAACGTTCCTCTTCGTGTTCTGCGTGCTCTTTGCCGTCTTCGTAGGGCGACTGGCTCCGGTCATCGGGCCGGTCGCCTCGTCCACGCAGCTCCTGCTGCGGGCGGTCGCAATTCTCGTCGCACTCGTGATCTGGCTGACGCTCTCGCTGCCCGTGTACCGGCGCAGGACGACGAGCGCGTAGGACGACATGGCACTCGAAGGAACACTCAAAGACTTCAGCCTGGCTGACATCTTCCAGCTCATCGGGCTGCAGCGGAAGACCGGCGTCCTGACGCTGCGCGGCAAGGACGACACCGTCAGCGTCACGTTCCTCGACGGCAAGGTGGTCGGCGCCGACTCCCTCAACCGTCGTCTCGAAAACCGCATCGGCACAGTGCTCATGCGCACCGGCCGCATCTCCCAGGACCAGCTCAACCGCGCGCTGGAGATCCAGAAGGAAACACTCCAGCGTCTCGGGTTCATCTTCACGCACTACCAGATCATCTCGGCCGAGGAACTGAAGGACGCAATCCAGCTGCAGCTCATGCAGATCGTCTATCGCCTGTTCCGCTGGAAGGATGGCGATTACCACTTCTCCCAGGAAACGACCATCGAGTACGACCGCGACAACGTCGTGCCGATCACCGCCGAGTCGATCCTGATGGAAGGCGCACGGATGATGGACGAATGGCCCATCATCGAGAAGCGCATCCGTTCGTACGACATGGTCTTCCGCAAGAAGCTGACCGACCAGGAAATCGTGGTCGTCGGCGACGATGAAGCGGACGAAGTGGATTTCGACCACGACTCGCGCAGCAGCAAGAAGAAGAAGCCTCTGATCAAGGACCAGATCCGGATCTCCGAAGGCGAGAAGATGATTTACGACCTCGTCGACGGCACGATGACCGTGGGAGAGATGGTCGAGGTCAGCAAGGCCTCCGAGTTCGACACCAACAAGGCGCTCTACGAACTACTGACGCGCGACCTCATCGAAGAAGTCCGAGGTCAGAGCGCGGCAACGATCGTCGAGGAGAAGGCCGCGCCCCTCGACGAGGGCGACGTCCAGGAAACTCCTGTCCCGCTGCCGCTGGTCATCATCCTCGGGATTCTCGCGCTGGCATCTCTCGCCACATCGTTCAAGAACCCGCTCAACGGGTTCAAGCCGTTCCAGCGATCCACGTCGTCCGTTGCTTCGGTGCAGAAGTCGATCTCCCTGCAGCGCATCGAACAAATCGGCCAGTCGATCGAAAAGTACAACTCCGCGAATGGCCAGCTTCCCCAGAAGCTGCAGGACCTGGCTCCTGCCTTCATCGCTCCGAGCCTGCTGCACGATCCCTGGGGCAACGCATACAAGTATCTCCAACGCCCCGACCGCTACCTGGTGATCGGCTTCACGCCGGACGGCAAGGCCGACACCGACCTGCTGCTCTCGCGCATCATCGACCTAGCGCCCGCAACCCAGGCCACCCGGCCCGATACCGGCGGCATTCAACTCATCGAATAGCCGGCGCGACGACTCGAAGCTTCTGTTCCGCGATGCGGAAGCTCACCGGCGTCGTCGTGACCTTCTCTCCATCCGCGTACACCTGCAGCGTCTTCTCGCTCTCGAAGTGGTACTCGGTGCCGCGCGAGCTCTCCACGAAAGAACTCTTCACGTGGGATCCGGTGTAGGCGCGAGGGAGGGTCTTCAGTAACTGGAACCGCGAAGTGCGATGCACGATGACGGCATCGAGCTGGCCATCATCGATGCTGGCGGCCGGAGTGATGCGGATCCCGCCTCCGTACTGCCGGGAGTTCCCGATCGCCGCGAACATGATCTGTTCTTCGCGCCAGCTGCGGCCATCGCTGATCCGCACGCGATGGGGTTCGAACCTCGGCAGCACGCGAAAAATCGAATAGAGATACACCGCGGATCCGCGCAGCAGCTTGACTCGCTCGTTCGCGTATTCAGCGACCTCGGAATCAAATCCGAGTCCGGCCACGCCGAGGTAGCGCTGGTCGTTGGCAAGGGCGACGTCGACGGTGCGGATCGCGCCGTCGACGATCACGTCACACGCCTTTCGCGTATTTCGTGGAATCGACAGAACCCGCGCGAAGTCATCGCCCGACCCGAGAGGAATGATCCCGAGCACGCCCCGCTCCAGATCGAACTCGCGAATCGCCAGATTCACCGATCCGTCCCCACCGCAGATCACGACGCGGTCGTAATCTCCACGCGAACTCTCCGCCGCGATCGCCGTGAGTTCCGCGGCACTGTGGCTCTCCGCTACGTCGATCGTCACGCCTCGATGGCGCAGGTGACTTTCCACCTCTTGAATATGCTTCCTGGCGCGACCGCGACCCGCGCTGGGGTTGTAGATGACCTTGACGTGCATGAGTAACCGCAGTTTAACGCGGGTGTCGACACGAGGAGGCTGGGTGGCGCAAAGGGACAGCGCCGTGATTGAGTTGCTTCGCCGCGCTCCGCCGGCTCAGCATGACGTGATTTTAATGGACCGCGTTTCTCACGTCATCCTGAGTCGGCGGAGCTGCAGCCGCGCAGAGCGCTGCCGCAGCGGAGCGCGGCGAAGGAACTCTAGATACGAGGATCGGAATCAACGGAGCGGGTGGGTGGCGCAAAAGGAACAGCGCCGTGATTTGAGTTGCTTCGCCGCGCCCCAGAGCGACGAGCGGCCGGGGGCAACGAATTGGCTCGCACTCGCGAAATTCAAGACGATGTAGCTCGCGTTAGAATCGACCACGATGAAACAGTTGCGTACCGTGTTCGTTCTCTTTCTGCTGAGCCTCGCATGCAAGCCGGTCGCGGAGTCCCAGACGATCCGGCGCGATCAGCCTCGGCAGACGATGGCGCAGATCCCGGCATCGGTCAGCGCGGCGCGGCGAACGCCTGTGGTGGTGGTCGCGCACGACACACTCCCTGTGGTCGTGAACATTCAGACCGAGGGGACGATGCGGCAGCGTCAGAGCGATCCGTTCCTCGATCCATTCGGGATCTTTGGTGGACGCGACCGCGTCTACCAGTCGCAGTCGCTCGGCTCGGGCTTCATCTGGTCGCGCGATGGACTCATCGTGACGAACGCCCACGTCGTCGAAGGGGCGTCCCGGATCACTGTGAACTTTCACGACGGCACGCAACTGGCGGCGAAGCTCGTCGGTGTGGATGCCGACAGCGATCTGGCGGTGTTGCGAGTCGACGCGAAGAACCTGACTCCGGCGCCGATCGGCATGTCGTCTGACCTGATGATCGGCGAGACCGTCGTTGCAGTCGGCAACCCGTTCGGGTTGAGCGGCAGCGTGACGACCGGAGTCGTTTCCGCCCTCGGCCGCTCCGTGCCGTCGCAGGAGGCAGGCCGCACCTTCACCGACTTCATCCAGACCGACGCTTCGATCAATCCCGGCAACTCGGGCGGACCGCTGCTGAACATCGAAGGCAAAGTCATCGGAATCAACACCGCCATTTACGCCCAGGCGCAGGGAATCGGTTTCGCGATCCCGGTCGACCGCGCCAAGAAGGTCGTCGAGGATCTGATGCGCTACGGCGAAGTACACAGTGCCTGGATCGGTGCGGTGACCGCTACGATCACGCCCGAGGAAGCGCGCCGCACTGGTGCCCGCGCCTCGCGCGGCGCCGCGGTCGTGCGCGTCTTCGCCGGCTCGCCCGCCGCGGCGGCGGGCCTGCGTCGTGGCGACGTGATCACCTCGGTCGGGGGCCGGCCGGTCGAATCGCGGGAACAGTTCTCCACCGCCATCGCCACGGCCGGCGCGGGTGACAGCGTCAAGATGACGATCGTCCGCGACGGAACGGCTCGCGATCTCGCCATTCGCGCAACCGAC
>JBKJVD010000069.1:0-20463 GCA_046590585.1 Thermoanaerobaculia bacterium | reverse complement strand
GTTGGGGAAGAAGGAAGGGGAGCGCTGTCTCGCCGTAGAGACCGGTTTTCCCAAGAGCCAAGAGCCAACAGCCAAGAGCCGCGATTCAGCATAGAATCCGCCGCGAATGGAACGATTCATTGTTGAAGGTGGTCGCCGGCTCGAAGGAACGATCCGGCCCGGTGGCAACAAGAACGCGGCGTTGCCGATCCTGGCTGCCTGCATCCTGACGGATGAGCCGGTGACGTTGCGCAACCTGCCCGACATCGAAGACGTGCGGGTCATGCTCCAGATCCTCGAAGGCCTCGGCGGCAGCGTGGACCGTCTCGAGCAGAACGTCGTCCGCGTCCACATGAAGGGCGAGTGCTCGTCAACGCCCGATGCCGCGCTGTCGCGAAAGATCCGCGCCTCGATCCTGCTGGCCGGTCCGCTCCTGGCGCGGTGTGGATCAGTGGCCGTGGCGAAGCCGGGCGGCGATGCCATCGGACGGCGGCGTGTCGACACCCATCTGCTGGCCCTCGAAGCTCTTGGTGCGCAGATCGAAGTGTCTGCGCACGAATACCGGATGAGTGCGCGCGCGCTGAAGGGGAAGAACATGTTCCTCGACGAGGCGTCCGTCACTGCGACCGAGAACGCGATCATGGCAGCGACGCTGGCGGAAGGGCAGACGTTCATCTATAACGCCGCCGCCGAGCCGCATGTCCAGGATCTCTGCCGGTTCCTCAACGCCCTCGGCGCGAACATCGAAGGCATCGCCACAAACGCGCTGACGATCCACGGGGTCGAGTCTCTTCACGGAGGAGAGTTCACGATCCCGAGCGATCACATCGAAGTCGGTTCTTACATCGGACTGGCGGCCGTGACGCGCAGCGAACTTCTCATCGAAGAGGGAGTGCCGGAGCACATGCAGTCGGTGCGGCTGATGCTCGAGAAACTCGGTGTGGAGATCAAGTTCGAGGGAAACAACATCCGCGTTCCAAAGGACCAGGACCTCAGGGTCCGCTACGACATCGGCGCTGCGGTTCCGAAGATCGACGACGGGCCATGGCCGCTGTTTCCCGCCGACCTGCTGTCGATCATGATCGTCGTGGCCACACAGGCCGAGGGCACGGTGATGATTTTCGAAAAGATGTTCGAGTCACGCCTGTTCTTTACGGACAAGCTGATCGGGATGGGTGCACGAATCATCCTGTGCGATCCGCACCGCGCGATCATCGTCGGGGGCGGCCGGCTGTTCGGTGCGGAGATCTCCAGTCCTGACATCCGGGCCGGGATGGCGCTGCTGCTGGCTGCGCTCTGCGCGAAGGGCGAGAGCATCATTCACAACGTGCATCAGATCGATCGCGGCTACGAGCGGATCGATGAGCGGCTCAACGCTCTCGGCGCGAAGATCCATCGCGAACGCGACGTCTAGGCCATGACTTCGATGGTCTCCGGCCGCCCGCTGCGCGAGAGGGAGCCGTTCGAATGGACGCTTCCGCGGGGAAGGCGGCTGGTCGTTTCCGACTGGCCCGCCGTCATGGCGATCGTCAACGTCACTCCGGACTCATTCTCGGATGGCGGGCTGCATTTCGAAACGCAGGGTGCGATCGAGTCGGCGCTGGAGATGGAGCGCGACGGCGCGATCGTCATCGACATCGGTGGTGAATCAACCAGGCCTGGCGCCGCGCCGGTTTCCGTGGAGATGGAACTCGAGCGGGTCATTCCGGTGATCGAAGGCATCCGCAGCCGTTCGGCCGTCGTGATCTCGATCGACACCATGAAGTCGACTGTGGCGCGGGCGGCACTGCACGCGGGAGCGGACCTCGTGAATGACGTGACCGGGTTGCGCGATCCCGCGATGGTTCGGGTGATTGCCGAAGAGGATGTTCCGGCGATCCTCATGCACATGCGCGGCGAACCGCGGACCATGCAGACGGAGATTCACTACGATGCTGTCGTGCCCGACGTGCTGGCCGCACTCCGCGGCATGCTCGATGCTGCGGAAGCGGGTGGGGTGAAGCGTAAAAACCTGCTCGTCGATCCAGGGATCGGCTTCGGCAAGACGTTCGATCACAACCTGGAACTCCTCGGCGAGTGCGCCCGGTTCGCGGAGCTCGCGCCGCTTGTGATCGGCGCGTCGCGCAAGGCATTCATCGGGCAACTGACCGGGCAACCGGGCGGAGTCGCGCGGATGCCTGGATCGCTCGCGGCTGTGGCAGCGGCACGTCGCGGTGGCGCGGCGTTCGTGCGGGTGCATGATGTGCGCGCCACGATCGACTTTCTCAAAGTACTGACGGCGATCGAAGCGAAGGTGCGCGCGTGAACTGGGCCGACCGTCTCCTCTCGCTGCAGTTCACCTGGCGTGATGGCGCCGACATCCTGATCGTCGCGCTGATCATCTACAGCATCCTGGCCCTGATTCGAGGAACGCGGGCGATGCAGGTCTCGATCGGGCTCGTACTTCTGGGGAGCACCTTTTTTCTGGCGCGAGCGCTCGACCTGCCCGCACTGGAGGCGATCTCGAAGCAGATTCTTTTCTACCTTCCCTTCGCTGTTGTCGTCCTCTTTCAGCAGGAGATCCGTCACGCGCTGGCGCAGGTGGGAGGGAGTCCGCTGTCTGCGCTGTTCAGGAGCCGGCAGCCGCGCGTGTCCTACCTCGCCGTCGTCGATGCATGCGAGGTTCTGGCAGCGAAGCGAATCGGTGCACTCATCGCCGTAGAAGGAGCGCAGACGCTGCGCATGTACGAAGAAGGAGCGAAGATCATCGACGGAGTTCTCACGACGGAGTTGCTCGTGAACATATTCACTCCCGGTGCGCCACTCCACGATGGCGCGGTCATCCTGCGCGCAGATCGCATCGCTGCGGCCGGGGCGTTTCTGCCGCTCACACAGAGCGGGGAGGCGGTCCCCGGGCACGGCACGAGGCATCGAGCCGCACTGGGACTCTCCGAGGAAAGTGATGCTCTGATGATCGTGGTCTCGGAAGAGAATGGTTCGATTGCAGTCGCACGTGAAGGGATTCTTCGCGAAGGACTCGATCGCGATTCGTTGCTGCTCGCGCTCAGGGAACATTCAGGTGACCGTGGCTGAGCGGGGGAACGGTCACACCTGGTACGGTCGCTTCGCGCTGCAACTCGTGGCGTTGCTGCTGGCGTCGGTCCTGTGGTTCATCGTTTCGGGACCGCGACGGGAGAGAGTTTCTGAGCGCGCGTTTGCGGTTCCTCTGTCGATCACTGGCGTGCCGAGGGAACTGGTGATCACGACACCGGTCGTCGATGATGTGAACGTTAGGCTGCGTGGACGAGTGTCGGATCTCCGGGCGCTTTCGTCGCAGAACCTCGAGGTCACGCTCGACATGAACTGGGTTCAGGCGGGAGAGGCAGAAGTCACCCTGCGGGCGCAGGCCATCAATGTCCCGCCGGACGTGGAGGTGATTTCGATCGACCCCTCCCGGCTTCGCTTCCGGGTCGAACCGCTGCGGCAGCGCGCGGTGGTCATCCGCCCGTTCCTCGCCGGCCAGCCCTCGCCCGGGCACATCGTGGGGGATGCCACGGTCGAACCTGATCGAGCACTCGTCTCAGGACCGGCGTCGAAAATCCTCGCCTTGAGCGAAGTCGCCACGGAACGGATTATCATGACCGGCCGCGCGGAGACCTTCGTCCAGAATGTGGCGGTCGTTTCTGACGTGGCTCAGGTGCGGGTAATCGCGCCTCTCTTCACACGCGTGACGGTCCCGGTGCTCGCCGAGGTGGGCCCGGAAGCTCCGCCCGAAGACGCGGCGAACGACAGCACGCAACTTCAGAAACGCGACAGGCGGAAAAAACGATGAGAGTGTTGTTCGGTACCGATGGAATCCGGGGGAAGGCGAGGGAGTACCCGCTCGATCCTGCGACGATGTTTGCGATGGGAGAAGCCCTTGCCCACCGGCTCAAGCCGTTGATGGCGGTGCCGCACATCCTCCTCGGGATGGACACGCGTGAATCGGGACCTGAGATCGCGCGCGCATTGTCGGCCGGCGTCACTGCGGGCGGCGGACGCGCGACTCTGATCGGAGTGGTCCCGACTCCTGCAGTTGCCTATCTCTGCCGGACGACCGACGCCGTTGCAGCCATCTCGATCTCCGCCTCGCACAATCCGTTCGAGGACAACGGAGTGAAGATCTTCGGTCACGACGGGATGAAGCTGCCCGACTCAGTCGAAGAGCAGATCGAAGACGAGTTGCGCGCGATCCGCAAGGACGAGGTCACCGTGGGCGGCGAGTCGCTTCCCGACTCGCCCGAACTGGTCGAATCGTATGAGCGTTTCCTGGTCTCGGGAGTACGACCCGGTGCCCTCGAGGGGCGCAGGATCGTTCTCGACACTGGCTTCGGCGCCGCGTATCGGATTGCGCCCGATGTTTTCCGGCGTGCCGGCGCGGAAGTCATCGTGATGAACGACACTCCCGACGGACGCAACATCAACCTCGATTCCGGAGCGTTGCATCCGGAACACCTGGCCGCCCGGGTCGTCGAAGAAAACGCCGATTTCGGCGTGGCCTTTGATGGCGATGCCGATCGGGCGATTCTTTCGGACGATCGCGGGAACATCCGCGACGGCGACGAGATCATCTATCTGTGGGCGCAGCATCTCAAGCGCGGGGGCAGGCTGGCGGGAGATGTCGTCGTGACGACGGTCATGTCGAACTTCGGCTTCGAGAAACAGTTGCGGGACGACGGGATCGAACTCGTCCGCGCCCAGGTGGGAGACAAGTACGTCCTGGAGTCGATGATCGAGCGAGGAGCTGTGGTCGGCGGCGAGCAGTCGGGTCACATCATCGACCTCTCCGTGCATACGACGGGCGACGGCATTCATACCGCTCTCGTGTTCGGCGAGATCCTGGCTTCGTTGCCCGATCGATTCTCGGCGCTCGCCACATTCGTCCCGATGCCGCAGTTGCTGCTCAACCGGAAGGTCGCCTCGAAGCCGCCGCTCGAATCGCTCCCGAAGTATCAGGAAGCGCTGGCAGCGGCCGGTGTCGCACTGGCAGGGCGTGGGCGCATTCTGGTGCGTTACTCCGGCACGGAGAACCTGGTTCGCGTCATGGTCGAAGGTGACGACGAATCGCAGATCCGCCAGATCGCGGAACAGTTGCGGGATATCCTGAGCCATGAAATCGTCTGAGCGCTGGTCAGTCGCCGGCAGAACCGCCCTCGTCACCGGCTGCACGAGCGGAATTGGCCTGGCGATCGCGGATGAACTACTCGAGTTCGGCGCTTCCGTGATCGGCGTCGCGCGGGACGAAGAGAAGCTCGGTCAGTGGGAAGCGGAGCGAGTCAGCATGGGTCGGGAGGTGCGAGGCATCGCTGCCGACGTCACCAGTGAGGATCAGCGCGCCCGGATCTTCGCCGACCTCGAACAGCTCGACATCCTCGTCAACAACGCAGGAACTAACATCCGGAAGCCGACTGTGGCTTACACCGAAGAAGAGTATGAACACCTGCGCGAGACGAATATGGACTCGGTGTTTGCGCTCTGCCGGGAGGCCTACCCGCTCCTCAAGGCCAGCGGAAACGCCAGCATCGTGAACATCGTGTCCGTCGCTGCAATCCTCAACCTCGGCACGGGGGTGCCGTATGCGATGAGCAAGGCCGCCGTGGTGCAGATGACCAGGGCGCTGGCTGGCGAGTGGGCCCGGGACGGAATTCGCGTGAACGCCATTGCTCCCTGGTACATCCGGACGCCGCTGGCGGCTCCGGTCCTTGACGATCCTGAGCGGCTGGCGCTGATTCTGGCCCGGACTCCGGCGGGACGGGTGGGGGAGCCGGCGGAGGTAGCGGGGCTCGCTGCCTTCCTCTGCATGCCTGCGGCTTCCTACATCACCGGCCAGTGCGTCACGGTTGACGGCGGCTTTTCAGTCGCCGGCGTCTTCGGCTGACCTGCTCAGGAAGACGAACAAGCCGCCCCGATTCGGCCTCCATGGCGGCCGAATCCTGTTTTCGCCTAGCGGAACGGCTGAGGCGCTGCTATATTGCGCCATTCATTTTCGGAAGCGTGCTCGGGAGATCTTCACCGAATGGCCAAGGCCCAGGTAAAGAAGAAGGCTGCAACCGCCCCAAAGAAGCCGGCCAAGGTGGCCAAACGCGTCAAAACCGCGATCCGGACGGTCAAGAAGGCTCCGGCCAAGGTCGTCGCGAAAGCGAAAGCCAAGGCAAAGCCGGTCGTGAAGAAGGCCAGCGCGAGACGTCCAGCGGCACCGGCCAGGCCGGTGAAGGCGTCGAAAAAAGTCGTCCGCAGTGTGGCGAAGGCAAAGGCCAGGGCGGTTCCGAAGGCGGCGAAGAAGCCGCTGAAGAAGACGACCGTCATCTCCAGGGCTGCGAAGTCGAAGCCGGTCAAGGGGATCAAACGTGCCGCGAAAGCGGTCGTCGCCAAGCCGAAGGCGAAGCTCAAGGTCGCCGCTCCCGCAAAGCCCGCCCGCGCTGCGAAGCCCGCCGCGAAACCGATTCCTCAGAAGAAGGCGCCCGCTCCGAAGCCGGTTCCGGTCAAGGCGATGCCTCAGGCAAAGGTGACGGTAGCCGCTCCGGTGACCAAGGGTCGTCCGCCGAAGCTTGCGGCCATCCCAGCGAAGGTCGCTTCGGCCGTGACTCCTCCTCGTCCGGCGGTCGTGGACGACAAGAAGCGTGCGCGTCGTCCCCGCCCGCGGATCGTGTCGAACGGAACCCCGGTGGCCGCCTGGTTGACCCCTGGCGAGAAGCCGCGTTCGTCCTCGTTCATCCCAGCCCCCGCACGGGCGGAGGCGCCCTCCCTGATCGCTGCCCCTCCCGCATCCTCGGATCGCCTCATCCGCCCCGAGGATGTTTCGCATGTCGCGGTGCGCACTGTCCCGGTTCGTGTTGACGTCGAACAGGGAGGTGGACGCATGTATCTCGGCGTCACTCCGGATGAAGTCACGCTGCGCAGCGGTGAAGGAATCGAGTGGGATTTCCGCTACTTCGGTGGCGCGGACGTGATGTCGGAAGAGATCGTCATCGAGTTCGAGAAGCCCTCGCCGTTTCCGCAGAATGCATTCCGCTCGCATAAGCCGGGTACGGCACGTCCGCATCGCCAGCTTTCCGGACCGGCCGAAGCATCGGCAGCCGGCAAACGGATCCGCTACACGATCCGGGCAATGACCCCGTTCAAGACTGAACTTGCCGTGGCCCGTCCCTGGGTCAATATCACGCAGTAATCGCGGGCCGCGAATCCTCAGTGCAGGCTGTTGCGGGCCCGCACTGAGGAGGCCTCGTCAGGAGTGTTGCTCCTGAAGCGAGGACAGCGTCGTGACGTGATCGTGCATCGCGTGAATTCCATCGACGCACGCCGTAGCGGCTGAAAGCGTCGTGATGCACGGGATGTTCAACTGCAGCGCTGTCCGCCGGATGTAGGTGTCGTCGTAGAAGGCGGAGCGTCCGAGAGGAGTGTTGATGACCAGCTTCACCTCTCCGTTGATCATCCGGTCGACGATGTTCGGGCGTTCCATTTCGTGAACCTTGAAGGTCAGACCAACCTCGACTCCGTTCCGCATCAGGAATTCGCGCGTCCCGGACGTGGCAATGACGCTGAACCCGAGCGCGACCAGGTCCCGGCATAACTGCACGACGAGCGGACGCTTGTCGTTGTCGTTCACGGAGACGAACGCGGTACCGTTCACTGGCAGCCGTATGCCCGCTCCCAGCATCGCCTTCAGGTAGGCCTCGCCGAAACTCGGAGAGCTTCCCATGACCTCACCGGTCGACTTCATTTCCGGCCCGAGGACTGTGTCTTCCTTCGGGAAACGTCCGAACGGGAACACCGGAGCCTTCACGAAGTAGGAGCGCACTCGCGGCTCGGAGGTGAGGCCGAGTTCCTTGAGTGAGAGGCCGGCCATGACCTTCGCGGCAAGCTTGGCGAAGGGAACGCCGGTCGCTTTCGATACGAACGGTACGGTTCGGGAGGCGCGCGGGTTCACCTCGAGCACGTACAGTTCGCCGTCGTGGATTGCGTACTGCACATTCATGAGCCCGACGACATTGAGAGCCTTGGCCAGTTCCACTGTGCGGCGGCGGATCTTGTCCTGGTCGCGTTGAGTGATGATGTACGGAGGGATGACGGTCGTGGAATCGCCGGAGTGAATCCCTGCCTCTTCGATGTGCTGCATCACTCCTGCGATGACGACGTCAGTGCCGTCCGCGAGTGCATCGACGTCGAGTTCCACCGCGTCTTCGAGGAAGCGATCGATCAGGATCGGGTGCCCGGGCGCGGCCTCGAACGCATAGACCATGTATTCGCGCAGGCTCTTCTCGTCGTAAACGATGGCCATCGCACGTCCGCCCAGGACGTAGGAAGGGCGGACGACCACTGGGTAGCCGATCGATTTCGCGACGTCGATCGCTTCTGATTCAACGTTCGCAATTCCGTGATCCGGCACGAAGATGTTGTGCTTGCGAACGAGTTCGCCGAAGCGCTCACGATCTTCTGCCACGTCGATCGAGTCGACCGAGGTCCCCCACAGCGGCACTCCTGCTGCCTCGAGTTCCTTGGCCAGTTTCAGCGGTGTCTGACCGCCGAACTGGACGATCACGCCTTCCGGCTTTTCGAGGTCGGTGATTTCGAGGACGTCTTCGAGCGTCAGCGGCTCGAAATAGAGACGATCCGAGGTGTCGTAGTCGGTGGAGACCGTCTCGGGGTTGCAGTTGACCATGATGGTCTCGAATCCGATTTCGCGCAGTGCGAATGCCGCATGAACGCAGCAAGTGTCGAACTCGATGCCTTGCCCGATCCGATTCGGACCCGAGCCGAGGATGACCACTTTCCGACGATTGGTTGGCTCCGCTTCGTTCTCCATTTCATACGTGGAGTAGAGGTAGGGAGTACTGGCCTCGAACTCGGCCGCACAGGTGTCGACGCGCTTGTATACCGGCCGGATGCCGAGGCCGTGGCGGTGGCTGCGCACGTCGTTTTCGGTGCGGGAGGAAAGCTTCGCGATCTGCGCGTCCGAAAATCCGTTTCGTTTCCAGCGCAGCAGTTGCGGCGCCTCAGGAGACGGTTGCGCGCGGATGTCGCTCTCCATCTCCACGATGTCCCGCATGTGCCGGAGGAACCAGCGGTCGACGTAGGTGATGTGAAAGATCTCATCAACACTCATCCCTGCTCGCAGGGCGTCGCCGATCGCGAAGATGCGCATGGGAGCGGGCGTGCGGAGCAGTTCAGGAAGCTGCTCGCGGGCGAAGTTCCGGCTTTCCAGCCCCGAGACGCCGATCTCCAGAGACCGGAGTCCCTTCTGAAGGGCTTCGTTGAAGGTGCGCCCGATGGCCATCGATTCGCCCACCGACTGCATGGACAGGCCGAGGAGGGGCGTGGTCTTACGGAACTTTTCGAACGCGAATCGGGGGATCTTCACGACGACGTAATCCATCGTCGGTTCGAAGGACGCCGGAGTTTTCTTCGTGATGTCGTTCGAAATTTCGTCGAGCGTGTAGCCGGCAGCGAGCAGTGCCGCGAATTTCGCGATTGGAAACCCGGTCGCCTTCGAGGCGAGCGCTGACGATCGTGAGACGCGGGGGTTCATTTCGATGGCCAGCCGTCGTCCGGTGGTTGGGTGGACCGCAAACTGGATGTTGGAACCGCCGGTCTCCACGCCGATTGCGCGGATGATGAGCTTGGCCTCGTCGCGCATGGCCTGATACTCGTCGTTCGTGAGCGTCTGTTGCGGGGCGACGGTGATTGAGTCCCCTGTGTGGACGCCCATCGGATCGAGGTTTTCGATCGAGCAGACGATGATGACGTTGTCCGCCTTGTCGCGCATCACCTCGAGCTCGAATTCCTTCCATCCCGTCACCGATTCCTCGACGAGGACGTTGTGGACTGGCGAGAGTTCGAGACCTCGTGAGACTGTGGCCCGGAACTCATCGATGTTGTACGCGATTCCACCGCCCGAACCACCGAGAGTGAACGACGGCCGCACGACGAGCGGAAATCCGATCTCGCGCGCGATACGCTCTCCTTCCTCGACCGTATTGGCCACCCCTGACCGCGGCACCTCGACGCCGATCCGGATCATGGCGTCCTTGAAGAGCTGGCGGTCCTCGGCGGTGTGGATTGCGTCGTAGTTCGCACCGATCAATTCCACGCCGAATTTCTGCAGCGTGCCTCGCTCCCATAGCGCGCTGGCGAGGTTGATGCCGGTCTGCCCTCCCACGGTCGGAAGAATCGCGTCGGGGCGTTCACGCTCGATGATTCTCTCGAGCGTTTCCGGGGTAAGCGGCTCGATGTAGGTACGATCCGCAAACTCGGGATCGGTCATGATCGTTGCAGGATTCGAATTGACCAGAATGATCCGGTAACCTTCTTCCTTCAGCGCTTTGCAGGCCTGGGTTCCCGAGTAGTCGAACTCGCAGCCCTGACCGATGACGATCGGGCCGGAGCCGATGATCAGAATGCTTTGAATATCAGTCCGTTTTGGCACGGCGCGGATCATAGCAGCCGGGCATCGATTGACGCGCCGTGGAACGAAGGAAGGGTGAATGAAGCACTTCGTTGAATGGGATTCCATTGAGTTGCGGGTCGATGGAGCGCGACTGGCCGCGATCGCCCGGGAATCGGCGTCTGCCGAACCGGCGATCGAGAAACTCGACTTGAGCTTCGGCAACGGCCTGCTGCGCATCGAGGGGGTCGCGCGCAAGTTCGTCCGCATCCCGTTCACGATCGACATCACGGAGATGCATGCCTCAGGGAGTGAGATCCGCATTCCCCTCGGCGCCGTCAGCGCTGCAGGCTTCCCGATTCCGCGCTTTCTGTTCGGCCTGATCCGCGGCCGCCTGCCGGCTGGGCTCATTCGCTATGAGGAACCGACGACGCTGGTAGTTTCCGTGGAGCGATTTTTGCCTGAGTTCGTCTCTGTCGAGCTTCAGCGTGTCTGGATGATCGACGGTGGCCTGGCGATCACCCTCGGTAGAGGCGGCGCCGACCCACCACCACCTTCGGAGAAAAAACATGGATGAAGTGATGGATGACGAAGAATTGATCGACGACGGAGACGGTGAACTCGATACGGAGTCGATGACCGAGAGTTCTGAAAATGCCCTGGCCATGTCGGGCGATCGTGCGCAGCGTTTCTACGATCGGATCCGGGGAAACATCCACCGCTATCTGGAGGGAAAGGGGAGCCTCGCGGGCAAGTCAGGCGCGTTCCTGCTTCTCGTGCCGGACATCTTCATGCTCCTCTGGCGGCTGGTGAACGATTCACGCGTCAACGGCAAGAGCAAGATGCTGCTCGGAAGTGGGCTCGCTTATTACATCTTTCCGTTCGACCTGATTCCGGAGGCGTTGTTCGGACCGGTGGGCTTCCTCGACGATCTGGTGTTCGCGGTCTTTCTCCTCCACAAGATGCTCGGTGAAACGGACGAAGCCATCGTCCGGGAACACTGGAGTGGCGATGAAGACGTGCTTTCAGTCATCCAGAGAGTCCTCGGCTCGGCCGAATCGCTCGTGGGGAGTAAGGTGCTGACGAAGTTCAAGAAGTTGCTCTAGCCCTGGAACCGCAGAGGCGTGAGGCGGCCGAAGCTTCGGCCGCCTTTTGCTTGAGCGTCGAGTGGAATATTGTGGACAGTAGTGGCCGAAAGTGGTAAAACGTGGCTCGAACTCTCCAAATCGACGCGTCAAAGGACTCTACACACCGTGGATCTCAACGTCTTAATGGGCCATTCGCCGGCCACGATTGACGAGAAGGGCCGATTCAAGGTCCCGGTGAATTTCCGTAAGGCGATCGAGGAGAAGTACGGGCAGGAATGCTTCATCACCTCCATGGATGGCGAGCGCGCCGTCGTTTATCCGCTGGAGGTCTGGTACGAATTTCAGGCGAGGCTGGCCAAGGTGCCTTCCACTTCGATGGCGAAGGCCAAGCTCCTCGAGCGGGTGAACTACTTCGGTCAGCTCGGCTCGATCGATGCGCAGGGGCGGCTGCTCGTCCCGAACATTCTGAGAAGCAAGGCAGGGATCACGGGCGACGTGGTGGTCCTTGGAAACCAGGACCATCTGGTCCTCTGGAACGAAGAGCGGATCGAGCGCCGCATGACCGACGATCCGCTGACGGCAGACGATTTCAAGGAGCTCGAGCTCCACGGTGTGTAAAGCGTCGCGGTACGTCGCGACCCTTCGGAAGAAGGAGCGGAGCCGGAGACGATGAAGCACGAACCGGTTCTTTTGACAGAAGTGATCGAGTTTCTCCGGCCCTCCCGAGAAGAGGGAGTGCTGGTCGACGCGACGCTCGGACTCGGCGGCCATTCGGCGGAACTGTTGCGCGCTTACCCGCGCATCACACTCCTCGGAATCGACCGCGACCCCGATGCGCTCGCGGCGGCGGGCAAGCGGCTCGAGGAGTTCGGTTCGCGTGTCGTGTTCGCCCTCGGGCGTCACGAGCAGCTCATTGAAATTCTGAAGCAGAACGGCATCGAGTCGATCTCAGGGCTGCTGGCTGATCTCGGTGTGTCATCGATGCAGCTCGACGAGGCGTCGCGTGGTTTCTCATTTCGTTTCGAGGGTCCGCTCGATATGCGGATGTCTCGTGAGGGAACGGCAGCGGCCGACCTGGTGAACGAACTTCCTGAAGAGGAACTGGTTCGGATCCTCAAGGAGTACGGCGAGGAACCGATGGCGAAGAAGATCGCCAGGGCGATCGTCGCGGCGCGGGAAGTGGAGCGGATCGAGACCACGATCCAGCTCGCCGCGGTGATCCGGTCGGTCAAGAAGTCGCGACCTCAGGACATCGACCCCTCGACTCTCACGTTTCAGGCGCTTCGCATCGCCACGAATGAGGAACTTCTCGAACTCGATTCCTTCACCGATGCGGCCGTGCAGTGCGCTGAGCCGGGAGCCCGGGTGGCGATCATCACGTTTCACTCACTCGAGGATCGAATCGTCAAGCGGGCGTTCCGGCGACTGGAAGGCGAATGTACCTGCCCGCGCGGTTTGCCCGTGTGTGCATGTGGCAGGACGGAAATCATCCGGACGCTGACCAGGCATCCGGTGACTGCTTCAGAAGAAGAACGGATCACAAATCCGCGGTCACGCAGCGCCAAGCTGCGGGTCGCAGAAAAGTTGTAAGGCTCGCCCGCGGGCGCGGGGAGCCAGTAGTTCGCACAGATCCTTTGCAGGGAAGAAGAGCAAGGGTGAAGGTTGGGGAAGGGTGGGTGTGGTGCGGCGGTGAGAGCTCGGGAGGGGTGGTGCGTGGGGGGTGGGTGTTAGTGGATGGCTCTTGGCGCTGCGCATAGGCAAAATCTTCACCCTTGTTGTTCGTCTCTGCCGGTCGCAGCCATGTATACACAGAAGAAGAGCATCGAGAACTCACACATCGTCCGGGAGCGCGATCGCCAGCGCTTCCGGGAACTGCTTGCCGTGCTCTCGCTCGGCCTGCCGATCGGGCTCTTCCTGCTCCTCTTCACCTGGCAGAATCTCGAAGTCATCCGGCTCGGACACGATGCTACCCGGCTCCAGAAGAGCCGCAAGCAGGCCCAGGACGACAACAAGCGTCTGCAACTCCAGCTCAATCGTGCGACTGGTCTCGACGCCGTGGCGGTGAAAGCCGCGGCGCTCGGACTGACCACGACCAGGCCTTCCTCCATCGTGATGATTTCGGGACCGGCGCCCACGGTGCGGCCCCAGCCCACGGCCACAGTGCCCGGGAGGCGCTGATGAGCCAGTCACAGCGCCGTCTCCTGCAGATCTTCGCGGTCCTCGCAGCATGGGCTGTGATCGTGGTCTGCCGCCTGATCCAGATTCAACTCGTCCGGCACGACCACTACATGAATCGAGCTCTCCGCCAGCAGGAGCGCACGCTGGCGCTGAATCCCGTGCGCGGTTCAATCATCGATGCGAACGGCCGCATTCTCGCCGAGAGCATCTCAGCGGAGTCGATCTACGCCGATCCCCAAAGCATCGGCAACCGCCGAGGGGTCGCGAAACTCATCGCATCGGTTCCGGGAATCGGCCTCACAGCCGGGGAAATCGAAGCGAAATTGAAGACCACTGCGGGCTTTGCGTGGATCGCGCGCCAGGTCCCCCTGGAAGTTGCCGCCGCTGTCCGAGCCCGCAGGATTCCGGGGATCGACTTCGTCGAGGAGCACCGGCGCTCGTATCCTCGCGCTTCGCTGGCCGCGAATGTGATCGGCTACACCGGCATGGACGGCGAAGGGCTGGCCGGGATCGAGCACGCGCTCGATCGGAACGTGCGGGGACGGGCGGGAAAGGTAACGATCCTCCGGGATGCGCGTCGCGGGATGTACCTGGTCGGCGGCGAGGGTCCGAACCGGCCGGTGAACGGCGACAACGTCGTGCTCACGGTCGACTCGGTCATCCAGTTCATCGCAGAGCGCGCTCTGGCCAGCGCCGCGACGAAGTATCGCGCGGCGGGTGGATCGGTCACTGTGATGGACCCGCGCACGGGCGACATTCTCGCCATGGCATCGTGGCCAACGTTTGATCCGAACCGCTTCCGCGAGTCGGGAGAGAATGCCTGGCGCAACCGCTCGGTGCAGGACCTCTACGAGCCGGGATCGACCTTCAAGATCATCACGGCCGCTGCCGGTCTGGAAGCTGGCGTGGTCACGCCCTCGCAGATCATCGACTGCAACAATGGCAGCATCCAGATTGCCAATGTCTCGATCCGCGAACACGGCGGTCATCGCTACAACATGATGACGTTCGAGGACGTGCTGGTGCATTCCTCGAACGTAGGAACCATCAAGGTCGGGCTGATGCTCGGGCAGAACCGGTTCCATGAGTTCATCCGCCGCTTCGGATTCGGCGCGCGGACCGGCGTGGCGCTTCCCGGCGAGGCGGTGGGAATCGTGCGACCGACGCAGAAGTGGTCGATGCTCTCGAACGCCAGCATGTCGATCGGCCAGGAGATTTCGGTTACTCCGATTCAACTCCTTCGTGCCGTCAGCGCCGTTGCGAATGATGGAGTGATGGTCGAGCCGCGGATCGTCGATCGCATCGTCGACGGCGAAGGAAATCTCATCGCCCGGGCCGAACGGAAGCCGGGAACCCGGGTGATTTCTGAAAAGACCGCGGCCCTGCTGAACGAGATGCTCAAGAGCGTCGTGCTGCGTGGAACAGGAGAAAACGCAGCACTGGCCGAGCACACGGTCGCCGGCAAGACCGGGACGGCCCAGAAGGCGGAACGTGGCGGATACTCCGACAAAGTCGTGGCCTCGTTCGTCGGCTATGTGCCCGCGGACCGCCCCCGCATCGCCCTGCTCGTCGTGATCGACGATCCCAAAGGCGCGCAATACGGCGGAACCGTTGCGGCACCGGTCTTCCGGGAAGTTGCTGAAGCGAGTCTTCGCTACCTGGGGGTCGCTCCCTCAGTTCCCTCGCGTTCGTTTCCCCTGCAGCCGCAGGTGCTGGCGCGTTTCACGGCGCCCGCAGCATCCCTGAATCCGCCATCGACGATTGTGCCGGACCTGACCGGTCTCGATGCCCGTGCCGCGATCGCTCAGGCGGTCGCTGCGGGATACACCGTCCGAACGTCCGGAACGGGCGTGGTGCGGGTGCAGGCGCCAGTTGGCGGCCAGCCGACTCCCGCGTCGCGGCAGTTGGAACTGAGACTCGAACCAGCATCGGCACCAGTGCGCATCGTCGTCCCCTCGCCGCCTCCTGTCGCGGAGGTCGCACGATGAAGCTCGCGCAACTGCTCGACCGGGTCAGCGTCAAGACCGTGGTCGGCGACGCCTCGGTCGACATCGCGGCCGTGACCCCCGACTCCCGTCTCGCGACTCGAGGCGCGCTGTTCGTGGCGATCCCGGGATTCAAGCAGGACGGAAGTGAATTCATCACGTCCGCCATCGAAAAAGGGGCTGCCGCAGTCGTCTGCGAGACGCTTCCCGCGGCTGGTTCCGGCGACGTCGTGATGGTTGAGGTCCCGAATGCACGCGAGGCTCTCGCAATCATCGCAGCGTCATTTCACGGACGCCCGGCGGAACGGATGCAGATTGCCGGCGTGACCGGGACGTCGGGCAAGACAACAACCACCAAGATGCTCGAGTCGATTCTCGATGTGACCGGTGAGCCGGTCGGCCTGATCGGAACCATCGAGTACCGCGCAGGTGATGAGCGGCTGGTCGCCGATCGCACCACGCCCGATGCGATCGTGCTGCAGGATTGGTTTGCCCGGATGCAACGTGCCGGAGTGCGCCGGGCCGTGATGGAAGTCTCGTCTCACGCGCTTGCACTGCGCCGGACGCACGGGGTTCCATTCGCCGCGGCGGTCTTCACGAACCTTTCCCGCGATCATTTCGACTTCCACAGCGATTTCGAGGACTACTACCAGGCGAAGAAGATGCTGTTCGACCAGATCGACCGCTCGCGCCAGACCGCCGTCATCAACATCGACGACGAATACGGGCAACGTCTTGCGAACGAACTCGGGAGTTCGGCGCTCACGTTCGGACGAACGCGCGAAGCCGCGATTCACCCGGCTCCCGATTTCGAGGTCAGCGTCGCGGGTCTTCACGGCGAACTCGAAACCCCCTCTGGTTCCATCAGGATGGACTCCAGCCTCCTCGGCGCGCCAAACCTCTATAACTGGATGGGTGCCATCGGAGCCGCCATCGTGCTCGGCATCGACCGCCCGACCATCGAACAGGGGGTGCGTAACCTCACGGGCGTTCGAGGCCGGTTCGAGCGAGTGACGGGGGAGCGCGGACCGACCGTCATCATCGACTACGCGCACAAGCCGGACGCTCTCGAAAAACTGCTGCAGGCGGTGCGCGCCATCGCCGGCGACCGCCGGGTCGTGCTGGTCATGGGATGTGGTGGAGACCGCGACCGGGGCAAGCGCGCACAGATGGGCGCGATCGCCGGAAAACAGGCCGACTTCACCCTGCTGACCAGCGACAACCCGCGAAGCGAAAAGCCCGAGACGATTCTCGACGAAATCGAAGCCGGTATGTCCGGAGTGGAGCGATCCCGCTATGCCCGGGTCGTCGATCGAGGCGAAGCAATCCGCCGCGCCATCGTCGATGGCGACGAGGCCGATGTGATCGTCATCGCCGGAAAGGGGCACGAGACCTACCAGGTCGTCGGAGATCACGTGGCCCATTTCGATGATCGCGAAGAAGCAGAACTGGCGCTGAAAATGAGAAGTGCATAAACACACTAAAAAATGAGTCAAAATTAAGCTTGAAATCTCCAATGACAAAGTCTTACTATGCAGCCTGCTTCAATCGATGCCGCGTTCCGGCTTCGTCGGTCTGTTTCGGCGTGGGTGAGTGGATGGAGATCGTCTGGCAGCTTCGGGGGAAGGGGACGATCTTCGGGGACGAAACGCGGCGGAGCCGGAAGGCGGCATCGCGAGCGAAAGTCTTCGGCATTGAACGCTCCCGGCAGAGTCATTCGCCGGTTCCCTTCGTTTCCGTTCCGTTGTCCTGGAGGCTCGCATGCCGAGGCTGACATTCCGTCAGATCGCTGAGATGGTTGGTGGCGACCTGGTTCAGGGTGGCGACATCGACGCTTCATCGGTAGTCATCGACAGCCGCGAAGTGAAGCCGGACTCCGCGTTTTTTGCGATTCGCGGCGAGCGGCTGGACGGTCATCAGTTCGTGACTGAGGTGCTCGAGACTGCGCGAGGAGTCATCGTGTCGGAACTTCCTTCCGACCTGCCGAGCGATCGTGGCGTCGTTCGCGTCGATGACACGACCGTGGCCCTGCAGCAGCTGGCCCGATCGATCCGGCGCGACTTCCCGTTCACGCTGATCGGCGTCACCGGCTCAGCGGGAAAAACGACGACCAAGGAAATGATTGCGACGCTGGTCGGAACCGAACGGCGAACCTTCAAGTCGTGGGGAAACTTCAACAATCTGATCGGCTGCCCGCTCTGCATCGACAACACGCCCGATGACGCAGAAGTGGTGATCTCCGAGATGGGGATGAATCACAAGGGCGAGATCGCACAGCTCGCTGCGCTGACGACTCCGGATATCGGCGTTTACACGAACATCGGGCCGGTGCACATCGAGTTCTTCGGTACCGTCGAAAAGATCGCGGAAGCGAAGCGGGAACTGCTCGAGAACGTGCGTCCGGGCGGCTCGATCGTCGTGAACAACGACAACGAGCATGTGGTCCGGATCGCCCGAGAGTTCCCGGGGCGGAAAGTCTCGTACGCGATCGATCACGATGCGGATTACCGCGCCGTGGAGGTTCGCGAAAGCGGGCTGCTCGGCACCTCGTTCGTCGTGGAGGGCGAGGGTGGAAGACATTCCCTCGAACTGAGTCAGCCCGGCCGGCACAACCTCGAGAACCTGCTGGCCGCGATTGCGACGGCGCGGCTGCTGGACATCTCATGGGAATCGATCCGCACAGGGATCGCTTCGATCCAGCCTGCGTATCACCGCGGGGTGATCATTCCGGTTCGCGGCGCAACGGTCTACGACGATACCTATAACTCGAATCCTTACGCCCTGAGCCGGGCCCTCGCGCTGCAGGTTCAGGCGCAGGTAGCCGGACGGCGGATCGCGGTCATCGGAGACATGCTCGAACTGGGGGCGGACGAACTGCAGTATCACCGCGATTCGGGTGCAGCCGTGCCTCCTGAAATCGATGTCATCGTTGGCGTCGGTCCACGAAGTGCGTCGTTGCTCGAAGGAGCGCGGCAGGCCGGCCGGGAAGATTCCGCACTCCACCATTTCGATGATGCAGAAAGTGCTGGTCGTTTCCTCACGGAGTTCATCCGCGAAGGCGACCTCGTATTGATCAAAGGCTCGCGCGGTGTCGGTCTCGACCGGGCGGTCGCCATGCTTCAGGGCGAGAAGGAGATTTAGCAGTGCTCTACTACCTTCTTTATCCGCTTCGAGACGTCATCTCCGGATTCAACGTCTTCCGTTACATCACCTTCCGCACGGCGTTCGCCGCGCTGACGGCGCTGCTGATCTCGTTCATTCTCGGCCCGTGGCTCATCGACCGGATGAAACGAATCAAGGCCGGACAGTTCATCCGTGAGGAAGGGCCGAAATCTCACCTGATCAAGGCCGGGACGCCCACCATGGGCGGGATTCTGATCAACGTCGCGATCGTCATTCCGACGTTGCTCTGGGCCGACATCTCGAATCCCTACATCTGGATCGTGCTGTTCGTTACAACCGCGTACGGCGCGATCGGATTCATCGACGACTATCGCAAGCTCGTCAAGAAGCGGAATCTGGGACTGACTGCCAAAGAAAAATTCTCGATGCAGATCGGGGTGGCGCTGTTTGCGGGACTGGCCATCGCCTACCTGCCGAGCATTCACAACAACTACTCCACAGCACTGACCTTTCCGTTCTTGAAAGCGTTCACGCTGAGTCTCGGGTTTCTCTACATCCCGTTCATCATCGTGATCCTCGTCGGCGCCTCGAACGCCGTGAACCTGACCGACGGTCTCGACGGTCTCGCAATCGGTTCAACGCTGGTCGCAGCGACCACCTACACGATCCTGACCTATGCCGCCGGTCACGCGCGCATTGCCGATTACCTGCACATCGCCTGGGTGCCGCAGACCGGCGAACTGGCCGTCTTCTGTGGCGCGATGGTCGGCGCATCCCTCGGATTCCTATGGTTCAACGCCCACCCGGCCGAGATCTTCATGGGGGACGTCGGTTCGCTGGCGCTCGGCGGCGCCATCGGCTGCCTGGCCGTGATGATCAAGCAGGAACTTCTGCTGGTCCTCGTGGGCGGGCTGTTCGTCGTCGAAGCGCTCTCGGTGATCTTGCAGGTGGCCTCATTCAAGCTCACCGGTCGAAGGATCTTCAAGATGTCGCCGCTTCATCACCACTTCGAATTGTCGGGGTGGAAGGAAACGAAAGTCGTCGTCCGCTTCTGGATCATCGCGATCATGTTCGCGCTGCTCAGTCTCGCGACGCTGAAGCTCAGGTAACCACTGTCCATGCGCTATCTCGTCGTTGGAGCTGCCAGATCGGGCGTCGCCGCCGCGAATTTCCTCGCCGCGCGCGGTGAGGAAGTGGCGTTGTATGACGCCCGTCCCGATCCCGAACTGCCATACGCCCTGGCGGCCGGAGTGGTGCGCCTGTTCGGACAGGAAGGGGAAGCGGTTCTGGATGGCGTCGGGACGATCGTGCTGAGTCCTGGGGTCCCGCTCAGCGCGCCGCTGCTGCAACTCGCCGCGACGCACTCGACTCCTGTGATCTCCGAGATCGAACTCGGGTTCCGGCATCTTCTGGGACGGGTGATTGCCATCACCGGCACGAACGGCAAGTCGACGACCACTGCGCTCATCGGCGAAGTCCTCCGGATGGCGGGCCGCGATCCGATCGTGGCCGGCAACATCGGCGAGCCTCTCACCGCATCGCTCGACCTCGAGCGGCCCCGTACCTACGTGCTGGAGCTTTCGTCGTTCCAACTGGAAACGGTCGACCGCTTTCATGCGCACGTTGCCCTGCTGCTCAACATCACTCCCGATCATCTCGACCGCTACGACTATAAAATGTCTAATTACCGGGATTCAAAATTCCGCATTCT
>JBKJVD010000053.1:0-17630 GCA_046590585.1 Thermoanaerobaculia bacterium | reverse complement strand
AGCGGCCGAAATCGGCCGCTTTCGAATTATGCCTGCTCGAAAGCCGTCGCATGATAACACCCGGTGGGTGTTTCACAAACCCCCGCCCAGCGCATTGACGGTCAATGCGCAACGGTCTCGAAACTGCGCAACAGACGGATCTGCGCGACGATTCCGCGGGAGGCAAATCCGTCGACGGGCGACCTCAACTCAGACGCATTGACCCCGGAAAGCCGCGTCAGCAGGGACGCTCGCGCCGCAGTTCTGCGGCCTCAGAGGCGATCGACTCCCAGGCCCGCTGCATCTCCTGGCCTTGCATTGCCGGGCCCGAAATCGTCAGGCGCAGCGCCAACCGCCCGTCGAGCATGGCCTCAGCCAGCCGGATGTTTCCCGCTTGATTCACACGCACGAGCAAAGACGCGTTCATGGCGTCGGTCTCATCCGCCGTGCATCGAGGCGGAACGTACCGGAACCAGAGCGCGCTCACGGATCGCAGCGACAGGCGCTCGAAGTGTTCGCTCTCGTCAATCCGGGCCGCCAGCCAGGTCGCAATCGGAACCTCGCGCCTCAGCTCCCTTTCCGGGATTTCGGGGAAACGGTTGACGGCGATGGTCTTCATCAGTTCGTTCGTTGATACGGACGAGCGCGAGGAGAGTTTCGTCGATTCGCTCCTCGAGCGCTGACCTCAGGTCACGGTTCGAACCGGCCCGGAGGCGTTCCGCCGCCTTCCATGATGCTGAGTTCGGCGAACATCCGGATGATGTGACGGCCTTCCGTATCCGATTTCACGTAGGCTTCGCACAACTGTTCGGCCTGTTGCTTCGCTTCGCCAGCGGAGATCGTGAACCCGTCGGCTGGCTGAGCCGGGTCTTGCGTACGCTTGGCGCGCCACTGCGTTCCCCGCTCGAGGGTGTAACAGACATAGCCGGAAGTCTTGGCGAGCCGCGACATCGGCAACGCCGCTCCACCCGCCGCCTCGGCCTTGTCGGAAGCACTCACCGTCAGCTGCCCGTCGCGGAAGATCGGCATGTGAGCGTGATCGTGTTCGGGAACCACGCCGCGCGCGTTGAGTTTCTGCTCTTCGAGTGCGCGGGAGATGAAGAGCGCCAGCATGTTCTTGAGGCGCAGCCTCGTCGCCGCCGGAATTTCTCCGAACTCGAGTCCGGAGTGATAGACGGTCAGTCCGTCCGCACCGGTCGAAAAGCTCTCCAGCCGCGAACGGATGATCTTGCAATCGACCTCGATGTCCTCTTCGCTCCAGCGGAATATGAGTTTTGTCCTCGCGCCGGTCGTCAGGGGGACATGGTGTTCGATCCTCGCGCCAAAAATGCTGACGTCGGAAAGGATCACCTGCGTAGCGCCAAGGCGCGCGACCAAAGGCTGCGCCAGATGCACGCGCTCTACACGACGGCGTTGTGAGGACATAGGACCCGAAGACCGATTGTAACCGCTACTTTGCGTTGCGCCCCGGCAAAAAAAAGGCCGCGCCCTGAAGGCGCGGCCTCGAGAAACAGACGGGATCCTGAAATCAGTGCTTGGCAGAGCGGCGGAGCGGCGACTTACCTGCGCTCGGCGGATAAATCGCTGCGAGTGCGTCGCTGCTGAGCGGCTTGAGGTACTGCGCTTCGAGCGTCGTGGCGTCGCCCGAAATGTTATCGAGGATCGAGCCATACGCGAAGAATGCCGGGCATCCTTCCGAGAGGCAGCTGGTCGGAGCGTTCGGCGCCGCCGTGCTGTTGCGCTGCTCGACGATCACGTACGCATTGGTCGCGGTGGAGCCCGAGAAGCTCGGGAACATCGTGGAGATGTTGCGCTGCGCGTGACCGAGCGGTCCGAGGTTCTCGGTGTACTCGCCGAGCTTGTTGCTCGTCCTGCCGTCGAAGAGGCTGACGACGATCTGCGTGTTCGAGAACTGGGAAGCGTTCACCATACCGATGTTCGAGCGGTAGGTTCCCGGCGTGCCATTCGTACCGTTGTTCCGGATGCCGGTGATGAAGACCTGATGCAGGCCGACATTCGCAGCATTTGAGGATGCAAAGTTGTACCAGGGCAGCCCCGAGAAGAGCTGGCCGGTGGTCGGCGGGTTCTGGGCGAGCGTGGTGCCGGCCGGGATCGAGTAAATGCGGCTCTCGACACTGATGTTGCGGAAGTTCACGCTGAAGCCGTTTCCGTCCTGCGAGTTGATGCAGTCTGTTCCCTGCTTGCAGGCGTTGAAGATCAACTGGCCGAACGAGTTATTCGTCGACGAAAGGCCGAGACCGCCCGACGAGACTGGCGCGGTGATGAAGTTCACGATCTCCTTGCGCTCGTTCGGCGCGAGAGTGATCAGATCGCGGAACTCCGTGATCGAACCGGTCGGTCCCTGAGAGAAGATGACGGAGACACTGACTGAGTCCGTGCTCAGATTGGAGATGAACACGTCCGAGAGAAACGTTCCGCTCGAGCCCGCGAGGAAGCCCGCAGCGGGTACGTAAACCTGGTCCGCTGCCCGGAAGTTACTAGCCATCGCGCTCATCGCGGACAGTGTGACGACCGCGGCAACAGCAACCTTCTTGAAATTCAGCATCTGTTTCCCCTCTAACTGGATTTACCGTGATTCGACTTTGAAACCGGTGAAACGTTGACGCATTCTACGAGACACCGGACAGAGTACAAAAGAATTCTTTGTAGTAAGACGGTCCTGATTGCAGAAACGTCACAGCCCTTCTCCGGAGTGCCTCTCCTCGTCCCCTATACTCGCGACCGTGCCGGAACGACACGCTTTCGTAGTCCCCCATGAACTCGCCGGCAGCCGCCTGGACCGGGCTCTGGGAGAACTGCTGGCCAGCCACAGCCGGAGTTCGCTGGCCCGCCTGATCGCGGAAGGCCACGTTCATCTTGATACGCGACTCTCCACGAAAACGTCGCTTCGCGTGGAAGAGGGCCAGACGATCGAGATCGACATTCCCGATCCCCGCGCCACCGAAATCGTCGCCCAGGATCTGCCCCTGTGCGTCCTCTACGAAGACCGCGACATCGTGGTCATCGACAAGCCCCCTGGCCTCGTCATCCATCCTTCCGCGGGCCACGACGACGCGACACTGGTGAACGCGCTGCTCCACCATGTGAGCGACCTGAGCGGCATCGGGGGAGAGTTGCGCCCCGGCATCGTGCACCGCCTGGACAAAGATACGAGCGGCGTGCTCATCGTCGCCAAGCACGACATCGCCCATCGGGCACTCACGTCCGCGTGGAACACCCCGGCGGTGCGCAAGGAATACCTGGCCCTCGTTTACGGAACGCCAGCAGCGACCACGGGGACGATCGACGCTCCCATCGCCCGCGACCCCCGCGATCGCAAGAAGATGGCGGTCGTCGCTGGAGGACGCAACGCCATCACCGACTACGCCGTAGTGTCCCGATTCCGCTACCTCTCCCTCATGCGCCTCACGCTCCGCACCGGAAGAACGCACCAGATCCGCGTTCACCTCAAGCACCTCGGCCACCCGATCGTGGGAGATCCCGCTTACTCCGGTCCGCAGTGGAAAGGCATTCCTGACAAGAAATTGCAGAAGGTGCTGGCCGGCGCCGGCCGGCAGATGCTGCACGCCGCCCGGCTCACGTTCCTGCACCCGGTCAGCGGACTTGAAATGTCGGTCGAGGCGGCGCTGCCAGCAGACTTCGCAACGATCGTCGAGGCGATCAGCGGTTAGGGAACGGGCCAGCGCGCATGAGGATGGTGCCTGGACGCGTGTGGTGACGCGTCCGTTCTCGCCGCGAAGGTCATGCCTGCGCGCGAAGCGATGGCTCGTGGGCGTCTCTCCCGCGCGACGGAGGGCCACCCGAGCGATGTTGCCAATTCGCGAGGTGACGCGGTTCGTTGAGTCGGATGAAACACGCTACAGCCCTCCGCGCAGGCGGGACGCCCACGAGCCACCGGGTGTGGTAACGCGTCCGATCTCGCCGCGAGGGTGGTGCCCGGACGCGAAGCGATGGCTCGTGGGCGTCTCGCCTGGCGTCTCGCCCGCGCGAAGGATCGCGAAGGATGTTGATCCGGGCGATGTTTTCAATTCGCGAGGTGAAGCGTTTCATGGAATCGGATGAAACACGCTACAGCCCTCCTCGCGGGCGAGACGCCAGGCGAGACGCCCACGAGCCACCGGGTGCGGTGACGTGTGCGTTCCCGCTGCGAAGCCCGCGCGACGGCGCGGCCGCGTCTCATCCCTCGGAAGACGCGTCAAGCTTTGCCAGCACGCCGAGCACAAGCGCCGTGAACTGCTTCTGTACGCGCGCAGTCGTCTCGATCACTTCCTGGTGATTGAGCTTCTGCTTGAGGACTCCTGCCGCCATGTTGGTGATGCAGGAAATGCCGAGCAACTGGATTCCCATGTGTCCCATCACCACAGCCTCGGGGACCGTCGACATGCCGACCGCGTCAGCGCCCATCGTTCGGAACGCGCGAATTTCTGCGGGAGTCTCGTAGCTCGGGCCGGTGACGAAGAGGTAGACCCCTTCCTTTACTTCAATCCCGTTCGCCGCAGCGACCTCTTTCGCCAGGTCGCGCAGCGCCAGCGTGTAGGTTTCGCTCATATCAGGAAAACGAACGCCGAGGTCTTCGACGTTGGGACCACGAAGCGGGTTGATGCCGGAAAAATTGATGTGATCGGAGATGAGCATCAGGTCACCCGGCGAGTACGAGGTATTGACGCCACCGGCGGCGTTCGTGACGATCAGCTGCCTGATGCCCAGGCGGCCGAGAACGCGGGCCAGGAAGGTCACCTCGTTCATCTCGTAGCCTTCGTAAAAATGAACGCGCCCCTGCATGACGACGACCGGCACCGAGCCGGCCTTGCCGATGATGAGGCGTCCCTGATGGCCCATCACAGTGGAAGTCCTGGCGCCCGGGATCTCGCTGTAGGGAATGGCGGTCTCGATCTCGATCGCGTTCACCACATTGCCGAGGCCTGAGCCGAGGATGACTCCGACATGCGGCTGGAGCGAGGTGCTCTGGCGGATGAAGGAGACGGCGCTGTCGATGGCTTGGATCATGGGCGCGGAGTATACGAAATGTTGAATGTTGAATGTCGAATGGTTCATGACGAATCCGGGCGATGTCGCGGCCTGCCCGTCGATCCCGTCCGGAACCGATCATTTTCTTTGACTCTCGCTGGGCGCTCTGTTACATCCGTCAACGTTCAAACAATCCGATAGAGACAATCTGGAGAGCTGGCAATGGAGCGTTTTTCCGCGCTGATCGGCTTCGTACTCATTCTCGCCATTGCGTTCGGCCTTTCCCGTGATCGGAAGGCGATCAAATGGAAGACCGTCGCCTGGGGCCTGCTCCTGCAGGTGCTCGTAGCCATCGCTGTGCTCAAGGGTGAGTTGATCGCGCAATCGCTTTCTGCGATCGCGCTGCCACTCACCAGGACGGGTGCCGCGCTGGTCCTGATCATCGCGGCCATCCTGGCGGCGCAGATCTCGAAACGGATGCCTCTTGCGTCATCGCGCAAGGGAATCTGGATCGCCTTCGGCGTGATCGCTGCCTACCTGATGCTGACCTTCAACCTTCTCGCCTACCTGTTCGAGACGATGAAGGAAATCATCAACCGCCTGATCGGCTACACGTCCGAAGGCTCGAAGTTCGTGTTCGGAAACCTGGCGATCTCCGAGGGGCCGCAGACGGTCGGCTTCGTGTTCGCGACGCAGGTCCTGCCGACAATCATCTTCATCGCCTCGATCTTCGCGGTCCTGTACTACATCGGCATCATGCCGATCGTCGTGCGATTCTTCGCGAAGGTCATGACGCGCTTCATGGGCGTCTCCGGCGCCGAGTCGACCTCGGTGGCGGCCTCGATCTTCATGGGCCAGACCGAAGCACCGCTGACGATCCGGCCGTTCCTGCCCGAGATGACCATGTCGGAACTGATGACCGTGATGACGGCCGGGATGGCTCACATCTCCGGCGGCATCATGGCGGCGTACGTCCTCGTGGCGAAGGTCGACGTCATCCACCTGCTCACCGCAGTGATCATGACCGCCCCCGGCGGGATCATGATGGCGAAGATCATCGTCCCGGAAACGGAAGAACCGAAGACCGGCAAGGACGTCGAGATCGTCGTTCCAAAAGAAGACGTGAATGTGATCGACGCCGCAGGGCGTGGAGCCATCGAGGGCCTGCACCTCGCTCTCAACGTCGCCGGCATGCTCATCGCGTTCATTGCGCTCGTGGCGCTGGTCAACGGAATGTTCGGCTATGTGCACGACTGGCTGGTTACGGCTGCGCCGGCGATCGGCGCGATCTTTCCGGCCAGCCTCGATACGCTGCTCGGCATCATCTTCCGCCCGATCGCGTGGGCGATGGGCGTTTCCTGGAAGGACAGTTTCGCCATCGGCAACCTGCTCGGGACCCGCATGGTGCTCAACGAGTTCGTGGCGTTCGTGAAACTCGGACCGATGGCTGCGACTCTCGACCATCGGAGCTTCGTCATCGCCACGTACGCGCTTTGCGGCTTCGCGAATTTTTCCTCGATCGCCATCCAGATCGGCGGAATCGGTTCGCTGGCGCCGTCACGCCGCGGTGACCTGGCGCGACTCGGGCTGCGAGCCATGCTGGCCGGCACGCTGGCCAACTTCCTCACAGCCACGATTGCAGGCATGCTGCTGTAGACCCAGCGCCGTTGAATCCCCTGCCGACGCGCGCCGGAAGGCGCGCGTTTTTTCATGCTGTCAGCTGCCTACCCCGAAGACGCCCTCGTGCCTGGCCTTCGGCGCCTCCGTCGAGATTTTCTCCTCGACGATCCGGCCACGATCGAGCGTGATGACGCGCCGGCCGCTCTTTCGAATCAACTCGCGGTCGTGCGTGGCCAGCAGAACAGTCGACCCGCGCAGATGGGCGACATTGAACATTTCCAGCACTTCGTGCGCGAGGTCGGGATCGAGGTTTCCGGTCGGCTCGTCGGCGATCAGCACGAGCGGGTCATTGATCAGGGCACGCGCAATGGCCACTCGCTGCTGCTCTCCTCCCGACAGCTGCGGAGGATAGGAGTTGAGACGATGGTGAAGGTTCACCGCACGCAGGGCGGCATACGCCTTTTTCTTGTGCTCGCGAGCCGGTACGTTGAGCACTGTGAGGATGAACGACAGGTTCTCGAACACGGTCATCCGCTCGATCAGCTTGAAATCCTGGAAGACCATCCCAATCTCGCGGCGATAGAACGGAAGTTGTGAGCGCTTCATCGCATTCAGGTTCCGGCCACTGACCACGATCTGCCCTTCGGAAGGACGAATCATTCTAAGGATCAGTTTCAGGAGAGTCGATTTTCCGGCGCCGCTCGTCCCGGTGAGGAAGGCGAACTCCCCCTTTTCAATCTGGAAGGTGATGTCGTGGAGCGCCGTCGAGGTGCCATCGAACTTCTTCGTGACGTGGTAGAAATGAATCACTCAGGTCATGATACCAATGGGACGGGAGCTGCGTTTTGAGGGCTGCGTACCAGGTGTGTTCGTGTTGATGAGGATTCCACTGTGAGTCGATTCCTGCTCGTCTGTGCCGGGGGCGCGGCCGGCTCCGCGGCCCGTTACGCCGTGACCCTCTGGTCAGCCTCCGCATGGGGAAGCGCGTTTCCCTATGGCACGCTGATCGTCAACCTCGCCGGATCGTTCCTCATCGCTCTCGTCATGCACCTCTCCCTCGAGACCGGCTGGATTCCACCCGACATGCGACTGCTCCTCACCACCGGTGTCCTCGGCGGCTTCACCACGTACTCGTCCTTCAACTACGAGACCACCCAGCAGTTGCGCAACGGCCCGCTCGCTCTCGCCTTCGCGAACATCGCGGCCACTCTGCTCGGCTGCCTTCTCGCCGGATTTGCGGGCCTGTTCGTGGCGAAGATGGTTTTGCGCTTCTACTAGCGGAAGGCTGAGAGGGGCGCCTCCGGCGGGCGCCAGATGCGTGACTTCACGTTCGCGACATCGCCGAGGTCGAGAGAGGGCAGTGCGCTGCGGCGCGAGGGCGGGCGGGGACGCCCGCCAGCCGCCGGGGCGCGGGCGTGTTGGCAGGGCGACTCAACTACAATCGCCCTCGTGGCCCGCAATCTCAGTCGCGATCGTGAACCGGACGTTCCATCAAACACGTTCACATGGTTCCTCCAGGAAGCCCTGAGGCGACTCTGGGTTTCGCGCCGAACCAGCTTCGTGGCGATCCTGATGATCGCCATCTCCCTTCTGATCCTCGGATTTTTTCTGTTGATCGCGGGGAACCTGGAGCGCGGCGTGGAACGCTGGAAAGGGCGTTCGCGCCTTACCGTTTACTTTGCACCGGAAGCCAGTTCCGCGCAGATCGCGGCAATCGAGCAGACCCTTGCGGCGCAACCGGCGATGCGCGACCGGCGGTTCGTTTCGCGAGATGCCGCGCAGAAGCGATTTGCGCAGCAGTTCCCCAACCTCTCCGATGTCGCCGGACAACTCGGCGAGAACCCGTTCCCGGCTTCGATTGAAATCGACGTCGACCCGAAGCTCGCACAGATGCCTTCGTTCAGCCGTGAGATCGAACGTCTCGAGAAATCCGCGGGCGTCGATGAGGTCGCCCGTGACTGGCAGTGGATGGCGCGGGTCGAGCGCATCGTCGAAATCGTCAGCATCATCGGATTGGTGGCGGGCGGAATCCTCGCCATCGCTGCGGCCTTCACGATCGCCAACGTCATCCGACTGACGATGCTGCTGTACCGCGAAGAGATCGAGATCATGCGGCTGGTGGGAGCGACCGAACGGATGATCCGCGGCCCGTTCATCCTCGAGGGAGTGCTGCAGGGGGCGATGGGTGGCCTGCTCGCACTCCTGCTCCTGTTCGCGGTCTATGCCGGAGCGAGGCAATCGCTGCACGGCGCGACCTCCCTGGTCTGGAGCTTTCTGTTTGCCAGGTTCCTCCCCTGGCCCGCGCTGGCCGCCCTGATGGGCGGCGGCATCTTCGCCGGCTGGTTCGGTAGCTGGATGTCAGTGCGGGAGCGCGTCGAGGAAGAAGCGTGACGCTGGAAGGACGCACCGCTCTCGTGACCGGGGGCGCGCGCCGCGTCGGGCTCGCAATCGCAAGGGAACTGAAGGCCGCCGGCGCGCACGTGATCGTCTCCTATCGGACGCGATCCCCGGAATGCGATGAGATGGACGAAGGAGTGGAGGCCGACCTGGCAACCATCGAGGGCCTCGACCATCTGCTCCCCTACGCCGCTCGGGCCGACATCCTCGTGAATTCTGCCGCCAACTTCATCCGGGAGCCGTTCGGCTCGATCACGATGGCGAACTTCGAGGAATCGGTCGCGCTCAATATGCGTGCTCCGCTCTTTCTCTCCCAGCACGCCGGGCAGGCCATGAAGGAGCGTGGCTGGGGCCGGATCGTCAACCTTGCCGACGTTGCCGCCACTCTCCCCTTCCCTGCCTACCTTCCGTACAGCATGACCAAGGCAGCCATCATCGCACTCGGCCGCGGTCTGGCCCGCACACTGGCCCCGGAGGTCCTCATCAACTCAGTGGCTCCCGGACCCGTGCTGCCTCCGGACGATTTCGGAGAGGCGGAACTGCGCCAGGCCGTCGAGCCGACGCTGCTCAAGCGAGTCGGGTCGCCTGAAGAAATTGCGCGCACGGTGCGTTTCCTCGTGGAGAGTGATTACATCACCGGCGTGACCATACCGGTCGACGGAGGGCGGATGTTGCGGTAGATTCGCATGCATGCTGTCGCTGCCGCGTAAAGTTGCCGATCCGCGCGATCCTCGCGCCTCCACTCTCGTCGTTCCCGCAGACACCTGCACGAAGGGCGACTTCGTTCTCCTCGGGCTGCCGTTCGACTCATCGATCCCATCCCGTCCCGGCGCCCGCCTCGGACCTCGCGCTTTTCGCGACGCGCTCCCCTCTCTCACCACCTTCGGACATGGCGTCGACCTTTCGGGACGCACCTGTCTCGACCTCGGCGATCTCGACCTGCCACCAACCAGCGTACGCACCGCTCACGAGCGCGTGCAGGCCGCCGCACGCGACATCTTCACGACTGGCGCGATCCCCTTCTTCATCGGGGGGGACAATGGCCTGACCGGCGCCCTCATTCGCGGGCTTGCCGACTCACGGCCCGACCTCCGCCTCGGCCTCGTCGTCATCGACGCGCATTACGACGTACGCGAGTACGAGGACGAGGACTCGCTTTCCAGCGGTACGCCCTACCGCCGCGCGCTGGAGACCCCGATCTGCGAGGGTTCACGAACGTTCATCGTCGGAACGCGCGCCTTCGCGAATTCCGCGTATTACGACCACTGGCTCAGCGAACAGGGCGTGCACACCATTCCCGTCGACGTCTTCGACAAAACATCCGCGATCGACGTCGCACGCGATGTCCGGCACCGCCTGGAAGGTTCTGCAGATGCGATCTTTCTGTCCATCGACATCGATGCCGTCACCGCCGGAGAGGCGCCGGGAAGTTCGGCCGCCGCCCCGGGAGGTCTCACCAGCCGCGAGTTGATCGCAATCGTCCGGGAAATTACAGCCTCACCCAAACTGATCGGCTGTGACTTGAGTGAACTCTCGCCTCCGTGGGATTTCCAGAACCTCACCGCAAAACTCGCAGCGAGGGTATTCCTGGAGACGTTCCTGGCGGCAACCGCACATCCGGTCTGAGCTGAATCTGTAGCGGCATCCGCCGCCGACGAGGGAGCGCTATCCCTCGAACTCCCAGGCGATCTTCTTCAGAACGCGGTCGGCCCTCTCGATCAACTGGAGGATGTCCTTCTTCGCATGCGCGGCCGAGAAGAACGCGGATTCGAGCTGCGAAGGAGGCAGATAGACTCCTTCGGCGAGCATGAGATGAAAAAAGCGGGCGAACTTTTCGCGATTCGACGTGTTCGCGGATTCGAAGTTGAAGACCGGGCCTTCCGCGAAGAAGAGCGTCCACATCGAGCCAACCCGGTTGAACGTGATCGTGACTCCATGCTTCTCCGCAGAGGCGCGCACGCCGATCTCGAATTCTCGCGTCCGTTCTTCGAGATCATCGTAGATCGAGGAGTTCTTCAGCACGCCGAGCGTGGCCTTTCCAGCCGCGACGGCAACCGGATTTCCGGCAAGGGTTCCCGCCTGATACATCGGCCCGAGCGGAGAGACGAGATGCATCAGCTTCCGCGACGCACCGTAGGCGCCGATCGGGAGGCCGCCGCCGATGATCTTGCCGAGCGTCGTGATGTCGGGACTGATGTCGTAGAGCGCCTGCGCGCCGCCGTAAGCGACCCGGAAGCCGGTCATGACTTCATCGAGGATCAGGAGCGCACCCGATTCGTCGCACACCTTGCGAAGCCCTTCGAGGAAGCCGGCCGCTGGCGGGACGCAACCCATGTTGCCTGCCACCGGCTCTACGATGATCGCCGCGACCTGCTTGCCATGTTCCTTCATCGAGGTGCGGACCGCTTCGAGGTCGTTGTACGGCAGGCTGATGGTGAGCTTCGTGACTTCTTCCGGCACGCCTGAAGAATCGGGCGTGTTGAACGTCGCGCCACCCGACCCGGCCTTCACGAGAAGAGAATCGACGTGGCCGTGATAGCCGCCGTCGAACTTGATCACTTTCGATCGTCCCGTCGCCGCCCGTGCTAGCCGCAGCGCACTCATTGTCGCTTCCGTCCCGGAATTGACCAGCCTGACCATCTCCATCGACGGAACGGCAGCGATGATCATCTCAGCGAGTTCGATCTCGCCGACGGTGGGAGCCCCGTAAGAAAATCCACGCGTGGCCGCCTTCTTGACCGCTTCCACGACGTACTTGTGACCATGCCCGAGGATCATTGGACCCCACGAGCCGATACAGTCGATGTACTGGAGATTGTCGGCGTCGAAAATCCGCGAACCCTGCGCCTGCTCGATGAATAGCGGAGTTCCACCCACGCCCTTGAATGCCCGGACTGGCGAATTGACGCCACCGGGGATGACTTCCTGTGCTCGCTGAAACAGCGCTTCCGATTGCTTACCCATAGTTGGGGGGATTATATGAGTTGCGTGATGAGGACTTCAGTCCATCACTTCACTCAGTAGGCGTTCTCATGCTTGAGACCGTAGATCACGGTCATGAAGAGGATCTTCACGTCGAGCGTGAGCGACCAGTTCTCGATGTAGTAAAGGTCGTGCTCGATGCGCATCCGCATGGAGGTGTTGCCTCGCCATCCGTGCACCTGGGCCCAGCCGGTCATGCCTGCACGCACCTTGTGGCGAAGCATGTAGTGAGGAAACTCGGCGCGGAACTGTTCTACGAACTGCGGCCTCTCCGGGCGCGGGCCGACGACGCTCATCTCACCCGCCAGCACGTTGACGAGCTGGGGGAGTTCGTCGAGCGACCACTCCCGGATGAACGCGCCCACCCGAGTCCTGCGCGGGTCGTCGCGATCGGCCCAGACCGCCCCCGACTGCGCTTCGGCACCGACCCGCATCGACCGGAACTTGAGGATCTCGAACGGCTTGCCATCCAGTCCCATCCGGACCTGCCGGTAAAACAAAGGGCCGCGGTCCTCGAGCCAGATCGCGATCGCAACCGCCAGCATCACCGGCGACAGGATCACGAGGGCCAGCGAGGCCACGACCAGGTCGAACGCCCGTTTGACGAAACGGCTCCAGCCTTCCAGCGGAGTCTCGGTGAGGTTGATCGCCGGCAGGCCGTCCAGGTCCTCGACCCGCGAGCGGAGCACCATGAATTGCAGCAGGTCGGGGACGACGTGAATCGAGACGAGATTGCGTACCAGCCGGTCAAGCAGCGTCATCATCGCCGGGGACGACGCGTGCGGCAGCGCCACGAACACATGGTCGATGTGGTGCTGCTGAACCACCTGTTCCGCCTCTTCGATCCGCCCGAGGCATTCGACGCCGGGGAGTTCGGAATCATCTCCGTTCCGAAGGTAGCCGATGATCCTGAATCCGAGTTGATCGCGGCGGCGGTTCATCCGCTCGAGCACTTCGCGGGCGAGGTCGCCGTTGCCGGCGATCAGCACCCGATCGAGATCGAGCCCGGCTCGATGTCTCGCCTCGATCGCTTCACGCACGAGCAGCCTCCCGCAGATCACGAAGAGGATGACGCAACCGAGAAAGATTGCGAGCGTGGCCCGCGAGTAAAGCGCATCAGGCCCCCCGGGCCGGATCCAGAGCAGGACGCCCGACAGGATCACGGTCGCGACCACCGAGCCGATCGCCACTGAAAGCCATTCCTCCGCTTTCGCACGCACGGCAGTCACCCGGTAGAGTCCCTGCACTGCAAACGCGATCGGAAAGACGATCGTCACGATCGGCAGCAGCTCGAGGTAGGTGACGATGTCCTGCTGGCCCTTCGTCACCGGGATGACCTCGAAGTAGAAACGGAGCATCCACGCAGTCACCATCGCCAGGTTCGACGCCAGCGTATCGACCGCGAGATACAGTGATGCAAGTGCCCTGTGTTTCTTCTCGATCATGATGGTTGCGAGAGCATGGTCTCGAGTGCTGCGGAGAATTCTCTCCTGAACCGGTCGCGGGAGAAACCGGCGGCATGCATCCGGATGTCCGATCGGTCCCACGAAATCGATTCCACTTCGTTCAACGCACGGCCGAGTGCTTCGACCGTCGGCTCGCTGAACAGCACACCGGTCGAGCCTGGAATGACCGAGTCGAGCACGCCCCCCTCTCCGAAGGCGACCACCGGCGTGCCTAGGGCCATCGCCTCCAGGGGCGTGATCCCGAAATCTTCCACTCCCGGGAGAATCAGACTCCTTGCTTCGCACAGCGTCTTCACGATCGTTGCTCTATCTACGGGGCCAAGGAGCGTTACGTTGGGAGGGACGCACGCGGAATAGCGATCGAGCAGCGGCCCGCCGCCGATCACGACCAGTTGGCGGCCCGTCGCGGCAGCCGTATCGATCGCGAGATCGATCCTCTTGTAAGGAACGAGTGCGGAGACGACCACGTGAAACTCTCCGCGCCTCTCTGCAAGCGGCGCCGCCAGGAACGATTCGTCCACGAACGGATGGATCACCTCGGAACTGCGACCGTAGAAACGATGGATCCTGTCCTGCACGAATCGCGAGTTCGCGATGAATTGCGTCACCTCTCCCGCGGTGGTTCGATCCCATCGACGCAGCCAGGCAGCCACTGGCGTGACTGCGGTTCGCAACAGCGGGCGCGAGCGCGGAAAATAATCGTCGAACCGGTCCCAGACGTAGCGCATCGGAGTGTGGCAGTAGGAGAGGTGTGGGGTTCCGCGAGCCCGCGCGCCCTTGACCACACAATGACTCGACGAGACGATCAGGTCATAGCCGCTGAGATCCCACGAGCGCGCTGCCATCGGGTAGAGAGGCAGCAGCTTTCTGTAGTCGCTGACGCGCGGAGCGACGGCTTGAAGAAAGGAGGTATGAATTCTTCGCGCTTCGATCAGCGGCGACACGCTTCCCCGAAAATGAAAGAGCGTGAAGAGGTCTGCGTGAGGCAGGGTCTCGAGGATCGCTTCGAGGACCGCCTCCCCGCCTCGCATTCCGGTGAGCCAGTCGTGCAGCACCGCCACACGAAGCTTGCCGCTCCGCGCGCTCGACGTCACTTGCCCTTCGCCTGCGCCTCTCCGGCCGCATCAGGCGTCGATCGCAGCGGGTACTCATCGTCGCCTGCGCAGGCATCGCAGATGTGATCGTTGCCGAAATACTGAGCGTCAGGAGTTTCCGCCAGGCATTTCACGCAGCGGTGCTTCCCCGTGCGTTCAGGCAGTCCTCGCGTGGTCTCATCCTGCATCGAGCTTGAATGATAACAGGGGGGCGAATGCTGAATGTTGAATGCTGAATGTTGAAGGCCGAATGCCAGCGAATTGCGAACCCCCAATGCAGAAAGCAGAAGTCAGAATTCAGAAGTTAGAAAAGAAGCGGAGTGCCCGGAGCCGGACCGGCGTGGGCTCAACGCGTCGCGCCTCTTTTCTCACTTCTGAATTCCGACTTCTGAATTCTGACTTCGGTTTTCATCCTCCGGACCGCGGTTCAACATTCAGCGGTTCAACATTCAGCATTCAACATTCAGCATTCAACATTCAGCATTCAGCATTCACCATTCGCCACATTGCGCGCTGAATCCCGACCGCTCACCCATGAATCCCGACCTGCTATCGTCTCCCCATGATTGTCCTGTTCCGCCTTCTCACCGTCATTTTCAAGAGCTGGTTCAAGAAGCGGCTCGGGGCGCTCGATGAGTCGGTCGTCACGATGAGGGTGTGGCCGAATGATCTCGATCTGAACATGCACATGAACAGTGGCCGTTACATCAGCGTCATGGATGTGGGACGGATCAACATCCTCTGCAGAGGCGGAGTGCTCGGCCGCATCACGCGGCTCGGCTGGCGACCTCTCGTCGGGGGGTCGTTCATCCGCTATCGCCGCTCGCTACTCCCTTTTGAGAAGTTCACGATCCGCTCGCGCGTGCTCTGCTGGGACGAGAAGTGGTTTTACTTCCAGCACATCATGGAGAAAGACGGCCAGCTCTGCGCGACTGCTCACATGCGCGGGCTGCTTCGGGGACGCGATGGCAACGTGTCGCCAGGCCAATTCCTAACGGTCGTTGGAGTCGAGAATCTCGAGTCGCCGCCGATCCCCGACTTCATCCGGCTCTGGAACGAAGCGGACGCCGCCCGATGAAGCGAAAGGAAAAAGCGCAGAGGATCGGGGCGATCCTCGATGAACTCTATCCGCAACCACCGATTCCGCTGTTACACCACGATCCCTTCACCCTGCTGATCGCAGTGCTGCTTTCCGCCCAGACGACCGATGCGCAGGTGAACAAGGTGACGCCTGCCCTGTTCGAGCGCGCGTCGACGCCGCAGGAGATGGCGAAGCTCGAAGAGAGCGAAATCCTGTCGTTCATCCGCTCATGCGGCCTCTCCCCATCCAAGGCGAAGAACGTGAAACGGCTCTCGGAGATCCTGGTCGCGGTGCACGACGGAGTCGTTCCGCAATCGATCGAACAACTCGAAGCGTTGCCCGGAGTCGGACATAAGACCGCCAGCGTAGTGATGTCCCAGGCGTTCGGCGAACCGGCATTCGCGGTCGACACTCACATCCATCGACTCGCCACCCGGTGGCGCCTTACAAACGGCCGAAACGTGGAGACGACCGAGAAGGATTTGAAGAAAGTGTTCCCACGCGAGGAATGGTCCCGTCGCCATCTTCAGATCATCTACTTCGGCCGCGAACACTGCCCGGCCAGGAATCACGACGGCGCGCGATGCCCGATCTGCTCGTGGGCGGCGGGTCAGGGCGGCGGTCGTTAGAGCCCTGAATGTTGAATGCTGAATGTTGAATGCTGAAGAACGGGCAGGACAGAGATTCGCTTCCTATCCATTCCCGATCTGCTTCTGCACTCTTTGCCTCCTGCGACCCCTGACCCCTGACCACCCCTGAATTACCGCTTCAAATAACAGTGCAACCACCAGCTAAATAACAGTACAATCACCGCTTGCGCCACTGGATCGTCCTTCTCGCACTGATTCTCGTCACCTCGCCGCTCCTCGGTGCGAGTTACGGCGATTTCGACGTGGCTGCGCCTGCGCGCTGGGTCGACCTGGCTCTTCTTGATCCAACTCCCGCCGCACCGCGAGCTGACGACGTGCGATTCGGCGTCCATGACCTTCTCAGCGATCACCAGGTGCATATCACGGCCGCAGGCACGACTCACTACTACCGCGTTGCGCGTCGCGTCCTCTCTTCGAGCGGTGTGCAGAACTCCTCCGAACTCTCCCTCGACTTCGATCCATCCTACGAACGTCTCGTGCTTCACGAGGTTCGCGTGACGCGCAACGGCGTTCGCGTTCCTGCGCTCAACCCGGACAGCATCCGCATCATCGAGCAGGAAGAGGATTCCTCTGACCGCATCTATGACGGCCGCCTCACCGCCCTCGTGTTTCTCGACGACATCCGCCCAGGTGACCTGATCGACTACTCATGGTCGACGGTCGGCGCCAACCCGCTGCTGAACGGCAGGTTCGTCGACGAACTCGACTTCAGCCCGTCTGTGCCTACCGCGCGGGTGCGCCATCGCATCGTGCTGCCGGCCTCACGCACGTTGCATTTCCGATCTTTCCCGGATGCTCACGCTCCGCTCATCTCGACTGCTGGCGGGGAAACGACCCTGGTCTGGGATCAGACGAACGTCGCACCGATCGAGATGGAGGATGGGGCCCCGAGTTGGTTTCAGCCATGGCGCACCGTTCAGGTCTCGGAGTTCTCATCGTGGTCGGAGGTGTCACTCTGGGCTGAGAAATTGTTCGCCACTCCCCCCGGGACTTCGCCGGCGATGGCGCCGCTCCTCGCACGCATCCGTCGTGAGCACGCCACTCCCAACGCTCAGGCGCTGGCAGCGGTTCGTTTCGTCCAGGACGAAGTCCGCTACCTCGGCATCGAGATGGGACGGAATTCCCATCAGCCGAGGTCCCCAGCGGAGACGCTGACGCAGCGGTGGGGCGACTGCAAGGACAAGACGCTGCTTCTGGTCACATTGCTGCGCGAACTCGGCTTCCGTGCATGGCCGGCGATGGTCAATACGCGGCTGCGCCAGCGGATCGACACGCGACTCCCCTCCCCGTTCGAATTCGATCACGTGATCACCTACGCTGAGATCAGCGGCAAGCCGATCTGGATCGACGCGACCGTCGCCAACCAGGGTGG
>JBKJVD010000105.1:0-15652 GCA_046590585.1 Thermoanaerobaculia bacterium | reverse complement strand
GCGCCGCGCGGCAGTCGATGAACGCCCGGGATTACCGCCAGGCAATCGAACTGCTTCAGGGAGCGGTTCCGGATGCGGCCAACATGGCCGAACCGCAACGTTCCAACGCTCTCGCGGCGATCCACTTCTACACGGCGCTCTCGTTCCACGCGATCAGCGAAACCGCGAAGACGCGTGAAGAGCTCGATCAGTTCTTCCTGTTTTCGCCGAATGCGGCCGGAATCGACGGAGGCAGGTACGAGAAGGCGTTCGTTGCGGTGTTCAACGAAGCGCGGGACGCGCGACAGAAGGGCGGTGCGGAAGCGTTCGAACTTGCCTACCCCGATTATCGCAACGTCGCGCAGATGACCGCCTCCGGGCGAACTCTCGAACAGTGGGGCGTCGGCCCGGACCTGAGTTACCTCGGGACTGCGGAGGAGAAGCAGAAGTGGCGGACTCTCCAGAGCGTGGTCGAGCGCGAGGAATTCATCGACGAATTCTGGCGCCGGCGCGACTCCTTGCTCGACACGCCTGAAAACGAGGCACGTGACGAGTTCACGAGGCGCGTGATCTTCGCCGACCGGTCGTTCGTCACGGAAACACAGCGAGGCTCGATGACCGATCGTGGCCGGGTCTTCGTTCTCCTCGGCCCGCCCCGGCTGGTGCGCAAGGTCAACCTCACCGCCAGGGACGGAGGAGGATCGCGGCGCGCGGCAACCGGCAGTGCGGCGCAGGTCGCCGGACAGCGGAGCTCCGTGGAGGCCGCAGACAGGAGCCTCGTTCTCGCCAGGCAGGCGACCACTCTCATTGCGAAAGGACGGGTCGAGCGCTGGCTGTATGGGAAGGACCAGCTCCCGAAAGGATTTCCCGACGACCAGGTGACCTTCAACTTCATCACAGAGGAAGGCTACGGCGAAAATGTCCTGCAGCGCGAGCCTCTGGTGAACAAGGCGCTGCTCGATGCCATGAAGCGTTAGGCCTCGAGGCACCGGCGCTGTGCGCCCAGTGGCGCGGCGAGGCACCAGTCAGCTCACACCCGTCGTGCCGTGTCTCGAAGGCGCTCTACCAGTAACTCGCACAGTGCAACCGCGAACTTGGCGAACAGTTGTGGATCGAATGCGAGCGCTTCCGAGAGCGTCCGGCGATTCCAGGCGCGGACCTGAACCGATTCCTCGCCTGCGCGGACATCGACGGTTCGCGGTGAGTCGTCGATGAACGACACCTCTCCGATTACGTCGCCCGGGCCGACCGTCGCGACGACTGCGTCACGGCCGTCACGAGGGGCAAGGATATCGAGATGGCCGTCTTCGATTGCGAAGAGCGTTGAATCCGTATCGCGGGCATGAATGAGGTACTCATTCGCCGAAAGCGTGCGTAATTCGCCGATCGACTCGATACGTCTGCGCTCGATTTCCGTGAAGTATCGGAAGAGCGGGTGATCGGAGAGCATCGGGAAAATCTGGTTCATCGTCGACCTCGAACTACTTCCAGTGGATCTGCCACTCGCAGCAGGGACCGCCCCTGGTTACGCATTGAGTCTGCACCACGTTGATCGCTTTCGCGCCGGTGAGTTCTGCCATTCCTTCGATCCAGCCGGTCACGCGGGAGCAGCCCGCGAACTCGGACGGGAAGTCGACCAGGCGCAGGCGTGCCCCTTTGTCTGTCTGTTCATCGACCCGCAGGTCGCCCCGATTGTAGAGAGTCTTCCACATCTGCGAGGCGCGGTTGAGCAGCGCGGGAGGAGTGAGCACCATCGCGAAAAACCGGTAAATCCCTTTCACGGCGTCGCGAGCCGCCTCTCGTCCGGCACGCTTCGCGAACGCTTCGAGGTCTTCTCCGCGTACCTTTGCCGCCTCTTCAGTCAGTCGGTTGAGCATGAAGACGGGGACGACCTCTGTGGCCAGCACCGGAGAGCGGAATCGGGAGTATTCGGGCGGAAGAAGGGCGAACACCTTTTCCCGATTTTCCGGGTTGAGATTTGCGTCGATGAACTTCTGCAGGCTCCGGACCGGAGTTCCCTTGACCGTCACACTCTCGTCAGGCATTCACGTTCCTTCATGATCCATGATCCGATCGCCGAAACAGCCATGAGTATAATCCGTCGCGAGCGGGCTCGCTCGACGGGAACCAGGCCCGCTGCACATGCGCATCCCTGACACACGAGTGGCGTGTGACCCTCGCGCCGCACACCGACCGGAGGCAGCAATGAACGAGCAGTCGAAGCCCACTGACCCGAAGGCCACCGCCGCCGAGGCGAGCAAGGTGATCGCCGCAGCCGAGAGTCACAACGATCCGGTCATCGGATCGAAGGACAAGCTCGAGGAACTCTGCGTCAACACGATCCGCTTCCTCGCCGTCGATGGAGTCGAAAAGGCGAAGTCAGGTCATCCGGGCACGCCGATGGGAATGGCCGACATGGCCTACGTGCTCTGGACCGATTTTCTCCGCCACGATCCGCAGGATCCACACTGGACGAATCGAGACCGGTTCATTCTCTCCGCGGGTCACGCGTCGATGCTGCTCTACTCGCTGCTGCACCTGACCGGGTATCCCGACATGACGCTCGACGAACTGAAACAGTTCCGTCAGTGGGGTGCGCGCACTGCAGGTCATCCCGAGTACGGTCACGCCTCAGGCATCGAAGTCACGACGGGTCCCCTCGGCCAGGGCGTCGCGAACGGCGTCGGGATGGCGCTGGCGGCGAAGATGATGGCGGCACGCTTCAATTCAGCCGACTTCAAGCCGGTCGATCACTACGTCTACGCCATTTGTTCGGATGGCGACCTGATGGAAGGGATCAGCTCCGAAGCTGCCTCGACGGCCGGTCATCTCGGCCTCGGCAACATGATCTACCTCTACGACGACAACAACATCTCCATCGAAGGCGAGACACGTCTTTCGTTTTCCGAAGACGTACGGAAGCGCTTCGAGGCTTTCGGATGGCACGTGCTCAAGGTCGACGGACACGATCGCGACGCAATCCGGAAGGCCATCAAAAAGGGGCAGAGGGAGACGTCGAAGCCGACGCTGATCATCGCCAGAACCATCATCGGCTGGGGCAGCCCGAAGTTTCATGGGACGTCTCGCGCTCACGGCGAACCACTCGGTGCCGACGAGGTCAAGGCAACCAAGCAAGCCCTGGGCTGGCCGGAAGAGCCGACGTTCCTCGTCCCCGCTGGCGTCCGCGAGGAGTTCGTTCGCAAGACGAAGAAGCTCTCCCGCGCACGCAAGGTCTGGCAGAAGGGAATGGCGGCCTGGCGCGGACAGAACACCGAACTTGCGGCGCAGTGGGACGTGTACTGGAACAAGACTCTCCCGGACGGATTCGAACTCCAGCTGGTCGAAGCATCGAAGAGCGAAAAGCCCGTGGCCACACGCGCGCTCTCCGGCCAGGTCATCCAGAAGCTTGCGGAGATCGCGCCGTTCGTCGTCGGTGGCTCGGCAGACCTCTCTCCCTCCACGAACACGATGATGAAGAACGCGACCGGAATCGAGCGATCGAAGGGGAGCGAGTCGAAGCCGCCTGCGGACGACGTCTTTGCAGGCCGCAACCTTCACTTCGGGATTCGTGAGCATGCCATGGGCGCAATCGTGAACGGCATGACGCTGTATGGGTCGTGGCGCGCGTACGGTGCGACGTTCCTGATCTTCTCCGACTACATGCGTCCACCGATCCGGCTCGCGGCGCTGATGAACATCCCCTCGATCTTCGTCTTCACGCACGACTCGGTGTTTCTCGGCGAGGACGGTCCGACGCACCAGCCGGTCGAGCAGCTCGCTGCACTTCGGCTGATCCCGAACGTCACGCTCTTCCGTCCCGCGGACGGAGCCGAGACGGCCATGGCCTGGGCCTGGGCCGTTGGAAAGTCCGAAGGTCCGACGCTTTTCTCCCTGACCCGGCAGAAGCTGGAGTTCATTCCGCACGGCGCGGACTTCGACCCGCATGTCATCTGGTGCGGTGCGTATGTGCTCGATGCCTTCAGCGAGGGTGACATCACGATCATCGCAACGGGCAGCGAGGTTCCGCTGGCCGTCAAGGTCGCTGAGCTTCTGGGCGCCGAGGGGACGAAAGCGAGGGTGGTCTCTGCGCCGTCGCTCGATCTTTTCGACCGTCAATCAGTTGACTATCAGAATTCGGTGCTCGGCGATCGTTCGAAAGTCGTGGCCATCGAGGCTGGGACGAGCAGCGCCTGGTACCGCTACGTGGGGCAGGACGCGCTGGTCATCGGCATCGACCGATTCGGCGCCTCGGCGCCGTACGAGAGGATCGCCGAGGAATTCGGATTCACGCCTGAAAAGATCGCGGAGCGCGTGCGCGGGTGGGTCGGCAACGAGTCGCCTGCCAAGGCAGGAACGGTCTGATGCGCTTTCGGGGAGGCGTGATCGCCGTCTTGCTCCTGATGACGCTGAACGTTCGCGGAGACTACCGCGAGTACAGCCTGATTCCGGTTGATCCCTCCCTGGCCACGCGCCTGCGGCACGCCTCAGACACCATCCTCAAACAATATCCGGCATTCAAGCCGGAAGACCTCGCCATCAGCCTGCTCGACCTCACTGATTCGAAGCTGCCGGCCCGGGCCGACCTCAACGGCGAAGCCCCGTTCTACCCGGCCTCGGTCGTGAAGCTCTTCTTTCTCGTCGATACCTACGCCCAGCGGAAAGAAAATGTTCCGGACGTGCAGCGCGCGCTGAAAGAGATGATCGTTCTTTCGGACAACGACGCCACGGCCTACATCATCGACGTGCTGAGCGGATCGAGCGCAGGTCCTGAACTTCAGGGTCGTGCGTTGAACCGGTTCATCGAGTCGCGGCGCGTCACCAACCGTTACTTCGGGTCGAAGGGTTACGACATCAGCGCGATGATGAAGCCGTGGAGCTTTGGCCCGTTCGGTCGCGAGATGCAACTCGTCGGGCCGAACCGGATCAACCGGAACCGGGCCACGGCAAACACGTTCGCCTCGCTCCTGCTGTGGATTGTGCGCGGTCGGGCCGTGTCACCCGCGGCGAGCGATGCGATGAAGGCGCTGCTGCTGCGGCCTCTCGACCCGCAACGCCCGGATGAGAACCAGGTGAAGGAGTTCATTGGCGAGGCACTGCCGAAGGACACAAAGCTCTGGTCGAAGGCGGGATGGACGAGCGAAGTGCGCCACGACGCCGCGTATTTCGAGCTGCCCGACGGCCACAAGTACGTGATGGTGATCATGACCCGCGGTCTCGCCGCCGACGTGACGCTGATCCCGTCCGTGACCCGCGCCCTGCTCGACGAATTGCGGTGAATGATGAGGTGTGAACGCTTCGCGGTGTCCGCTCGCCGCGAAGCACTCCGCCGGCTTCTAAGAAACTTCCAGTATTTACGCGGGCTTGAGAGGCAAGCGGGCGACCCGCCCGCTGAGTCGTGCGCGTCGAGCGCACGACGTCCCTGTCGCAAATTCCGGGCGCGTTGCTAACGGGCGCTCTCAAATGGCGGCGATTTGACAGGACGTCGAGGGCGCGGGCGCCCTCGGTCTTCAGCGGGCGGGTCGCCCACTGGCCATTCAGGAGCGCCGGGCTTCTTGCCTCAGTCGCCGCGAAGCGCGGTCATTGGCTCAGGATGACAGGTCCGCCCGTGATCCCTGTCAGGATGATGGAACTCGGAACTCCGCATCAGAGGTAAACTCCGAGGCATTCATGATCACGGCGTTTGAGATTGCGGCGGCGGTGCTGGTCGTCGGGCTGGTGCTGTTCTTCGTGCTGAAGCGCTCTGCGCGGCGGCTGCACCGTTCGCGTCGAATTCACATCGACGAATTCAAGCTCAAGCGCCGGCACGCGGAGATCGAACTGGAGGTCTTCGGCAGCCGCGAGGTCGTCCACGCGATCCGAGGCTACGCGAAGGACCATCACGTCGGGATCGACGAAGCGACGTTGCAGGCGAAGAAGTACCTCCGCGAGATCCTGCCGAAATTCAACCTGCTGGCCTATTACAGAGTTGGGGCGCCGATCGCACGGGCGATCATGTACTTCCTGTACTGGGCCGTGGTCGATCGGACGCCGCTCGAGGAGTTCACGAAACGCGCGCCGAAGGATTCAGTCGTCGTCTTCCTGATCAACCACCGTTCGAATGCCGACTATGTGCTCGTCGCGCACATGCTGTTCAAGTTCATCTCGCTTTCCTACGCGGTCGGCGAGTGGGCCCGCGTCTGGCCCTTGAACCATCTCTTCAAATGGTTCGGCGCCTACTTCATCCGGCGCCGTTACCGCGAGCCGCTGTATCACACGATCCTTTCGAAGTTCGTCCAGACCATTACGAAGAACGGCGTGACGCAGGGAGTGTTTCTCGAGGGCGGCCTGACGCGTGACGGTGCGTTTCAGAAGCCGAAGGTCGGGATGCTCGACTACATCGTGACCGCGAAGCGCGACCCGGAATTCACCGCGCCGCTCTACCTGATTCCGACGGCGATCAACTACGACCGCGTGCTCGAGGACCGGTCGCTGCTCGATGAACTGCGCGGCCGCGAGGACCGCTCGTCGCGCTCGCAGAAGCTTTTCACGACCTTCGAATTTCTCTTCAAGAACACGTTGCGCACGTTCTTCAAGCGGTTCAAACGTTACGGCTATGCGGTGGTGACGTTCGGCACGCCAGTCTCAGTCGATGATTTCGTCCGGGAGCACCCCGAGGTGCTGGCAACGGACTTCGAGACGCGGAAGCCGTATCTTCAGCAGCTCGCCGATAACGTGATGGTGGAGATCTCCAACGCGTTCCCGATCACGCCGGTGACGGCCGTGGCGCGACTCTTCGCGAACGCTGCGGGCGAGCCGCTCGAAGAGGAAGCGATCGTGGCCGCCCTCGACGCCTGGAAGCGCACGAGCAGCGGATCGAAGTGGCTCCTGCGCGAGCAGGGAGCGGCCGGAGTCTGGGACGTGGCCCGCGGAGTCCTCGAGTTGAGAGGTCTCATCGACCGGACCGGGACTGGAAGCTGGCGCTGGCGGCCGGGCGAAGAGATGCTCCGCGACTACTACGCCAACGCGCTTCTCGGCTTCGATGAGGTCAAGCGTCGTGGCTGGCCTGAACGGAAGTCGCGGGCCGGAGCCGAGGGGATCGCTGAAGCCAACGGCTCGAGGCCAGCGGAGTCGAGTCCGCTGACCTCGATGAAGAAGGGCTAGTGAACGAGGGCCGGCATCGTCGTCACTGAGTCGAGGAAGCCATACAGCGCGTCGAGCGTCCGGCTCGTCGCCTCCGCCGCGGCTGTAGTCTTCGCCGGCGTATCGCATAGCTGATTGAGCAGCGACTTCGAAGTTCCGGAGTGCACGACGTCCGCTTCTATGTGAACCGAGAAGAAGGCAATGTCGCGCTCTACGGTGATGCCGTACCACTTCGCCAGGCCGTCGATCTTGCTCTGGGCAACGGCGGGGACCTGTGACTCGTAGGCGTAAAGCGCGGCGAGCCCTTCGTGGAGTTCGCCATTCCGCGCCGTCTCACGCACGGCTTCGATCAGCCGTCGCGTGGCGTCGCTCGCGGTCGTCGAAAGCACGTCGGCGCGTGACAGGCCGAGGGCGTCGCAGAAGCGGAGCCAGAGTTCGGGATGATTCTCGGCGCCGCGCTCCTCCTCGATGAGGTTCTCGAGCAGCATCTGGCGGATGGCAATGTCGTCGGTCTGGTGGTGCATCGCACTCAGGAATGTCGGGAAGGCCAGGGCGTAGTGATAGTACTGGCGGGCGTAGTCCTGCAGTTCCTCACGGGACAGGTCGCCGGCGTTCCAGCGCTGATAGAACGGATGGTCGAGCAGGTGCTTAGCGGCGATGCGGGTGTCGAGAGTCTGAACGGGTTCCATCGGGTACCTCCAGGTGCGATTTGCAGCGATGCAAAGTGTAGCGTCGCTGTCCCCAATGCGAAAGCGACGATTGCACGCGGGCACGATTGAGCGGCCTCCCGGCCCCTTGACTGCTGACCCCTGATCGCTCGTTCGCCTTGACCAGACTCGCATCGATTCATAGACTCGTGACTGCCCGACCCTTCGGGCCCTCTCCATCTCCGAATGAGTGCTTCGACGCCCGGTTGCGCGGCGAGGCTGCCAAAGAAAGCAGGGACCATATGCCTCATAACACCTTCAATACTCTCGATACCTTCGACCGCGGCGACGGGCAGACCGGCCAGTTCTATTCGCTGCCGAAGCTCGAACAGGCCGGAATCGGTCCGATCTCGAAGCTCCCGGTCAGTATCCGCATCGTCCTCGAGTCGGTGCTGCGCAATCTCGATGGCAGGAAGATCAGCGAGAACGACGTGCGCACGCTCGCCAACTGGAAAGCCACCGCCGAGCGCACCGACGAGATTCCGTTCATGGTCGCGCGGGTCCTGCTTCAGGATTTTACCGGCGTGCCGCTTCTGGTCGATCTCGCTGCGATGCGTGCGGCGACCGCGCGGGCGGGGAAGGACGCGAAGATCATCGAGCCTCTGGTGCCGGTCGATCTCGTCATCGATCATTCGGTACAGGTCGACTTTTCGAATCGCGCTGAATCGTTCCAGATGAACATGGATATGGAGTTCAAGCGCAACCAGCAGCGCTACCAGTTCCTCAAGTGGGGAACGCAGGCGTTCAACGGCTTCCGCGTCGTTCCTCCCGGCATCGGGATCGTGCATCAGGTCAACCTCGAATACCTTGCGCGCGGCGTGCAGGAAAAAGACGGCGTGTACTATCCCGACACCCTGGTCGGCACCGACTCCCACACCACGATGATCAACGGCCTCGGCATCGTGGCCTGGGGCGTCGGAGGAATCGAAGCCGAGGCGGGGATGCTCGGGCAGCCGGTCTACTTCCTGACACCGGACGTGATCGGAGTGCACCTCACCGGCGCGCTTCGCGAGGGGGTGACGGCCACGGACCTCGTGCTGACAATCACAGAAATGCTGCGCAAGGCGAAAGTAGTCGGCAAGTTCGTCGAGTACTTCGGCGAGGGAGCACGGTCTCTCAGCCTGGCCGACCGCGCCACGATTGCGAACATGGCGCCCGAGTACGGCGCGACGATGGGCTTCTTCCCGGTCGACGAGGAAACGCTGCGGTACATGGAGTTGACGGGACGAACCACGGAACAGATTGCCGCGGTCCGCAATTACTTCCAGGCCCAGGGCCTGTTCGGAATCCCGGAGAAGGGAGAGATCGAATACACGAAAGTACTCGAACTCGATCTGGCCAGCGTACGCGCCAGCGTGGCCGGCCCGAAAAGGCCCCAGGATCGAATCGAGATCGACAACCTCAAGGAGTCGTTCCTCGGCATGCTCACGCTCGGTGCACCGAACGGCTACGGCAAGAGCGCCGCGGATGCGCAGCGCAGGCATCGCACGGTCGTCGGGATCTCACCTTCCGCCGACACCGTCACCGGCGGGGGCGAGCAGGACACCTCCACCGCTCCTCATCCGAACCAGACGAAAAACACGAGTGAACTCAGCGAATACGAGATGATCAACAACCGCCCGACGCCCGACCGCGTCGAAGCGAGCGAACTCGGTGAAGAGTTCCCGCACGCGGTCGCTCATCTCCACCACGGAGACGTCCTCATCGCCGCGATCACCTCTTGCACCAACACCTCGAATCCGTCGGTGATGCTCGCTGCGGGCCTCGTCGCAAAAAAGGCCGTCGAGCACGGCCTTCGCGTTCCTCCGGTCGTGAAGACCTCCCTCGCACCCGGTTCACGAGTGGTGACCGAGTACTACCGCAAGAGCGGACTGCAGCCATATCTCGACAAGCTCGGTTTCTACCTGGTCGGCTACGGATGCACGACCTGCATCGGCAACTCCGGCCCGCTCGATCCGAAAATCGAGGAAGCGGTCGTCAAGAACGACATCATCGGCGCGTCGGTTCTCAGCGGAAATCGCAATTTCGAGGCGCGCGTACACCAGAGCGTAAAGGCCAACTTCCTGATGTCGCCGCCGCTGGTGGTCGCATTCGCCCTCGCCGGTCGCGTCGACATCGACCTGGTGAAAGAGCCGATCGGGCAGGGCTCCGATGGTAAAGACGTTTACCTTCGCGATCTATGGCCTTCCAGTGAAGAGGTCCGGGATGCCATGGCCCGCTCGCTCGACCCGGAGGATTTCCGCAGGCTCTACGCAGATTTCGCCGAATCGAATCCGCTCTGGAATCAGATCCCGTCGAGCTCAGGGCTCGTCTATCAATGGGATCGCGAATCGACCTATATCCAGGAGCCGCCGTTCTTCGACGACTTCGGGATGACCTCCGTGAAGGCGGCGAACATCACCGGAGCACGGCCGCTGGCGATTTTCGGCGACTCGGTGACGACGGATCACATCAGCCCCGCAGGCTCGATCAAGGCGAACTCGCCGGCGGGACGGTTCCTGCTCGAGAGTGGCGTCCCGGTCGAAGACTTCAACAGCTACGGCTCACGCCGTGGCAATGACCGCGTGATGACCCGGGGCACGTTCGCGAACGTGCGCATCAAGAACCTGATGGTTCCGGGCGTGGAAGGCGGCGTCACCGTGCATCAACCCGATGGCGAGAGGCTCGACATCTATGACGCTTCGATCAAGTACCAGCAGGAAGGCACGCCGCTCGTGGTGATGGCTGGCCAGGAGTACGGCACCGGCAGCTCTCGTGACTGGGCCGCGAAAGGAACCCGCCTCCTCGGCGTCAAGGTCGTCGTTGCCCAGAGCTTCGAGCGCATTCACCGCAGCAACCTGGTCGGCATGGGAGTCCTCCCGCTGCAATTCGAAGAAGGCACCAGCGCAGTGACACTCGGACTCGACGGGACCGAGATCATCGACGTCATCGGGCTCGAGGGCGTTCGTCCGAGACAGAAGGCGACCCTTGTGATTCACAGGAATGGCGACCGGCAGGAAGTGCCGGTCACGGTCCGCATCGACACACCGATCGAGGTTGACTACTACGAGCACGGCGGCATCCTGCCGTTCGTGTTGCGCCAGCTGCTGACGGCGTAAAGCGCGGAGTCGTGTCGAGGCTTCGACTGCCCTGTGGCAAGTCGGGAGATTGTGAGGGTAGAAAACGCTCTGGGTGTTGAGTGTTCTGCAGGGCGGTCGGTCGCTCGACGCGACCGACAGTCGGGCGGGTCGCCCGACTGCCCGAGGAACCCGAGGAACTCATAGGAACCCGAGGAACCGAGGACTCTGGCTCCCAAGTTGCTGTGAACCGGATTCAGCCATGGTCTCGTTCGAGAAAGCGCCCCCGGAAGTGCGGGACCTGTTGCCGGAGCGGATCCGTGACCTGGGGCTGAGCCTGGAGAGTTCTCCCGTCGCTCACCTGGTGGCCCGGCTCTATGAAGAACTCGAGGGGCGGGGACTTCATCACTTCCGTCCACTCTGTTATCTCTCCGACGAGTGGGGCTGTCCGTCCGGAGAGCCGGTCATCGGCATTCCGTTTTACCTTGGCCATTCACGAGTCTCCTCGGTCGAGGCCAGCGTGAACGACATCGAGGGCGAGCGCGAGATCATGATGTATCTCCGCCACGAGGCAGGGCACGCGTTCAACTACGCGTACGAGCTTTATCGCACCGAAGAGTGGCGCGGCCTGTTCGGCCCATTCCGGCGTCCGTATCGCGAGGACTTTCCGTTCGTTCCGTTCAGCCGCGACTACGTCCGTCACATTGGCGGCTGGTACGCACAGAAACATCCTGACGAAGACTTCGCCGAGACGTTCGCGGTCTGGCTCGATCCGCAGTCGAACTGGCGGGAGCGTTATGCAGGCTGGGGTGCGATGCGGAAGCTCGTCTACCTCGACTGCACGGCGCGCTCGGTTGGCGGCATCGTTCCGCCTCGACAGTTCGGACGCACCGACCTGACCGTCGATGAGATGGACCAGACGGTGGGAGATTTTTATCGCGAGGCACACGTCGACGAATCGGAACTCATCGCCGCGCTCGCGCTCGATAGCGATCTTGCGGACATTTTCGTCGCACCGTCGAAACGCGATCCGGCGCACGGGCACGCTGACGCTGCTGGCTTGCTGCACCTGCATCGCCGTGAGATTGTGGACAAGGTGCATTACTGGACCGGCGTGCGACGCACCCTGGTGCGGGCGCTCGTCGTTGCGATCGAACGGCGGCTTTCCGTTCTGGGGCTCCTCGCGGACACCGATCGCACCGTCGAACAGATGATCGAACTCACCGTCTACACCACCACACTCGCGATGACGTTCCTGACCGGCAGCCGCCGGTTGCGCCATCCGAGCCCGAACGAATCGAAAGCCGTCCAGCCGGCGGAACCGCCCGCTGAAAGCGAGAACACATGAAGATTGCGTTGCTGTTCGACAGGTTCGAGGGCTACGAGGAGTATCCGGGCGCCAACATCGAAGCCGAACTCGGAAAGAAAAAGAAGCGCCGCCACAAGAAGACCGACATCGAGGCGATCACCGATGCAGTCAGCGCTCTGGGGCACGAGCCGCTGTCGATGGCGATCGACGGAAAGAACACGACTCTGGGAAAGCTGGCGCGGCATTCTGCGGATCTCTACTTCAACCTGGTCGAGTCTTACGGCGGCGATGACACGAAGGAAATGCACTTCGCGGCCTATCTGGACCTGGTCGGGAAGAAGTACACCGGCTCCGGCCCCGCGGCCTCGTACCTGGCGATGGACAAGCCGGTCGCGAAGAAAATCATTCGTTTTCACGGCCTCTTCACTCCCTACTCGGCGGTGGTCGACCGAGGACGCCTCGATCATGCGCAGGACGTGCAGTTTCCCCTCATCGTGAAGCCGGCCACCGAGGATGCGTCGAAGGGAATCGATTCCGGTTCGGTCGTCAGGTCGATCAAGGAACTGATGGAACGGATCGAATACATCCAGGACGAATTCGGCTGCGCCGCCCTGATGGAGGAGTACATCGAGGGGCGTGAGATCTACGCCGCGATTCTCGGCAACGATCGCGCGGAGGCGCTGCCGCTGGTGGAACTCGATCTGTCGAAACTTCCCGAAGGGATGCCGAAGATCGCGGGATACGAAGTGAAGTTCGACGTCAGGACAGAAGCGTATCGCAACACGAAGTCAGCTCCGGCGATCGACCTCGACGAAGAAACCATCGAGCGGATTCACCAGACAGCGCTGACAACGTACCGCGCCCTGAAGCTGCGCGATTACGGACGCATCGACCTGCGACTGGCATCCGATGGCCGGGTCTATGTCATCGAGGCGAACCCGAATCCGTGGCTCGATCCATCGGCGGAATACGCGATGGCAGCGAAGGAGTCGGGCAGGAGCTACACCGCCATGATCGGGGAGATCATCGAGCAGGCACTGACGAGATCGTGATCGGTCGGGACGACGGCTGGCGCGTCTTACGACTCCCTGCGAGTGACTTAGCACCGAAGAGCCGGCATCCGGTTCAACCGCCCGGTTCAGGGCGCATCGTTCGCCGAAACGACCGAATGCTTCGGCGTGCGCGCACCCATCACCAGGAGCCACAGGCAAGTACCGATTTCTCCCAGGGCGGCGGGCTTGCTGGCGAAACTCGCGAGGGAGGTCTCCGCGTAGCCTGAAAAAAGAAGACTTCCGAAAAAGGCAGTCAAGTAGCCGAAACATCCCGCGATCAGCAGTATGCCCAGAACTCTCGGAAGAAATCCGGACTTGAACACGAGATAGCCGAACGGCAGCAACCATAGCCCCCAGAAAATCCTGGAGACGAGCAATCCGTTGCTGTACGCGTCGAGTGACAGCATCACCCGGGCATTCAACTGTTCCTTCGTGAATGCCTGCAAGTAGTCGCTTCCGCCCATGAGCGACAGGACATCGAGCTTGTTGAGCATGTTGACGAAAGAGATCGGGACGCTGACCACGGCGAATACGACCATGAGTACTGCAGCGTTCTGACTGACCGGACTGAGTAGCTTGTACAGGGCGAAAGGCAGCAGCAGGAAGGCGGTGTAGCAGATCAAGCCCGCCGCAATGCCGAGCCGAAATAGCGGTTCAGCTGCCGCGATATTGCTCACGGTCGCCGATGCATCGCCCTGTACCGTGATCTGCGAGGGGACGTAGGCAAGCGAGAAAAAGCCAGTCACCACGACGATCAGGTACAGGAACCCCGCTGTTCTCGCGGTCTTATCAATCGTGGTCACGTCATTGCTCCTCTGATCGCGGGAAGATGGGTGCCTCAACGGATCAGCGCTCACCTGCGCGGACCGCTCCCGGGAATCGTACACCGGAGACAGCAGCAACCTGCGGCCCGCGCCAGGCGGCGCCGATGTTCGGCGACCGGATCGGGACGTCGACCATCCTCGGATTCTGGCAGCTGTCGAGAACTGCGTTACTTCGGCGAACTGCGGCGCGGTCGCTGCTTCGCCGACACTGACCGGATAAAGAGCTTGCCGCGTCCGGTTGTCTCGAGAGGCGTCTTCGCCTGAGCAATCGCGGCAGCGACGAGCGCTTCAACCTCGGGCCGCGCCAACACTGCAGAAGACTCGAGACGAATGAAGCGAGTCTGACTGCCGGAGCCGAGAAGCAACTCATTGGGATCCGGAAGACTCGCGCCACGGATAAGGCACAGGCTCACGCCGTTTGCCCCGGCGGCCATCGAGACGATCGAGTCAGACGGACGTTCTGTCGGGGAGTAGCCGATTACAAAGAAGTTGTAATTATCGTACGCCAGCTCGTTAGCCGTCGGAAACCGCTTGCGCAGCGCCTTGCGGACTGCACGAATCAAGGTCTGATGTTTCGGCTCGAACTTGCCGATGAAGAGCTCGAGCTGTCCTTCGGCGTCGGGCGAGGGGGAGGATTTCAAGACTGCCTTCATCGAACTCTCCTCGTGGCTGATTGTTCGCTCGCGTTGTACGCGAAGCCCCCAGCTGGAGACCTGACCCAGCTTCATTTCCACGCGATCTTTGGTTGCATCCGCCGGCGCGTCCGCTCAGCGTGGGAGTTGGACGTCGAAATGATTCCAGCCGTCGCCTGAGCTCACGCCGATCGTACCCCGATGCGCTTTCACGATTTCATTCGCGATGAAGAGACCGAGTCCCAGATTTTCAGTCGGGGGGTGATCGCCACGAAGAAACGCCTTGAAGAGGTTGAGCCTCGTTGATTCCTGGATCGGGGCGCCGGCGTTACTCACGCGCAGGGCGGCCGTCTGAGAATCGCCGCAGAGGGTGAGTCGCACGGGCGTCGACGATGGCTCCCGATACTGCAGCGCGTTGGAGACGAGATTGGAGATGACTTGCGCCATACGGTCTGCGTCACACTCGAGGCCGAGCCCATTCGTGTGGTCGAACTCGATTACGGCGTCAGGATCGCCCCGTCGAATTTCCTCGACCACGATCCGGCAGATCGTTCCTAGATCTGCGTGCGCTCGGGTAATCGGGATGCCACTGCCGAGCTGGCCACGGGTGAAGTCGAAAAGATCGGCGATCATCCTGCTCATCCGTTGTACGGAAGTCTCGATCCCGCGGAAAAGTACATCGACGAGGTCAGGTTCACCGATGGCCGTCAGGCCGAGCTGGGCCGAGGTACGAATCGCGGTGAGGGGCGACCTGAGATCGTGTCCCAGAATGGCGATGAGCCTTTCGCGTGCCTTCCCTTCTTCGTGAGCGGTCTCGAGTTGCATCCTCCCGTCCGCCAGTTGATCCTGTGCCGCCAGCTGATGTGTGATCAGGTCGCCAAGAAGGTTAAAGATGGCCAGGTCGTCTTCCGAAATTGCAGAAGGATTGGTATCAAGGGCGCAGAGCGTACCGAAAGCCTCACCCTCAGGGCCGA
>JBKJVD010000177.1:0-54524 GCA_046590585.1 Thermoanaerobaculia bacterium | reverse complement strand
TGCCCGGATTCTATGGGAATCGGTCCCTCGGAGTTCCTCGGAGTTCCTCGGTTCCTCGGGTTCCTCGGGGTCTCGCGAGTTCCGCAGGTTTCCGGCAGTTCATCAACGTCGCCTTTTACTCACTCCCCCCGAGGAACCCGAGGAACCGAGGAACCCCGAGGAACCGACGTTGACAATACGTTTTCCGGAACTCGAAATCTCCAGTTCACCCGTTGGCTTATACCGGCCATGACGCCTGTCTTGCGGTGGGTCGCGGTTCTCTTTTTCCTGATCGCCAGTGGATCGCTTCTCGCGCAGGATCAACCGGACGCGATTCGCATCACGACCGAGCCCCTCGGCGATGCGGCTGCGGGGATCGCCACGCGGGTCACGTTTCGCGTCGTCGTTCCGCCGGAGGTTCCACCCGGTGCGCCGCTCGTGCTTCAGGGTTCGGTGTCGAGCGGCGGCACAGTGGTGAAGACGTTCCGCTACGTGTTGCCCCCGGAAGAGCGCGATAGTTTCAAGACCGTGATGCAGCTGCCGGAAGGACAACTCGAGATCGAGACGCGTCTGATGATCGACGTGCCTGATTCGAGTCCAGTGATCGTGGCCCGGAAGCTGGCCACGCTGAAAGTTGCGAAGACGGGAGTCGAGTATCTGGCCCGTGAGACCGATGGCGCCGAGGGAATCGTCGCCGAAGGAATCGTGCCCGAGACGGCGGGCTCGGTGAAGATCCGCAACCCGCGTCGTGACGTGGCGCCGAACCTCTTCATCATCGAGGTGGATGTGAAGGCGCCGGTGACACGCGTCGAATTCTGGGTAGAGGGAAAGAAGATCGTCGTTCGCAACTCGCCTCCCTACCGCGCTGAGGTCGATCTCGGTGCCATTCCGAAGCGCGTTGAGGTCAGGGCGGTCGGATACGACCGAACCGGCCGGTACATCGATGCCGACGCGTTCGTCGTGAACGAGCGGGAGACACCGCTCGAGGTGAAGATCACCCGCACGGTGACTGCGGATGGCGTCAATCACATCAAGTTGAGCGTCCAGAATCCGACGGTCCGGGACATCAAGAGCGTTGCGCTCTACGCCGGTGACCAGAAGATTCAGGAATGGTCGGCGCCGCCGTACGCGGTCTCTCTTCCGAAGTCTAAGCTGGCAGGAGCTGATTTCATTCGTGCCTCGGTCGTCGACGACACGAACTACGAAGCGTCGGACCTGCTCTTCCTCAACGGGAACAACTACAGCGAGAGCATCGACGTCGATGTCGTCGAGCTTCCCGTGAGCGTCTCGGACAAGACGGGCGCGCCGATTCCGGGCCTGACGAAGGAGCTGTTCTCGGTCCTGGAGAGTGGAAAGCCTCAGGTCATCTCGTCGTTCCAGTACGCATCGAATCTTTCGATCGCCGTCGGAATCCTGATGGACCGCTCGGGCAGCATGAAGCCGCGGATGAAAGACGCCAGGGAAGCTGCCGCAACATTCCTGAGCAGCATCATCAAGCCGGGAGATCGGGCGTTCGTCGGCGGATTCGCGTTCGACTCGACCAGCATCGCGCCATTCGTGAGCAACCAGGCCGCGCTCAAGCTTCAGGTCGACGCAGTCGGAGAGGCCGAAGGCGGGACGTCACTCTACGACGCGATCGTGACGGGCCTTTACCGATTTCGCAATGTTCAGGGCCGCAAGGTACTCATCATGATCACGGATGGCGAAGACACGACCTCCCGCCTCCCGTTCGATGAGATGCTCACCTATGCGCGTGCCGCTCGCGTGCCGCTCTACTTCATCGGGATCGGCATGGGGTTCAGCAACATGAGCGGAACCTCGAAGATGAAGCTGCTCGCGGCCGAGACCGGCGGAGTGGCGTACTTCGTCCGGGGAGTGAAACAGCTGGACGAAACTTACAGGCAGCTCGAAAGTGACCTGCGTTCGCAGTATCTGCTGACTTACAACGCGCAGAACTCCAAGGCGGACAGGAAGTATCGCGGGATCGAAGTCCGAGTGAGCCGTCCCGACGCGCAGGTGCGCACGATCCGCGGCTATATCCCTTGAGAAGCGTTTTCGTCAGCGTGCGATCCGCGCGTAGGACGAGCGCAGCATCGTGACGCGCTTCACGTAGTTGCGGGTCTCAGGAAACGGAATCGACTCGAGAAACTCGTCCATCGGCTTGCCGGGAGCGGCACGCCTCCATTTCGCCACGTTGCCCTGACCGGCGTTGTAGGAAGCCACCGCCAGGTATGGGTTGTTTCCGAAGAGGCGGACCAGGGAACTCAGGTAGTACGTTCCCAGTTCGATGTTCGTTTCCGGATCTTCGAGCCGGGTCACCGAGAAGAACCCATGGATCTTCTTTCCGAGTTCCTTTCCGGTGGCAGGCATGATCTGCATCAGTCCCGTAGCGCCGACCGCTGAGCGTGCTCGCGGGTTGTAGTAACTTTCCTGAAGGATCAGCGCCATGACCAGTTCGGAGTCGAGGCCGCGCTTCCTGGCTTCCTTGCGGATCGTGTCGTGATAGTTGGTCGGGAAGTACATCTCGAGGAAATACGCCGGGACCGTGTCCTGCTCGACGGTCGCCAGTTGCGGATAGGCACGCCGGATGGCGCGGTACATCAGGTCGCGGTTTCCCGAACTCGCGTAGAGGTCGGCAAGGAGCGCCTCTCCGAAACGGACGTTGTCCGGCGAGAGATTCTTCTGAATCTCGAGGCGGGCGTCGCGCATGTCGTTGATTGCGGTCAACTCGTACGCGAGGCGGAGTTCATCCGGCATCTGCTTGTCTGCCAGTTCACGCCAGTCCATGCCTTTTTTCTCGAGCGGGTTGGTTCGATTGCCGCTGAGCTTTCCGCCGCGTGATGCGGAGTGGATGGCGTAGAGATCCGCGTAGGGTGCATCCGCGAGCCGCTTGTAGATTACGAGCGCGTTGGCTTTCTCGCCTGCCCGTTCAATGGTTCGCGCGTACCAGTACTCCGACTGCCGTCGTACGTTCGGGTTTTTGTAAGTGTCGGCAATGAACCTGAAATTCACTTTCGCCGTGGCCAGGTCGCCGCGTGTCCAGGCCCCCCATCCCTTGTCCCAGAAATACTGAAGTGCGGGATCGGCCAGCGGGTCGAGTTCCACGATCTGGCGCACGAGTGTCTGCTGATACGCATCCTGTTTCTTGGTGGTCGCAAGGGCGAAGAGGGCGTTGAGTGTTTCGAGGCGCAACGCTTTCGGTTCCGGAAGCAGCAGGAGATCCTGAAGCCGTTCGCTGGCGAGCCGTTCGTAACTTTCCTTCTTCTGCTTCTTCGCCAGATCCACCAGCTTGACTGTGCGCTTGACGGTGACGATCTTCGGCCGCGTGACCGTGCGCCGTTTCTTTCCTTTTCCGACCCGCACCCTCTCGGTTCCCTGCCGCTTCTTCTCTGTGATCACCTTGTTTACGGTGGGATCGATGACGGAAGCGAGGACGCGATAGTTTCGCGATGCATGGCGAAGGGCCGGAATCGCTGCCCGGTACTCCCCCGAGGTCAGAGGCTCGAGCACCTTATTGGAATCCTCGAAACGCCGTAGCGCGTGGAGGGCGATGCCGCGCTGCAGTTGGACCTCGCGAGACATCACCGCAGGAGCCACGCCGGACAGTGCATCGAGTTCAGTGAGCGCGCCGGCAGGCTTTCCGTCCCGCAGAAGGCTGATGCAGCGATTGAGTCGCTCGCGCGGCGTGAGTGGAAGTGCGGCGGATTCGGTCAGTCCATTCAACGCGCGGAACACCGCGACAGCCTCTCCAGCGTCCGGACTCAGGGGAGTCGAGACGACGATTTCCCGGCTCCGCTGGAACACCGCGGCGATGTCACCCTCCGCGAAACGAGCTTCGAGTGCCTGCCACCGCGCCGCTCCCTCGATCACAGGCGGCTCGCTCCTGAGTGCGATTCCCTCCAGCGCTGCAGCAGCATGCCGCCAGTCTGCGACCTGTGAGTAGAGGCTGGCGAGGTTGAAGCCGGCGTCGGTGGCGTAGATGAGGCGTGGCTTGCGGCGCCAGAGTCGTGCGAGGTCTGTGCGCGCCGCCTTCTGATCTCCATCGAGCTGATGGCTGGTCGCGAGATAGTAGAGCCGGTACTCTTCGAGTGAACGTGATCCGAAGTCGAACGACTCGAACTTTCTGATTGCCTCAGCCGCCTGATTGTCCTGAAGCGCGTTCATCGCTTCCAGCCAGGACACCCGTAGTTTCTCGAGATCAGGCGGCGCAGATGGCGTCCCCACAGCCTCAGCCGATTGTTCGGGATCGGGTTTCGAAGGACGATAAAAGTGGAACAGGAAGCCGTACAACACCCCGCCGACCAGCAGGAGGGCCAGTACGAGAATCACACGCTTGCGCCGCCACAATCCATCCAACACGCGCTGACTCCCCTGCGAAGGGACTGCCAGCGGTCAGAGGCGGGTTCCTGGGTTCCTCGGGGTTCCTCGGAGTTCCTGGAGTACTTGGACCTACCGGTTCCTACGGTAGTGACTCAACCCGAGGAACCGAGGAACTCCGAGGAACCGGTTGATGGCCTACAGCCCCAGGATGTCGTTGCGGCCGTCGGCGAGGATCCGAACCAGTTCGTCGTAGAAGTAATTCGACGCCTTCCGAACATCCTCGGAGATCCGGTCGTCGTACATCTGGCGGCTGCGGTCGATGTCGTCCTTGAGGCGCGCGTAGAGGTCTTTGTTCTTCCGGCCCTGATCGACTTTGGTCTCGTTGTAGAGCTTGATCTCAGAAACCAGCAGTCGCGCGAAGCGTCGCGCTTCATCATGCTTCTTGCCGTCCTCGGTCTGCGGCGTGTTGAATGCCGCGCCTCTTCCGACTCCCGTCGGCGGGACGTACTGAGTCGAAACCTTGTCATCTCCGCCGCCGATGCCGGCAGAGGGTGGAGGTGCCGGGTTTGCTTTCGGAGGCTCTGGCTGTGCCTGCGACGCTCCGAAGTCTTCCGCGGACGGAACGTTGAACGCCGGCTTCGATGCGGACATGAGGTCGCGAACATGAGAGGCATTGAACGCTACGGTCGCGTCTGCGGAAATTGGAGCCGCTGGTGCTGGTGCAGGTGCGGGCGGCCGGGGGGCGGCCGGAGTTGGAGCCGCCGGTGCCGGCTGTGCGGCGCGGGGTGCAGCAGGCTGCACGGATGCGGGCGCGCTGAGTTCACCCAGCGGTCCATCGGAAAGACTGGGCGAAGGAAGCTTCTTTCTGAGGGCGAGCGTGTCGATCAGCAGACCGGTCGTGAAGACGAGGATCTGCAATGCAGACGTGTCGAGCTTATCGCGATCAACCTCGGTGGCATCGACGAAGATCGCCGCTGCGACTTTGTCCTTGATCACCATCGGAATGAGAACGGCGCTGACTCCGCCCGCCACGCCGAGCCGGCTGGAGAGGTTCGCGCCGTCCCAGACGACCACGTGCTCGTTCCTGAGGACCTGATCGAGTTCCGGAAGCAGCCCTGGTGCGGCGTTGAAGCGCTTGATGTTCTCGTCGTTCCCGCCGTGGGCAGCAAAGCCGACGCCTTTCCAGCCACTGAACGTCTCTCCCCGTAGAATCAGCAGTGCAGCGCGCGAACCAAATTCGCGGCACTGATCGAGGAGCGCGTTGAGGACATCGACTTGAGACTTGCCGTGTTCAATCGCCTGGACGGCGCGTTTGAGCTTTCCGGAATCGGCTGCGGCGGGAGCAGCGACCGGGAGCGGGACCGAAAGTTCGGAATCGGATGGTTCGTCGAGCTCTCCAATCGATTTCCGGAGGTGAGGAAGGAACGAGAGCCCATTGACGTCCGCCTGCATGCTCTGCAGAGCAGCCTTGAGCTGCGAGTCAACGAAGACGCGCACGTCTTCGATGGACGAGCGCATCTCGCCGACCATCCTGTCGACTTCCTCGCGAACGTGCGCATCAATCGAGTTGGCAACGTCCTCTCCCCGCACAGCCATAAATCCTCCGGATGCTGCAACTTGAATCGCCTTTAGAGAGGGCGAGAACAAGGCGCTGGCGATTATTCACCTCGGTTTGCAACGCTGTCAAGGAACAGGAGGTGTGCTAATTTGAGTCCAGATGCGCATTTGGCCAGTAGTTTTCAGCGGTCTGCTCGTTCTCACAGTCGGGTGTCGTGCCAGCGACGAGGTTCAGCATCAGACCGAGTGGCGCGACGTGATGAGCCGGAAGCAGATCGCCTCAGTGCCGAACGCGCCCCTCGAGGCGCGGCAGGCATACGCCGACGCGCTGTCGTCATTCGTTACGCGACATCCTGATCATGGACGCGCCCGTGAGGTCTACCGGCGCATCCAGGTCGAGTTCGCGGACGAACTGTCGGCCATGGGCCGGTATCAGGAAGCGATCCGCGTCTATCACGCCGTCCTCGCTCACGATCCGGCAAACGCACTGGCGGCGCGCGGATTGAGCCAGGCGGTGGCGAACTTGACGGTGACTCCTGCAAAACTCGCACAGCTCGAGCGCGGCATGTCGCGACGCGAGGTCTCGCAGGTACTCGGCAAACCTCTGCCGGGATGGAACGCTGCACGAGATCGCGGAGAAACAGAAATGGAAGCGTGGTACTACCGCACCGCTGTAGGCGGTGTGGCCGGGATCTATTTCCGCGATGGAAAGCTGTTCGCTGCCGAGGAAAACTCGCAGGAGCGGCTGGGTCGCTGGAAGAGCTGAAATCGCTCGCGACGCCCCGCTGTTGCATCGCCACGTAGAGGGAGTGTGACCGATGCCGCTGTATGAATATCGATGTGAGGGGTGCAAAGAGCGGATCGAACTGCTCCGGAACCTCTCCGATCCCGCGGTGACGGAATGCCCCAGGTGCGGCGGATCGCTGAAGAAGCTGTTTTCCGCTCCGGCCATCCAGTTCAAGGGCGCCGGTTTCTACAAGACCGACTATCCCTCGAGCAGCAGTGCTGCGCCCGCGACGACGACTCCGTCGAGCACGGCTGCAACCACGTCCACGCCTGCGACGGGGAGCAGTTCGTCGGACAGTTCGAGCAGCAGCACGTCGAGCAGTTCACCAGCAACGCCGTCGACGAGTTCATCGAGCGGCGGTAGCAAAAGCGACTAACGGTCCATCACGCGGCGGGGAACATCGGGGTCAGTTCACATGGAATTGTCGCGTTTACTGCAGGATGGCAAGGTTGATGCGGATAGCATCGTCCGGGTCAGAGCCATGAAGACGGCGAAGCGAATCAAGCGTGGAGCGGATCATTTGCTCGAGGAACTGTTCCGTTCCCTGTTCGAGGAGATCGATCCGGACAAGATCCGGAAAGAAGTCGAAGCTCTCCGGCTGCACGCACCTTCGTTTGCGCCGGCGACTCATTCCAGAATCCTGGCCCGTCGAACGGCCATCCGCTGCGCGGCCGCGGGTGCATTGACTGGTCTGCCCGCGGGCCTCATTGCCATTGGAACGCTCGGCGCGGACCTCGCCTACCTGGTCTATCAACAGTTCAAACTCGTCCTTGGGATCGCGACGATCTACGGACATGAACCTTCCAGCCGGGAGCGATTCAACGAAGCGGTTTCGTGCCTCGCATTCGCGTCCGGCATCGGCATCGGCAAGCAGGGACTGGCAACGGTGCTGAGTGCTGCCACGATCGAAGGCGGGGTGATCGCCGAGCGGATCGGCGAGCGTTTCATGCGCGACCGGATCGCCCACTTCATTCCTTTCGTCGGTGTCGTCTCGGGCGGTGCATTGAACTATGCAGCGGTGAGCGCCGTCGGTCGTGCCGCCATCCGTTACTACGAAGGCCGCGTCGATCCTATGGTTGCCGAAGAAATCTGGGCCGAGGGCGATCGCGAACACGCGTGACGCCTCAGGGCGGCAGGTGGTCGTGGAGTTGCGGGAAAACCGCTCCGAAATTCCTCTGATGAAATGATCGGCGGGTCGGAATGCACGTGCAGGAAGCGGCGTTTCCCGCGTTGAATCCACGATGCCGAAATTCGAAACGGAATCTGCTGCAGAGGTGCGCTCGTCTTTTTTCGAGCGCAGGCGCCAGCGCAGAATCAGGATGATCGTCGAGCTGACCCGGAACCTGATCAGCAGTGACGCCACGGTGGCGCATCGCGAAGCGCGATGCCTGGTCGCCTGCGCCCGGAAGGCGATCCTTGAACTGCATCCCGCGTTTGCAGATCGCTACGAGTGCATCATCCAGCCTCAGTTCGAGCGCGTCCTGCGACATCGATGGCCCCATGAAGAACTGCTGGCCTCCGACATCAACGACCAGATCGTCAACTGATCCCCGCCTCCCTAACCCGCATTTCTCACACTCCTTCTGCTACGGCGCCGGATAGCGGCCTGTCTGCTTCGTTGCACGACGGTTTCGCTCCTCGACATAGTGTCAACTATGCCGTCGTCGCGAAACCGCCGCACGCCTCGCATCCAAGCCACTCTCCGCCGCCTCGCAACGAAGGAGTGTGAGAAATGCGGGCTACCTCGCATCCGGCACCACATTCAGGATTTCCCACTGCGCCAGCTTCGCTTCCGGGAACGCGGCGCGTCTCGCGAAGATCATCCCCGCCTCGTCGTATGCGATGAGTGCCCAGCGAGTCCGCGGGAAGTGAGCGAGCGACGCAGCCATCCTTACGCGCTCCCCTGTCAACGCATTCACTACGGGAAGCGGAGGACGATACTCATCTACGGCCAGATCGACGCCGTACCTGTCGAGGAGTGCGTTCCACTTCCTGCCGTCATTCCGCGACGCCGCATACTCCGGGATGTAGGCGTGATAGAGCTCGTTGCGCCCGTCGGTGAGGACGCGCCGGTCGGGATAGAAGCTCCAGATCAGGAACCCTCCGAACTGGTCGGGGTTGTAAACGTTCCCGCGCAGTCCCGATGCGAGCAGACGGGAGGTCGCGTTTACGGGGAAGCGTGAGGCATCGACACCTGGAGAATGTTTCGTCATGAGCGCCACGCTGCCGATCGCGGCGACTGCCACGATGGCGTGAACGAGGCGTGGGATCTCGCGTCGATGAAACGGTGCGAGAAGCAGAGGCAGCGCGCAGAAGAAAAGTGGCTGGTTGCGCACGTGCCGGATCGCCAGATACGCGAGCGCCACCAAGATCAGCGCGCGCCAGACGTGATCGCGCCTGGCGCGGTCGACGGCAAACAGCGCGGCCCCGAGCGCGATGGTCACGTAGAGCAGAGGGAACTGGATCGGCAGGCTCGGCAGCCACTCCGCGTTGACGAACTCACCGCTCTGCACGAACGACATCAGCTGCAGCGGCGCCACGACTCCCTTCACGCCGAAGGGATTGACCAGCAGCGCGACCGCGCTCGCCAACGGGAGGAGCGGACCAGTCAACGCCAGGGCGCCAAGAATCGGCGCCAGCAGTGCTGAGGGATGCACGTTGATCCAGGCGATCGACAGAATCACGTATCCAGCGACCAGAAGGTTCCGGTCCCGACCCGACGCGGCGCGGATCCGCTCGATCAGTGCGATCGAGACGACGACGAAGAAGGCGGCCGCACTCGAAGGCCGCACGTCGAGAAACACTGCCGCTCCTGCGAATCCGAGCGCGGTGACGAGGAGTGGCTGTCCCCAGTCACGCCCCCGGCGAGCCGCGGAAAACGCGACGGTAAACAGGAGAGCGACGAACAAGGCGCGAGCCCAGGAAATCCCGCTCAGGCCAGTGGCCTCGTGAACCGCGTAGAGCACGACCTGAAACAACCATTGCCCGTTGATCCACGCACTCCGGTCGCTGGCCAGGGTGAAAGGATCCTGCAGCGGAAGGGCGCGATGCTCGACGATCCAGCGTCCCGTGGCGAGGTGCCAGAAGGAATCGTAGCTGCGGATCGGCGCAACGGCGGCCAGCGTCAGGACGACGAAGAGGGCGGCAGCGATGACGATGGAGATGCGCGCAGGCCGCATGCGTCGCGAGTATAGCGGCCTGCGCGAAGGGTTAGACGGTTGGTGTGGGCGCCATCGGCACCGCTGGCGCCGCCGGTGGGGCCGATGGCGCTGCGCCCGGGGTCACCGGAGCGGTTGGTGCGACCGGAGGCACTGGGGGCACTGGGGGCACGAGGTGCGCGACTTCAACGTCTCCGTTCACCGTGGTGATCTTCAGCTGATATCGCCCTCCGTTCACGTCGCCGGAAACGCGACGTCTACCCGGATTGGAGTGAATCGCGAGAGGGAATGAGGCCTCGAAATCGCCGTTGACCTGAGAGAGATCGCAGGAAAAAGAAGCGCTCGCCGGAAGCATCGCTTCGATTCCGCCATTGACAGTCTTGAGATTCGCGCCCTGAAATGATTCGAGAAAACGCGCCCGCACCTTGCCATTGACGGTGTGGGCGTTGACCGCGCTCGTGCCCGGACTGTCGACCTCGATCGGCCCGTTGACGGTGGCCAGCTCGGTCGCACCGGAGATTCCATGAGTCGAGATGCGGCCGTTGACCGTTTCCAGGTCGAGAGTCACCGTGGCCGGTACGTGCAGCGTGTAGTTGATCGTGACCTGGTCGGTCTTGAAGAACGGGAGATTGACATGACCCGATCCCGCCTCGCGCTCGATCCGGAGAGTATCGCCGTCGAGCCGGGTGGTGAAGTACCCTTCGTTCTCGGCGTTCTTCTTTGGTGCCACGCCGCGCGAGGTGACCTGGGCTTCGAGCGTGATGTCGCTTCCGGTCCCGGCCTCGACGGTGACGCTGCCGTTCACTTCATCGATCTCGAGGTTGTGCACGGAAGCGGCTGGCCACTGGCGATTGATCTTTGCCTCGTAGCGTTCCCCGGACACACCACATGAAGTGGCCAGAACCGCCAGCGAGAGGAGCGAGGCTTTGAGTCTCGAGTTGTTCATGATGTTCACCTGTAGCCGGTTGTACGGAAGTCCGAGGAAAAGGTTTTCAATCCATGTCTCTGACTGACCCGTCCCAGACGACTCTACTCAGGATCGCAGCGTTTCTGGTCGATTCTCTGGCCCTGGCGCTGGCGCTCATCCTCCCATCGTCGGTCCTGAGTTACGCAATGGCCTGGGTCGGCGGGTCGGGAAAATCGATTCAGCTGGTGTGGTGGATCGCGCTCGGGATCTTCATGATCGCAATGCTGATCCGGGATGGAATCCGGGGCCGTTCTCCCGGCAAGAAACTGCTCGGTCTGCGCATCCGCACTCGACAGGGAGAAGGCTGCGGAGTCATGCGGTCGGTGATCCGCAACGTTCCGCTGGTCGTCCCGGGATGGAATCTCGTGGAAGCGATCCTCGTGATTGGCGGCCGCTCCCGCACGGGTGACCGGATCGCGAAGACGACCGTGGCGGAAGAATAGGTTAACGCCGGTAGATGAAGCGGCGTTCCGTCAGTTCCAGAGTGAAGGCATCGGCCAGACTGCGGCGAACGTCGAACCGGAACTCGTTCGTGGAAGCGTACGACTCCCCCGCGAGCACGATGTCGGGCGGCCGGACCAGGCGGTAGATTGCGCCGAGTTGTTCGAATGGGACTTCGACCGTGATCCGCTCGTAGATGTACCGGTCCTCGCGACGAGCGAGGCGAAGCGCTTCAGCGGCCGTCTCGCGATAGGCGCGTGACAGGCCGCCGGTTCCCAGTTTGACGCCTCCGTACCACCTCACCACCACCACCCCGACATCGAACAACTGGGAGTTTTCGATGGCCGCAAGGATCGGCTTTCCCGCGCTTCCGGAAGGCTCGCCGGCGTCCGAACTGCGCTGCCGGGCCTCACCCTCGTGAAACAGCCGGAAGGCCCAGCAATGATGCGTGGCGTCGAAATGCAACTTCTCGATCCGATGCAAGGCTGCGAAGAAGCCGTCGTCCGTGGTGACCGGAAACGCAATGGCGAGGAACTCCGAGCGTTCGATCTTCTGTCGGACCTCGACGCCTTCGCCTGGAGTCTGATAGTGATCGACGTTCATGAACGCGGCCGGGAGACGTTCGCGTTTCCACGCAGGTAAAAACGCAGCGGCCAGTGTGCGGCTTCGCCTGAGTTGTCGATGCCGATTCGCGGAGAGACGACGATGTCGTCCTCGAGCACGTCGATGTCTCGGCGCGTCATGTAGAGCCGGGAGCCGTCGAGACGTTCACCGTCGAGGGAGCGGTCGACGCCCAGCGCCATGCAGAGTTTTCCGGGACCGCTCATCAGGTCGGGATCCCGCTTCGCCTTCACCCGCCGTTCGCGCATCTCCTCGATTCCAGTTACCGGTTCGGCAGCGCGCAGCAGCACGGCCTCGGCGATTCCCTCGTCCTGGGTCACGACGTTCATGCACCAGTGCATGCCGTACGTGAAGTAGACGTAGGCATGGCCACCGCGAAGATACATCGACGCGTTGCGCGACGAGCGCAGGCCACCGCGTGCGTGACTCGCGGCGTCATTGGCGCCGAGGTAGGCTTCGGTTTCCACGATGCGGGCGCCCAGGAGGAGTCCGTCGATCCTCCGCCACAGGACGCAACCGAGCAGGTCCCGTGCGACCGACACCGTGTCGTGCTGATAGAAGTCGGCCGGAAGGGTCGTGGCCATCACGGGTTGCGATCGAGGCGGTCTTCCGAGGTGTGGCGGCCGATGATCTCGACGAGTTGGGCCTGCACGCCCGGCGGGGCTCCGATGATGTTGCCGCGTTCGAGCCAGCGCTCTCCGCCGGAGAAGTCGCTGACTACTCCGCCCGCTTCGCGAACGAGCAGCGATCCCGCCGCAACATCCCACGGCGAAAGATGAAGTTCGAAGAAACCGTCGAAGACTCCCGCGGCGGTGTAGGCGAGATCGAGAGCGGCAGATCCAGCGCGCCGGACTCCCTTCGCAACCCGGATGACATCCTCGAAAATATCGCAGTACATCGAGACGAACTGCTGCGCACGAAACGGAAAGCCAGTCGCCAGAAACGCACCCTCGACACCCTGCTGGGAAGAGACGGACAGACGTTTGTCATCGCGAAACGCGCCACCTCCGAGTTCCGCGGAAAAGACGATGTCGCGGAGTGGTTCATAGACGACGCCGGCGACAATCTCATTTCCTTTCTGGAGACCGATCGAGATGGACCAGAAGGGAAAGTGCTGGAGGTAGTTCGATGTGCCGTCGAGCGGATCGATGATCCACTTGCGGTCGTCGCTCGATCCGGGACGGGTCAGACCGCTCTCTTCGCCGAGGCAGGTATCGTCGGGACGAGACTCACGGATCGCGGCAATGATCGCGGCTTCACTTTCGCGGTCGGCGCGTGACACCCAGTCGTGACGCGATTTCAGGTCTGCGTCGTCCTTGCCGAGTTGTTCCCAGTACGTGAGAAGCACCGCTGCTCCCCGTCGTGCTGCGTCGATTGCCACCTCGAGGTCATTCATTTCGCCGCGATTGTATGTGAGAGCCGGATGGCGGTCCGCAGCGCGTCTGGAAGATCGATTGAACGAAGCGGCTGAAAGATCGCCCGCGAATCTGATACTTTCCCCGCGCACGAACATGATGAACAAACAGCGCGTTCGCGACGCGTGGACAGTGTCATCGTCGGGCTTCCTCTGGGAGCCGGCGGTCATCGCCACGCTTCGTCACTCGACCTTACCCTGGTACGACTCGGCCTTCGGTGCGCCACTCGAAGCCATACCGCTTGCAGAGTTGACGCAGGGCGGCGAACGTGAACGGCTCTCATTGGTGGCGCAATTCGCAAGTCACTGCGCATTGATGCAGTTTGCCGGCGTCCCCGCCGGGGAGTTCGACCCGGCGGAATGGGCCGTCATCCGCCGGCGTGGTTCGGATGCGCGACTCATCCGCATTGCTGCCCGCTATCGAGGAGAACCGGAGTCCGCGCTCACGCTCGTGCAATCGTTCGCGGAGCGAATCGGTGCTCCCCGCCTGGAAGTGTTCGGACGCGCCTGGGCGCGGGCGGAGTCGGTGTATCGAGAAGTGTTCGATCGGCTGACCGGCGATGCCACGGCGGATCTCCGCTGGATGAGGACGTCGGCAGCCGGAGTCGTGCTCGCGCCGGGAGCGACTGGACTCGAACGACTGTGGAGTCGTTCCGGTGGTCGCTTCATGGCGGCGGATGACGTCACGCCCGCCCTGATCGCAGGCAGCGCGATGGATGGACGCGCGGTGACCTGCATCATCGAACAGACCTCACCCGTCGTTCCCTTCTCTGCGCTTGCCGTGTTCGGGATCGCGGATGTTCCGGTAGCCACTGCAGCGGAAATCCTCCTGGCCCGATTCGCTGCAAAGAAGCATGTCGTCGTGATTCGGGATCCGGGAACGATCGACGCGTCTTCGCGTCAGGTCCTGGAGATTCTCGAAAAGTCGGAACTGGCGGCGTGGGTGACCCCGGATCCGGGGGAGGTGCTTCCCCCCGCGCAACTCTTCATTGTCGCACCTCGAATCACCGCGTTGCGGGCCGCGGGAATCCGCGCATCCGCGGAGGGCGATCCCGTGCGCTGGATCGAGAGCTTCGCGGCGTCGGATGCGTTCGCGCTTTTTCTCCAGACAGGAACGCTTCCTCCGCTTCCGGAGAGTCGCGCGCTGGCCGAGCCGCGTCGTTCCTGGCTCGCTGCCCTCGCATTGCTCGGGCGGAGGATCGACCGAGGACTGGCCGCGCGCTACCTGCAGGCCTTCTTCTTCGGTGGAGACCTGAGCGAACTCGTCGTGGACGGCACTACTTCCCTCGACGACGAGGGCATCTCGTTCGCCAGCGAGCAAGCGCGTGCTGCGGCCGCGGCGCACATTCCGCCGGCATCGCGTGCGGCTCTCTGCCGGACTGCCGCAGCGATGACGAGCGGGGTCGCTTCGGCGTTGCTCTATCTAGAGGCGGGAGATGATTCGCGCGCCGTCGATCTTCTCGAATCCGTGGAATGGGAAACGTCGCAGCAACTGGTCGAAGCGCTGCTCGCGATCCCAGTCGCGCAACTCTCCGCACCACTTGTCTCGAAGCTCGCACACGCGCTGGTCGATGAGGGCCGGTACGACGACGCATTGAGGGTGAGCAGCCGGCTTGACGGCCCCGGACTCGAGATCATCCTGGCGCGGGTCGATCGCCGCAGGGGCGACTATGCCGGCGCACTCGCGAAGCTGGAAGAAATGTCGGAGCTCGACGGACCGGCATCGCTCCTGCGCGCCGAATTGCTGCGCCTCGAAGGTCGTTACGCGGACTCGCTGCTCCAGCTGAACGGCCTGAATGAGGATCGCCGCCTGGCTGCCTTTGTCACTTACGAGCGCGCGCTGATTGCGAACGATACAGATCAAGACGGTGGCCCGCTTCCGGCGGACGCTTATCTTTGCGAACGACTCGAAACCTACCGGGCCTCGGCCACCGGTGATCTCGAGTCGGCAGCCCGTCATGCGCAGTCCGCGTTTGCGCTCGCGCGATCGGTCACGGAAAGAATCGATGCCGCTCTGGATCAGATCTTCGCTCTCTTTTCCAGCGGCGCCTGGGATGACACGCGTTCTGCCGCACTCCAGGCGTTGAGCGAGATTGACGAGTCGCACGGCGACCGGGCAGCTGCAGCGATCCTGTTCACGCTGACTTACCTCGCGGCGGATGACGGCCAGTGGGCTCACGCGGAGATCCGGCTCCAGCGGCTTCGGAGCATCTACGAAACACGGCATGACGCACGTGGACTCGTCGAGCTGGGGTTGCTCGAAGCGCATCTCGCTTTCTCGCGGGGCCGCTTCGAAGAGGCAGAGCAGCACGCGCAGGTGGTCGAACGCGTCCCCGAGTTGAACCTGCAGATTCGCGAGGCGGCCGCGATGATCCTGGACGAGATTCAGTTCGTCCGCGGCACCACTGCACCAATGCGATCGACGGGAAGGTCGGGGAATCGCGAACTGACGCGCCGGCGGGAGCAGTTGATTGCCTTGCGCGGCGCGACGACCGACCCTACCGACGGACTGCTGGCCGCCGCGAAAAGCAGCTCTTCGCGGCTCGCCCTCTTCCGCGTTGCGCTGGCGTGGCGCCGTGATGACGTCGCAGCCACGATGGCCGGTGAACTCGGAATCGAGATGACTGCGGCGAGGGCCAGGACCGCCACTGACCTTCGCTGCCTGCGCGCCGCCGCGACGGCTCCGTTTCCGTTCGGCGCATCCGCGCTTCCCGTGCACTGGCGGATGGCCACGCGAAACCGGCTGGGTCGCTGGTCACAGGAAGGGACGCTGCCGCATCTTGCAGCAGGCGACCTGGATCGCGCGCTCAGCGTGCACCCGGCCGGATGGATTCGTACCTCGGAACGCGACCTGATCTTCATCGAGGGCTCGGAAGAGTGGCCTGAAGAGTCTCGTCAGGCGCTGGCTTCGATCATGTCGACGCGCGCCGAGAACGGACGCTTGCGACGCGTGCTCGAGCAGCAGGAGCAGGCTGAGGTCGTGACCGATGCGCCGTCGACTGTGGACGGAATGATCGGCGAGTCTCCGGTGATGCGCGAGGTCTACGAACGCATTCACCGCGTCGCCTCCCGCGACGTGGTGGTCCTCATCCTCGGCGCGTCCGGGACGGGCAAGGAACTCGCGGCGCGAGCCATCCATCGGCACTCCTCGCGGCGCAGCCATGCATTCACTGCGATCAATTGCGCGGCGCTGCCGGAGAACCTGATCGAGAGCGAACTGTTCGGTCACGCGCGCGGCGCATTTACGGGAGCCGATCGCGATCGTCCGGGCCTGGTCGAGACGACCGATGGCGGGACGCTCTTCCTCGACGAGATCGGCGAGTTGCCGCTGCCAGCGCAATCCAAGCTGCTCCGCTTTCTGCAGGAGAAGGAGTTCCGGCGGGTCGGCGAGACGGTCAATCGAACGGCCGACGTCCGCATCGTCTGCGCCACGAACCGCGATCTCGAGGAAGCGGTCGAGAATGGCGGCTTTCGCGAGGACCTCTTCTATCGCGTGCATGGCGTCGACATCGTGCTGCCTGCACTTCGCGACCGGGGCAGCGACATCCTGAAGCTGGCCGGTTCCTTCCTCGACAGCGAGCGCTCGCGGCATCGCGGGGGACCGGGCCGGATGTCCGAAGAGGTCGAGGCAGCGTTGCTCCTCTACGCATGGCCGGGGAATGTGCGCGAACTGCAGAACACGATCCGCGCAGCGCACGCGATGGCGGGCGACTCGAAAGAACTGACGATGGAGTTTCTACCGCAACGCGTGCGCGTGCGCACTGGTGAGGGACGCCGCGCACACGGCGGTTCTTATCAGGACGCCATGACGAGATTCCGTCGCGAGTTGATCGAGAGGTCACTCGACGAAGCGCGCGGCAACCAGAATCGCGCCGCGGCGATGCTGCAGATCTCGCGTCAGGCGCTCGCTTACCAGATCCGCGAACTCGGCATCACGGTGCGCAAGGCGGCACGAGCTCAGAGACTCGACTCGTGAGACGAGCGGCACCACCGCTGTCACGGATTCACAACCAGCGTGTGCCGAAACCGCATCCGAAGACGGTTCCTGCCACCAGCCCTCATAGAATCGAGGGCACTCGGGAGATCGCAATGCGTGATCGGTGGTTGATGAAGTCGTTCTACGGCGCGGCGTTTGCGGTCGCAGCCCTGCTTGCAGGCTGCACGCTATACAACGAAGTGTCGATACGGCCAGCGTTCCTGACGCCGGCTGGCCTGGAGCGGGGCGCCGACGTCCGGCAGATGCTCGAACGCGCAGATTTCCTCCACGCATTCGAGCAGGCGAAAACCATTGATGCTCGTCCGCGAAAGAATGCGCAGGACCTGGCCGCGCTCGGTGCCGCCGAACTGGCGGGAGGACGCTACGACACTGCGCGCCGGCATCTTCGCCAGGCTCTCGACCTGAGTCCCGGGCGTGACACCTACGCCGCGGTTGCGTGGGACCTCGCGCAGATCGAATACCTCACCAACAACTTCGCGACCAGTCTCGACTGGGCCGAAACGGCGCGCGACTACGGCCTGGCCGTCAAGCAGTGGCACATGGACTACCTGACGTCGCTGTCCACGGTCCAGGTCTACTCCTTCCGCGGCACCGTGAGCGATGAGGTGCCGATGCGCGTCGGCCGCCCCGATGTGCCGCGCGTCGACATCACGATCAACGGAAAGAAAGACCTCTCCGCCGTGATCGATTCCGGCGCGGTGCTGTCGATCATCTCGAAGAGCGTGGCCGACACGCTGGCCATCAAACGTCTGGGGAAGGTTGAAGGTACGTTTTACGGCCTGCTGGGAGAGCCGATCAAGGTCGAGTTCGGATTGATCGAGACGCTCGAGATTGGCGCGATCACCATCGACAACGTTCCGGTGGCCATCATGCCCGACTCCAACATGAAGTTTCTGGTCAGCGACCGGCGCGAGTTCAGGATGGACTTTCTCCTCGGCGCGAATCTGCTCAAGGAGTTCCGCACCGAACTCGATTTTCGGCGCAGCAGGGCTACGTTCACGCGACTGACCGCGCGCGATCGACAACCTGCGGCAGATCAGAATCTCTACTTCGACAACTTCCGCCCAGTCGTCCGCACCACGATCAACAAGAAGGGCTGGTTCCTATTCGTACTCGACACCGGATCCGAAGTGACGTTCCTCAACGACTCGCAGTTGTCCAAACTACCGATCAATACCTACGCGCCCCGCATGCACAACGCGACACTGCAGGGACTGGGTGGTGCGACCAAGCGCGGAGCGAAGGTGCAGAACGTGGAGATTGGGCTCGACAAGTGGGCGGGCACGTTCAAGACGCTCCCGATGTACTCCTCTCCCGGTGAGACGCGATCGGCCGGGATCATCGGCGAGAACTACCTGAGGAACTTCATCGTAGTGCTCGACTTCGGCCGGATGCGCGTGGACCTGGAGAAGTTGTAAGGCGCGACGCACCGTCCAGCGGCGATGAACGGAGGCTGGCGGGCGTCCCCGCCCGTCGTGCGCCACAGCGCACTGCTCTCGTGGCATCACGCGACACGAGCCAACGTCGCGCGATCGCAACAGGGACTGCTGCGTTAAATCGAGCTCGTCACTTCTTCTTCAGGGTCTCGCGCCGTTTCGCGGCCCAGCCTTCGATGTTTCGCTGAGGAGTACGGCTCAGCGCCAGTGCATCCGCAGGGACATCTTTCGTGACCGTCGAACCGGCGCCGACGTAGGCGCCGCGTCCGATGCGGATCGGAGCGACGAGCTGGGAGTCTGAACCGATGAAGACACCGTCCTCGAGGATGGTCTTGTGCTTGTTGACGCCGTCGTAGTTGCAGGTGATGGTCCCGGCTCCGATATTCACGTCGGCTCCGATCTCCGCGTCTCCGATATAGGAGAGATGCGAGGCTTTCGAACCAGCTCCGAAGACGGCCTTCTTGGTTTCGACGAAGTTTCCGATCTTGACATGCGGCCCGAGCCGCGTGCCGGGGCGCAGGTGTGCGTACGGGCCGACCGTGGCCTCGTTCTCGATCACCGAATCCTCGGCCACCGTTCCCGTCTTGAGGTGGACGTCGTTGCCGACCGTGACGTCGACGAGATGCACTCCGGGATCGAGCACGCATCCGGTTCCGATGGTCGTCGAACCTTCGAGCGTCACGAACGGGTAGATCACTGTGTCTGCGCCGATCGTCACGGTCGAGTCGATGACGCAGGTGGACGGATTGCGGAAGGTGACGCCCTCTTTCATCAGCCTCTCCACGACACGCCGCTGGATCTCGCCCTCGACAGTGGCCAGTTCTGCGCGTGAGTTCACACCGAGTGCTTCCACGGGATCGTCGACGATCAGGGCACCAATCCGATGGCCGTTCTCACGGATCATCGCCAGCAGGTCAGTCAGGTAGTACTCCCCCTGCGAGTTGGAGTTGCCGAGCTTCCTCAGATTGGTGAAGAGATGATCGCCGCTGAAGATGTAGATGCCGGCGTTGACCTCGTCGATCAACTTTTCCGCATCGCTGGCGTCCTTCGCCTCGACGATGCGCGAGACGGCGCCCTGTTCGTCGCGAACGACGCGGCCGTACATGGCCGGTTCACTGAGGCGCATGGTGAGGAGGGTGAGTGCGTTGCCGCTCTGCTCATGCTCGCGGACCAGCGCAGCGAGTGTCTCGCTTCGAGTGAGCGGTACGTCGCCCGAGAGAATCAAAACGTTTCGACCCGTAAGGGCGGCGGGATCGATGACCTGCTCGGCCTGGAGGACCGCGTGTCCCGTGCCGAGTTGCTGGTCCTGTACGGCGAAGCGCGCCCGGTTCCCGACGGACGTCTGCACGGCGTCGCGCTGGTGCCCGACGATCATGACCGGCAGCTGCCCGGTCAGTTCCGCGGCAAGATCGAGCACGTATTCGATGATCGGCCGGCCCGCGGCGCGGTGCAGGATCTTGATGGTGGCTGACTTCATTCGCGTGCCGAGTCCGGCCGCGAGGATGATCACGTCGAGGTCATTGCGCATGTCGTTCTCTCGTCCTGCTGCCCATCCATGCAAGCGGCAGGCTCAGAGGCTGTGAACCGGGCCTCTCACTCGCGGCGCATCCGCTCGACCGAGCGGCCGTACCGGTCGTAGAGCCTGAATACCGTTTCCGCCAGCGCTGACGCATCGTGCCTGACGTAGTTCTCTTCGGCAATGATGTCGCCGAAAAAAGGCGTGACGCCGAGGTCGCGAATTTCGTTGATGTCGAACTGCACGGGATGCTGATTCTCCGCGGCGTACGTCTGCAGGATCGCGTCGGACGGGCGGCGTCCGTTGATCACCATCACGTCGACGACGAGCCCGGCATGCTCGACGATTGCTGAGAGATGATCCTGCGCCGAATAGCCGTCGGTCTCGCCCGGCTGCGTCATGACGTTGCAGATGTAGACGCGCAGCGAACGCGAGTTACGCAGCGTTTCTGCGATCTTGCGAATGGCCAGGTTGGGGAGCACCGAGGTGTAGAGCGATCCTGGACCGATGATGACGAGATCGGCCTCGCGGATCGCCTGCAGGGCGAGTTCGGGAGGCTCAGCGTCAGGCGGGTCGATCGCGAGGTGAACGATGCGGGCGTGGCGGGGCTCGTTCTTCGGCAGCTCGCCGATGTGGGATCCGCTGATGGCGACTTCGCCGACGAGTTCCGTGCCGTCAGCCAGCGTAGCGCGCAGCCGCACGTCGGAGAGCGTCGACGGATAGATCTCGCCGCGGATGGCCAGGACCTCGCCCGCCGCGAGAATCGCATTGTCGAAGCCGCCGGTGATCTCCGTCAGCGCCATGAGTAGCAGGTTGCCTAACGAGTGCCCCTTCAGGATCGAGTCGGTCTCGAAACGATAGCTGAAGAGCCGCGAGAGGAGCTGCTCCTCTTCCGCGAGCGCCACGATGCAGTTGCGGATATCGCCCGGAGGAAGGACGCCGAACTCCTTGCGCAGCGCGCCGGAACTCCCTCCCTCGTCAGTCACCGTGACGATGGCCCCCAGATCGCCGACCGACCACGCCCCCTCGGCCCCGACGTACTGCTTGAGACCGCGCAGAAGCGTCGAGAGTCCGGTACCCCCGCCGATCGTCACGATATTGAGGCCGCCTGTACGCATCGCGGCGGATTGTAAGACAGGACCGAGGACTGAGCAGTTCCAGGTTACGTGCGTGAACGATAATCGTCCACGACGTGGACGATTATCCGTACCCGGGCCGATGTGCCCCGTAGAGATGATCGCGGAGGAAGCTCTCGGAGCTGGCGAGTGTGTTCTTTCCCCGCTGTCGCGCAACCCAAGGGTCGCCGATGGGATCCTGGCGGTGCCGTGGCATCGAGTGATTTGACGGCAATCTCGTGAGATTCACCTGGGCGCGCTGCGCGCCCAGGTGCCGTTCATCTACCGTTACGTTGGGCCGTGAGCGAGAGATCGTCGATGCGTAGCGACACGCTTCTGGCTAGATGGTTACGCATCGGTCCGAGGAACGTGAAGCTGGATGTCTGCCGGCTCTGGCGCGTTCTCGCCTTCGAACAGTTCGCGCATCGTGATGCCTGAGCATTACGGCTAAGCGGGGCGGCCGATGGAGGCCGTCCCGCACACGTTTGTGGCGAGTTACTTCCTGGAGCCCGCCGTCGCGGACGTTCTGCCATTGATCGGATCCTGGCTGGCACCCTGGCGGCCGGTAACCGGCAGCTCACCGGGCAGCTTGTGGCGGCGAAACATGTCGGCACCGACTCCTTCGCCCCACTTCAGCGTGAACGTGCCGACGTACGAGCGGTTCAGCGAACGGTTCGTGCGTCCCTGCAGTTCATCCTCGGTGCGGTTCCAGTTCGAAGAGAGCTGTAACGCTCCGATCTTGTTGAACCAGTCCGGACTCCACTGCATCAGCGCCGCGTACTGCTCGCCCCGATTGCTGGTGCGGCGGAAATCATTGTCGTTGAAGTTGTACGACAGGCGCGGCTGCAGCGACAGATTGAGTCGGGGTATGGCGAAGGATGGCTGCAATGAGAACGTTATGTTGTCGCCGTCGCCAACGGTCGGCGCGGCGGCACTGTGAATGACCGTCGACGTGGCGAAGAGATTGAAGTTCGGCACGATTGTCCCGCCGCCGCTGAGTGTGAGCGTGGTGACGTTGTTCGTCGCGCTCAGATTCACATCGTCGTTCAGCCGTTGATGGGCGAGAGTCTGCGAGAGGTTGAGACGGCCGTATCGCTCGGACAGGGTGACTGTGCCGCCGCGCTGCTGGCGATCGGTCCCTGGCAGGCGCCTCTGCGTGTCCGCGTCGGCCGAGTCGACGTTCGTGTTCGCCGTCGCACTCAGACTGACGGACGGCTTCAGTTGCAGGTTGTACGACAAATTCAGTCCCGTAGCGTCCGCGGTAATGGACGACCGGGTCTGGGTCTGATGTTTCAAGGCCAGGGTGGCGGAGCCGCGACCGACGGGGCGGGTGATACTCAGGCTTCCTCCCGTGCGGTTCGGAATGGACGCCGCCGTGAAGCCACGGTTGCCTGGGTTGGCGTAGTCGCTGTCGGTGTGATTGAAATCGGCGCGGTACGAGGTCCTTCCGCGCATGCCCGACATTCCGATGCGGAAGGCGTCCCCTTCGCGCTCGCGCAGTCCGTCGCGCGTGGTCCATTCTCCTCGTCCGCGGGAAGCCTCGGCCACGAGCTGCAGCTTCGGGCTCACTTTGTACGAGGTCAGGAACCCGAGCGAACGTCCTTCGCCCCGCGGAGCGCTCTGGCTCGCCAGCGGAAGGTCCTCGACGTGCATGCTGATGATCTTGAACGAGAGCTTCTTCGTTTCATGGAATTCGAGCGCCACGGCATCGAGCTTCTGCTGCATCCCGAAGTTGCCGCCGATGACTCCGTCGAGCGCGTCGGTGAAGGTTGAGTAATACGCAAGGGAGCCGAAGCGGGTGGAGACGCGCCCGAGGGCACCCCCACGCGCCAGCGATGAAGTCACCAGTTGCGCTCCGCGGAAGAAGTCCGGTGGACCATAGCCAAAGGTCGCCTCCGGTCTTATGACCCGCTTTGATGCTTTGGCATTGCCGACGTTCACAATCCAGTTGCGGCTGCCCCGGAAGGTGAAGTCGTCACCGTAAATGTTCGCTCCAGTGAAGTCGGTCGTGTACTTGCTGGCAAGCGGCGGGAGTCCCAGATCGCCCTGACCCGAGAGTTGGATCGAGCCATCCTGATCGGTCGCGTGACGGGTGTACGTCGAGGTGGCCATCGGAACGACGGACCAGTCGGAGCGCAGGCTCGATTTCGTTCCTGCTGCGCCGGTACGGGCAGGCGCTGTTCCCTGGGCGAGCTGGTAGGTGGACGAATCGAGCAACAAGTTCTCGTCACTGTCGCTCGCGGCGAGACGGGCGAGCTGATACTTCAGTCGTGGCGTCATCGCCTCGGCGATGGCCGTGTCGCGGATCGATTCGAACAGCTCGCGCTCCCCGCGTGCGCTTCGATCGAGTGGCAGGTCGCTCCAATCGGAGAACGTCCCGGCATAGGAGTCGTTGCCCGAGCAACAGTACATCGGTGCAACGCGCCAACGAACCGGGCCGCCGCCGGTGGGCAGATCGGCGGCATCGATCGGCAATTCCGCTTCCTGTCCGACTTCAACCTGGGACGGGAACGGCTGTCCCTCGCGGGTCAGCTCGACGACGTAACCCTGGGCGCCGGGGACCATCGACCAGCGGAGGGTCATTGCGTCGCCCGCGTTTCCCGAGCCTCCGCTCTGGCCGACCGGGCCGAGGATGGTCAGATTGCTCGCGCTATCGATGGCCATACGAATGGCAATGGCGGCGGACTGCGCCTGTTGCGGCACATCGATCACGAGTTGAAGCTGGTGGGGTCCGGCGTGCGATGACGGCAGCGGAACGCGCGAGGTCACCATGGCCGGCTCACCGGCGGAAACGGTGATCGTGAAACTGTCGAACGTGCCGCCGTCGAACAGCCAGCGGCCGCTGATCGTGCCGGTTCCCGAGGTCGCGACGACGCCGGTGGCGTAGGGACGATCCACGTTGGTGACGATCTTCCCGCCGAGAGGACTGAGAATCGCGGCAGCGGTCACGCCGAGGGGCGCTCCGATGTCACCCTCCTCGTAGACGATCAACTCGACTCCCTGCGCGGTGGTCAGACCGTTTGGATTCCGCAGGCGGAACGTCGTTGGGCCGGCTTCAGCGAAGGGATTCACGGTGACGACAACGATTGCGATCGAGTCGGATTGAATCTCCGCGCTCTCGACGACCACGTCCGTTCGATTGGAGAAGATCTGCGCTCCGGCCACGAAATTGCGACCGGCGAGAACGACCACAGCTCTCTGTGCGCCAGCCACGAGCGCGGACGGCGTGATCGAGCTGATGATCGGGGCACCGGTGCTCACAGGAATTACGGTCACTCCCGCGCTCGCGGAACGGGTCACGCCAGGGAGAGCGGTCGAAGTCGCGGTGAACGAGATCGGCGTGCGTCCGGCCGGGGCGTCGGGGGCTACGAGAATGTTGAAGGCCTGCGTCGTCGTACCGCTGAACGTGAACGTCTGGGGCGTGATCGTGATGCCGGCGCCGCCTGTTGCATTGACGGTGACATTGCCGGTGAAATTCTGGCGGGTGAGAGTCATGGTGACCAGGCCGGTTCCACCCGCGTTGACCTGAATCTCTGATGGAGCGACGTTGATCGTGAAGTCGGCCGGAGCCTGTTGTGCGACGACCGTCAGGTTGATGACGGAGGTCAGAGTCTTGGGGATGCTGGGCGCGGCCGCGCTGAAGTTGATGGTGGAGGGGCCGGTCGTCGCGCTGGACGTTGCGACGATCGTGAGCGTTGCGGTCGTCTGGCCGGCGGGGATCGTGACTGAGCCGATCGTCACTCCCTGTGCGCCGGTCGTACCGCTGACATTCACGTCGCCGTTGAAGCCACCGCTTCGCGTGATGGTGGCGGTCGCGGTCGTGCTGGCGTTCTGCGTCACGGAGACCGGATTCGGCGTGACTGCGAATGTGAAGTCCGGGACTAACGGCGCGGCCGTCACGTTGACCAGCACATTACAGTTCCTGGTCCCGATGCCGCTGGCCGTGCCCATGAAGGTGACCGTGTGTGTTCCCACCGGGACGGTGGTGTCGGGAGTGATCGTGACCTGCTTCGTGGTCTCTCCAGCGGCGAAGGTAAAGGGAAGGGCAGGCGTGATGGTGTAGCCCGAGCCGGCAACCGGGCCCCCGGCGATGGTGGCATCCACGGTGACGGGGCCGGTGAATCCTCCACTACGAGTGAGGTTGATCGTGGTCGTGCCGCTCTGTCCCTGTTGGGCCGTGATGGTGCCCGGAGTGGGGAACAGAAAGAAATTACCTGCTGACGGCGCCGGCGTGACGTTCACGACAATGGTTGCACCCGTTGAGGCGGAGATCGACGGCACACTAGCGAAGAGATTGACCGTGTAATTCGTCGCGGGGGTCACACTTGCGCCGACCTGGAGCGTCAGGGGTTTGGAGGTCTCTCCCGGAGCGAAGATAATCGGAAGAGGCTCGGCAAAGGTGAATCCAGGTTGCGCCGTGACTTCGACGGGCACCGCGCCGGTGAAGCCGTCGAGGCGTGTGAGCGTGACTGTGATCTGACGGCTTTGACCCTGGGCAATCGTCGGATTGACAGGGTCCGCGTGGAGGTCGAAACCCGGGGGTTGCGCGCCGATATCCACGCTGTAGGTTGAAACCTCGTCAGGAAGGCCCGGCGTGGAAGTCGTGAATATGATCGATCCGCCTGGCGAGGTCGGTGTGACGGACACGAGCACTTGTTCCGAAACGCTGCCGCCGGCCGGCACATTGAGCGGAATGTTCTGGATTGGGCACGAAGGGCCGCCTGACAGAGGACAGTTCTTGTTCAAGACAAAGATCGACGGATGGGACTCGGCGTGATTCACGGTAACGACGCCGGAGAAGCCGCCGAACGACGTGACTGTGAGCGTGAGGAGTTGACGCCCGCCCGCGGTCACGAAGATCGGCACGGGATCGACATGGAAGCTGTATTCGCCGACAGCCGTGCCCCGCACCACGATGGTGACCGGTTTCGTCAAGGTCAGGCTGCCAGCCGTTCCGGTAACTACGGTTGTCGTATAGGTGCCGGGCACCGCGCTCGACGTGGCTGAAAAGACGACGGGAATGTCGGCGTAGGGGGCCTGCAGGGTCTGAGGCAGGCCGGTTACGGTGACCCCGGCCGGAAGACCGCTGATCGAGTAGTTGATGGGCGTGGTGAAACTGCCGGTTGTAAACGTCTCGACGCTCGTTGCAAACCCACTGCCCTTGACGACATCCACATTGTTGGGAAAAAGAGAGAACCCGAACGTGGCTTCCCCTGCGGCCACCACATTGACGAACAGTCCCGTACTGACGGTCGTGGTTCCGGCCTGACCGAGAATGCTGATCGAGTATTGCCCGGAAGGCGTGGCGTTGGTCGCCGACAGTAAGATCGTCGAGGTCTGATCGTACGGCGGCGAAATGATGGCTGGACTGTTCGATACGTTCCCGCCCTGAATGGAGCCAGAGGTCGTGATCTGAACTGGATCACTGAAACCTCCGCTGGGAATGACGCGGATGTTGATGGAGGTGGTGATCCCCTTGGTGAGCTGGACAGAGAGGTTGCTCGGCTCGAGCGTGAACGTTCCAGCGTTGGGACTGGGGAAAAGAGTGGAGTCCTCTCCGGGCAGGTGTTGGGGATCATTTCCGCGGCGATCCCCACGGCTGTCGGAGGGATCGTCCGGCCAAATGGCAACAGGGGTTTCCCGATCTTCTTTCACTCGTCCCTGCGCGTGAACGCTGCCGGCGCAGAGCAGCAACAGGACCATCGTCACGCACGAAAACACTCGACGAATTTGAATCGGCATCGTTCCCCCTGAACCTGAAAAATAACTCATGTCAAGAGGCGCGCACACTCAACACTGCCAGCCGTCGGCCGCAAATGGGCAGCCAGTTTCCGCTCAGTGGCGCGCCTGTTCTTTCTACACTTTTGACGTACGCTCTTTTCAACCTGAAAGGCTCCGCTTCGTTGTTTAGTGTTACTTGTAACATACTGACAGATTGAGTCTTCTGGTCTTTCTCTTTTCGTAGATTATTCAGGGCTCAGGAGAGTTCATGCGCTCGTCTCGTTTCGTGTGTCTCGCTGCGGCATTCATGCTGGGGTGCATTGGGTGGAGTGTCAGCGCATCGGCGCAGGCGCAGTTCGATGTAACCGTGACGCCGAACAACTTCACCATGGCCGCCGGCACCGCGGAGACCATCACCGTCAATACACTGACGAACACCAATACTCCCCCTGGCGTCACGTCGGTCGTCTACAAACTCGACCTCACCTCCGCGAGCGGCCAGCAAGTCGGCATCACGACGGACTCGCCGCAGACGTCGACGCGCAGCGACAACACCATGTCTTCGGTGATGGTCACGATCACCGTCCCGTCGAACGTCCCGGCAGGGCGCTACAGCGGCCCGCTGTGGGGCTCCTTCGAGGACACGCCCGGTAATTCCATTGATTTCATGTTCGGCATCGTCCGGTTGAGCGTCACTGACGCAGCACCGGCTCCCTCAGTTCCCTGCACGGCTACGGTCGAACCGGCGGCCATCGAGTTGACGAGGGACTTCAAAGGGACTCAAGTCGTCGTGCACACGAACGGCGACTGCCAGGACCCCGAGGTTCGCTGGAGCTTCGCCGTCATGGGGACGCACGTCATCGCTGACCTCTGCAACATCAAGGTGAAGAAACAACCGGATGGCTCCTACACCGACGCGAAATTCACCATTCGCGCGCATGAAAAGGCGGAGATGGCGCCGGAAGGTCTCGACTGGCCGATTACGCCATACAACAGCGCGAACCAGCCGATCGGCGAGGCTGTGACGGTCAATATCAAACTGGCTGGTGCGACAGTCTCAACACCGCCGCCGCAGGTTCCCGGGGGCAAGGGGTTTTCAATCGCCATCAAGCCCGACAACATCACCCTGAAACCGGGCGAGGTAAAAACGATCGAAGTACACCTGACACGCGCGGCGGACTTCACGAACGGCGTTGCGTTGAGATGGGAAGGTCACGATCCGCGCGTGCCCTGGCAAACCGAGTATGAGCAGGATGTTTTTCAGAGCGCCGACACAGCACCGAAGCGAATCACAGTGCGCGCTGCAGGCGACGCCGCGCCGGGCGAATTCGAAATGAAGATCACGGGCGCAGCCGGAGGCGAAGCATTTGCGTCCGACTCTCCGTCGTCGTCATTGAAGATCAACATCGCCGACCGCGACGCCACGGCGAGCGTGCTCGTCGAACCCGGCGCATTCGAGCTGTCACCGGGCGAAGAGAGGCGAGTACAGATTACCGTCAAAGGCGAAAACGGATGGAGCGGCGCGGTCGACGTAACGGCGAAAGGAAGCGCAGGAGGGACGACAGTCAGCGAAGAGAGCTTCGCCATCGATCATCTTCCGGGAAGTCATGAGATCACGGTCAAGGCCCTTCCCAATGCCGCTCCCGATCACTACGCATACGTCAACGTCAAAGTGCGCGCGCATGCCAATCGCAATCTCATCGCCGAGACGAATATCCGTTCCGAGGTCAAAGCCGGAGCGGCGGACTTCACGGTGGCCGTCGATCCGAGCCGATTGGAGCTGCTGCCCGGACAAAGCGGGGGCGTGACGCTGTCGGTGCGTCGGGGCAGTGGCTGGAACGGCGCCGTCGATGTGGTAGTGAGCGGGAACGACAAGGTCACCATCCGCCCCGATCGATTCCGCCTCGACGCCGGACGAGCGTCGCAGGAGTTCGAAGTGACCGCGCGCGGCGATGCCGCCCTGACCGCCGGCGTAGAGCCGTCGCTGATGGTGAAAGCGTCGCCCGATGGCGGCGGCCCGTCGCGAGAAGCGTATGTGGGGCTGGCGATCAAGACGGCCAAACTCGCCAGACACTTCCCGGCCGCCTCGGGCATGTTGAAGAACCGCGAGTACGGAAACTGCCTGACCATCGAGAACAACGGGCACGGCGACGGAGCGCATCTGGTGATGGCCGCCTGCGGATCGCTCGTCGAGGCGCAGACGTTCACCTTCGGTCCGAACGGCGAGATCCAGAATGGCGGCAAGTGCGCCGTTCTCACCTCCAACCAGACAACCGACGACACGCCGATCATTCTCTGGACCTGCAGCAACAGCGGCAACATGAACGAAACGTGGACGTTCGACTCGTCGAGCCGTCTCATCGGCCGCGAGTTCGTAAAGTGCATGGAGCCCAACGCGAGCGATCCAACGCACGCAGTGATTCTTCGCCCGTGCTGGGATGGCGGCAATCAGAAGTGGAGCGTCGAGCAGCCGCCTCCGCCGCAAACCGCCCGTCAGCCGGAAGGCACGACCGAGTTCGACGATCCGATCCTCGCAGAGGCTCTTGGCGGCAAGATCACCCCGCCCCTCAGAATTACCGTGGGACAAAAGAAGTCCATTTCGGTTTACGCAAAGGCTCAAGGCGCCACAAAGTCATCGCCGGTCGACGTAATCCTGAAGGTCACGGTCACCGTCGAAGGCGGCGGAGTGAGCATCCAGCCAATAGAATTTCCTTTACGCCTCGAGCGGCTCCTCCAACCGAGGCCGGGCCAGGCTTGCTGCGAGCTCAGGGCCGGATCCGAACCGACGGTCGAGGTCACTGCGGCGGACCAGCCTGGAAACGCAACGCTGCGAGTTACCGCCGTCGCCGCTGACGGCGCGACACGGACAGCAACTCTCCCTATGGTGGTGGTCGCGGATTCGAGAAAAGGACAATGGATCGAGCCGCAGATTCCTACCGGTGTGATCGGCGACGAAGACGGGCCCGGGGCGCAGCATCGGGAGCCTGTTTCCGCGCCTCAGGGCGAACCGTTCGCCGGCGTCGACGCCTTTCCGAAGTCGATGGCGGCGGCAGACGACGCCGCGGCGGCGTTTACCGGTATGGCAGCGGCCGCCGCGGCAGCGGGCGAGGATGTTCTCGATCCGGAGCAGATCGAGTTGCTCATCGCGTTCTCCAATGCGCAGAGCGCCCTGCTGGCCGAGCTCCACAACGGCACGCCGCTCAACCCTGAGGAGGAGGCATCCCTCGGCTTGCACGGTGCGACGTTGCCACGCGTCTCCGAGGCGGCTCTCGATGACGAAATTGTCAGGCTTTTCATCCGCGGTGGCCTGCGTCGCAACCGCGCGAATCTGCCACCGCCCTTCCAGATCGCGTCGCTCGGGCAGTTCCCGTTCCTCTTCGCGATGGACTTCAGCTCCATGGCCGAGAACAAGGAGATGTACAACGACATCAAGAGCGGCAAAGTCGATTGGAGGGACCTGGCGCGTGGCCATGAGCCGGTCGAAATTCTGGTCAACATGATGCGGCTGGCCAACCAGAACGCCGTCGCGGCGAACAACACCGCGATCGTCAACGACGTGCTGAAAGAGACAAACGATCGCATCGAGGCGTGGGGACTCGACAAGATTACTCTGAAACAATGGCAGGTGGCCGTGAAGACGCTGTCCGCCACCGCCACAGCGATCAGCATCATTCACATCCTGTCGGAAGCGCAATTGCGAATCATTCCGTCCCGCATCGCTGAGCTGTACTCGAATGTCGGCGGCTATTCGAAACGGCCCGATGCGCCAGACCCGCAGGTCATGCAGGGAACGCAGGCCAGTTTGAAGGTCTACATGACAGCCAGGTCCACCGGTGGCGAAGTCGTCCGCCTCTCGCAGATCGCGGAACTCGTTGCCAAGCCTGTGTGGGAGAAAATGAAGGGACGAATCAAGGTGGCCGGCAGGAAGAAGGGAGTCGGCAAGGTGACGACGCCGGGCAACGACGCGAAGCAGGAAGCAGATGAGGCAGCGCTGAGTGAAGGAATCCCGGGCTTCGACAGTAAGGATTTCCTGAAGGACCTGATCCTCGAGGAGATCAACAAGCGGATCGCCGGCATCCCCGCCCTGCGGGAATGGTTGCAGAAGCTCGACGCGCCGATCACCGTCAAGCCCTATAAGCGTGGGCCGTTCCTCGTCAACAGTGAGCGCGTGCTGTCATTGAAGTATGACAATCAGCACAACAATCGTTCGAATGAGCTGATCAAGCTCGGTGAAGGGTCGAGGGGGCATTACTACATCGAGGGTCTGAAGCCGACGCAGAGCGGTAAGACCGCCGGCTACTCCTATGGCCTGCAGCCGTGGCTCATCATCGCTCTCGGTCGAGCGACCGAAGGCCTGCCTTGTGTGAAACCGTCCGATCCGACCGTGCCGCCGCAGTGTGGGCTGTTCCGAAAAGGCGTTGTCGAGGTTACGCCGCCTCCGCAGCGTACGTGCAGCCTCGGGCCGGTCGGAGAGCGCTGCCTACTCCCGAACGAGTCCGTCCACGACATCGCTCTCGGGTATGCGGGCGGCGGCATCATCACGAAGAACTGCGAATGCGTGTCGAACCGGCCGTGAAATCGGGTTCCTCGCGTGGCGTGGCGTCGGCGACGGATCACGGCATCGGCGACCCGCCGGTTCGTGCTCAACGGATCGTCAAATCTGCACCTGATGCAGCGGGTTTCCGAAACACTGGCTGGCCGCGCGACCGAAGGACCCCTCGCCCCCGGGCAGGTTCCCGGGGGCGAGATCTTTAATTGGTTTTCAACCTTGGCCTAAGCTGCAAGTCTTGCCTTTGTCGAAGGTAAGTCCTGCTGCGCCCTTTACGTCGCGTGGCATCTGGCCCCGGTGAACAATGCCGTCGAGGACCCAGCACGGCTCGAAAGATACTTCCTCCTGATCCTTCACCATAACGGCCGCCTTTACGTTGACCTTGAGTCCTCCTGGGACGACAGACAGGACACCGTTCCGGAGGTTGTTCCGGAAGGCGAAGAAATACCCCGCTGTTTCGCCGGGCCTGGTCTCGACGAGACCCTCCATGCAATATCGCTCGCCTTCGCAGCCAGGCGCTTCACGAACGGCGAGCACGGCTGGCGAGAGACTCTCCATCGTCAAGACGCGGTTGCTGTTGACCTCAATTGCCGGGAGATCCTTCGACGCTACATCCCATCCGGATTCCAGCCACTCCTTGATGGGAGGGAGTCCGGTGATGGTGCCGGCAATCTTCTCGATCTTCTTCAAGAACTCGGCGCGGATCTCGTCTTTCGCTTTTTCGCGTTCCGCGTCCGAGATCCCTTCGCCGCCGGCTTTGTCGCTCCCGGCCTTCTTGTCGAACCAGTCCTTGAATTTCTGGGACTCAGTGACCTTCCCGTAGCAGAAGTCGGCCACCTCTTTCGGTGAGACGATCCGTCCTCCCTTGTTCTTGGTCAGGATGAAGACCTTGACGGGCACCTTCTTTCCCTTCTTGATCACCGGGAAGATTTTGTCGTCCTCCACGCGATGCTGGTTATCGACCTGCGCGTAGAACTCCTTGATCTGGTTGGGGAGGAACGCGACCACTGATCTGGCCACGATGTCGGCGGTGGTGAAGATTGCTCCGGCGATTGCGACAGGCCTGACGAGGAACTTCACCTTGTCAGCGAGTTTCATTTTCTTCGTCAGCGTGATTTCGTCGAGCTTCGCGGCAAGACTGTCGATTCCCTCGGACAGTTGTCCGACACGCTCGCGCGCCGGTCCGGTCCAGTCTTCCTGGAGCTGGTCCGCCTTCTGGGCGAACCTCATCTGCAGAATGAGCAACTCGACTTTGTTGGACGCGGTGGCCCAGTTCACCGGCTTCGAAAACTCGATCTTGATGTCTTCAAGATCGGATGGCTGAAAATCTCGCAACTCGATCAGGAAGAAACCGGGAAATCCACCAACCATCGCTGTCTGGAAGCGCGCTTGCGCTGGATGGAGGCGATATTCTTCGATCTGACTGGCCAGCACTTCCGCATTGAGCTGAGCGTTGAGTTCCTCGCGCTCCTCGTCACCCGGCAGGATGCCCGCCATTCGCTGCCCTTCGGCAAGGAGCGCTTCATACAACTGAAGCATGGCGATTGCCGCTGGCATGTCCGCGCCCGACAGGGTCGACATTGCCTGAGCCAACCCTTCCACATGGCTGTTGGAGCTCCTGACGTCCCCGGCGACGGCGCGCGATTGCGGCAGCGAAAGCAGGGGACCCTCAGGCGCGGGGAAGCCGCCGAACGGGCCGTCGTCGGTCCCGCGTTGCCCGCGTTGCCCTCCGCCAACGATCAACTGCACCGGTATCCGGGCCTTCTGCGCCGTAGTTCCGGCCGTTCCCCAGAACACGACATCCGAGGGGTCTCCTTCATCCTGTGTTCGCGTTACCTCGAAGGTCACCTCCGCGGGAAGCGACGCGACGTTGACGCTCTCGGGCTGAACGATGGACCACTCTGGTTTGTCGGCGACCGTGAGCGTCACCGGCCCGTTCCAGCCATTCACGCCGGCTACGCGCACCGTGATCCGTCCCGGGCGATTGGTCGGGACGCGCAGACTCGGCTGGGTCGTAGCAATGGTGAACTCGGGCAATTTGAGGGTCGACGCCCGAAGGCCGATATAGGCCTCTTTCGCACTGCCACCGCCGTACGGCGTGGCCGTCACGATGAGCGAGTCTTCGCTACCTTCTGACAAGCTCACACGCGAGAAGATCTCGATTTCCTGCGAGTTTTGAGATCCCTCCAGCCGGAACTTTTCCGGGTTGACGGTGACGTGGTCGTTGTTCTTGATCTCGAAGTCGATCGGACCGGCCCAACCTCCGTTGCGTTGAACGTTGACCGTGACTTTTTCGCCCGTACCAAGGAGCAAATCCAGGCGCGTTTTGCTCACCGTGATGTTGAAGTCGACCGGTTTGACGCCGCCTGATGGGACGAGCAGGACCCGGATGCTGTGTTCGCCCATCTCCACTTCGTCGCTGCCAAACATTGCCTTGACGTTCAGCCGGAGCGACTGGCCACCTTCGCCGATCGTCGCGTCTGGTTTGGCTCGCACGCGCAGCGTCAGGGCAGGCGAGCCAGAGACTGGCCCCGTGCGGACGACTTGCGCGCCGATGACATTTAGAGCGCTCGAGGGAGAGAGGATCAGGTCGACGGGACCCTTGAACGTGTCGCCGCGCAGCACGATGTCGAGGCTTTTTTCTTCGCCAGGAGAGATCGACATCTCCGCGGGTGCGGTGAACGTCACGCCGCGCTTCGGATCGAGTGCCGTGAACGCAATCCTCTGCGCGGCGAGTTGGCGTTCGTTCGCAGCATAGACGGTCCACTCGATGGCGGTGTTGCCCGTCACGGCCTGTCGCAGGCGCACGCGCACATCCACCGTGGCAGGAAGCGACGCCACTTCAAGACGATCCGGCACCACCTCGAAGGGACCGGTCTCGGTAGCCTTCACGGTCACCGGACCCGAGTAACCTCTCGACCCTTCGATGCGAAGCTTGACGTCCTTCCACGCGGGATAGAACAACTCTGCGTTTCCGGCCTCGATCTTCAGCGTCGCGGCAAGCGCTTCTTTGATCGTGATGGGGAGTTTCACCGAGGACTGCTCGTGTGCGTCCTGGTAGGTCGTCGTACCCCGTACGGTCATGGAGAAGGGACCTGGCTTCGCCCCTTCCCTGGCTTGAATGATCACTTTCTTGGGCTCGTATTGTCCTGCCTGAAAGATCGACTCGTCATGACCGAAGTTTTTCAACTCAACCGGTGAACTCGTGTTGTACCCGTCAAAGGTCAGGCCCACTCCCTCGTTGAAGCCTTCCGCGGGAGTGAGGCGGATCTCGACAGTCCTGGCCTCGCCGCCCGCGTCCAGTTCGAGAGACGGCGGATCGATCGAGAGCGTATACGCTTTTTTCAGAGGGGTCGGGGCCGCGCGAAGCTCGACGATGAAGCTGAGGCGCCTGGTGTCCAACCCTGGTGCCTTGGCCAGGAACAGAAGTGATCGGGCCCCGTTCATCTGTTTGGCGATCTCTTCGACCTGGGCCGTGGCCACGACAAAAAACTCCAGTTTCACTTCTCCATTCGGTTCGATCTCGACGACCCGTTCGTGAACGCAGTCGTAGGGAGAAAGCGTGCAGTCCTTCCCCTCCAGGCTTAGCGCGGCGTTGGTCGTACTGGTGTCGACGGTCACCGTCCCATGGGAGCCGTTCACACTGGCAATCGTGAGCGTCAATGGATGCTGGCCACCTTCGGGCGGAAGATTGACGGATGTCGAGTCGAGCTCGAACCGAACTTCGCCGCCCGACCCGATGACCGGTCCGGACGTCTGCGGAGTTGGCGGGACGGGAGCCGCCTCCGCTTTGGCAACGCGGACCTGGACCCTGAAGACCTTCAGAATCATCTGGCCGCCGAGACTCGTCTGCGCTTGAACTTCCAGAGTTCCTTTTTCCGGAGCATCCGCTGCGACGCGGACATGGATCATCTTCTCCTCGCCCGCGCTGATCGTGAATCTCGGCTGATCGATGGAGATTCCCGGAGGCGGATGGGCCTGAACGTTCATCATCCCCTGGAAGCCCTCCGCCTGTAATGCGAGCGGTACATCGAGCTCCTGGCCGGCCGTCACGTCGACGGATTCAGGGATCGTGAAGGAGAACTCAGGCAGCTTGGCCGGCGCCTCGATCGTGATCGTGAAGGCGTCGGGAAAGATCTTGTCGCCAATCTGATTTCCGGCGCTGTCAGAGATGAGCGCGGTAATGGTCATGGAGTGAGCCCCGGGCTCGGCGTTGTGCACCGGGGTCAACAGCACCACAGGCGGAAAATCGGGACCGGCTGTTTTGGCCTCGATCACATCGACGCCCGAGATGCGGTTGATCACGTACCGAATCTTTGCCGCACCCTCCGGGAACCCAGGCTGCGGCTGGGAGGTGATCGTGACCTTGCCACATTGCCCGGGCGCCAGGGAGAGCTCGGTGGGAGAGAGCTGAATGAGAAGGTCCGCCTGCGCCGTTCCGGCGGCGAAGACTGCACCCACGAAACCACAGAGAAGAAGGCCAATTCTGCGCACACCGTTAGTCATGAACAAGTGTCCTTTTTGCAATCCGATCGCTACTCAAAACGGCGTACATGATCGTGAGGCCGAGGTCTCTTCAATGCACCAGACTGTCTAAATCAGTGCGAACTCTTTTCCCAGTCTCGCTCTCTTTTGAACACGCGGCGATCGAGGAGACTGATCGTTCGAGGTTCAGCGGCCGAGCCGCACGCTGAATAATAACAGACTCGGGACCACTAAACGTGCGGCTTCGGTTCGCTGCAACGACAAGTTAGACGCCGGTCTTCAACTCGGTGCGGCACCGCCACAAACCAGGGCGACGACTCTCGTGCGTTATGGCCCAAATGGTTTTGAGCGTTCAGCCGCGCGTTGCGATCCTGGCGAATACTTCCGCCCGCTCATCTACCGTTACGTTGCGCCGTGAGGGAGAGATCATCGATGCGTTGCGAGACGCTTCTGGCGAGCTGGTGACGCATCGGTTCGAGGAACGTGAAGCTGGATGTCTGCCGGCTCTCCCGCTCGTTCTCGCCTTCGAACAGTTCGCGCATCGTGACGGCGCGCTCCTGGTACCACGTCTCTGAGACCTCGTCATGCTCCCGCTTCTCATCGAGAACCTGCATGATGTGTTCGCGGTCGATGATCTCGGGATGATGGTTGACGCCGAACACGCGCGGCATCCCGTCGGCGGCGTCGCGCGCCAGTTCGACCATCGTCAATCCCGGGCTCCCCTCGCGCTCGAACGAGATCGGAGTGGCATCGCGACCACCTTCCCAGACCAGGTCGAAGAGACGGTTGTCGACCACGCGGAAGCTGCGATGATCCGCGAGCGACTCTGCGAAACGCGAAAACCACGGATGCTTCAATCCATCTGCGGAAAGTACGTTCATGGGCAGGCCGGAACTTTTCTCTTCGCGCAATTCGGCGCGAGCGACCCCGGACCACCGGCAGAGCAGGCCGAACGAGTGGCAGACGGCGAAGAGAGACCGCTGCGGATCTCCTACGATCGCGTCGAACAGGCGGAACAGGGGCGCTTCCCATTCCGCAGATTCGTCGATTCCCTGGCTGAATTCGTGGACGCCGTCGTTCTGCCGGGGATCGAGATGACCTGGACCACCGGTTCCGACGTACATGGCAAACCGGCTGTCATGGGCTCCGGGCACCAGCAGCCTGCGGCGCACATCGAACGAGAGGACGCGAACCTTGAGTCCTGCGGGAACCAGGCGGTCCCGCATCCCCTCGGCAAGCTCGAGGAGGGCGTGGACGATCGAGTCGTGGCCGAGGTTGGGCCACGAATGGTTCATGTCGAGCAGGGCAACGTCGATGTAGCCTGGATCGGGCTCCGGGACTGAATCTCCCAGCCGCGTGTAGTCGAAAAAGTCGTAGTCCAGATGAATGTCGCGACGAATCATGTGTGATGTCCGAACGTGTTCCGTAGCAGAAAGAGCGCCACGCTCCCGGCGCGCAGCATTCAGGATGCAGCGCGCGGTCCAGGCTCCCGGTCGAGTTGAGTCAGTGTTAGAAGACCCCGTGTTCCGTTTCTTCGACGATGTAGTCGACTACCGCCTTGAGGTCGTTCGTTTTTTCGAAGACGGCGAGCTGGCGATCGGCGCCGGTGCGATGCTTCACGATCTCACGAGCGTAATAGCATTCCTCGCGTGACCCGAGCTCGTCGACGACGTCATCGACGAATTCGAGCAGCTCGTCGAGCAGTTCCGTGAACGGAACTTCCGTGCTCCTCCCGAAGTCGACCAGCATTGCGTCCGCTCCGAAGCGCGCGGCGCGCGACTTGTTCTCATTGAGCAGCGAGCGGCGGTAGAGACGCCACCCCATGTTGCGCGAGTAGAGCTTCCAGAGCTTCACGGTCACCGCCTGGAAGAGTGCGGCGAAGCAGATGGTTTCGTCGATACGCATCGGCACGTCGCAGATGCGGTATTCGAGCGTCGGAAAAAATGGATGGGGGCGGACGTCCCACCAGATCTTCTTCGCGTTGTCGATGCAGTTGGTCTTGATGAGCAGCTGGACGTACTCGTCGAACTCACTCGCCGAACGGAAAAAGTCGGGCATGCCGGTTCGGGGAAACCGTTCGAAGACCTTGGAGCGGTAGCTCTTCCAGCCGGTGTTCGATCCGCACCAGAACGGCGAGTTCACCGACAGCGCAAAGATGTGCGGCAGAAAGTAGCGAGCCGCGTTCATGATCTGGATGCGCGTCTCCAGATCCTCGATGGCGACGTGGACGTGCAGGCCGAACACGAGATTGCCACGGGCGACGACCTGAAGGTCGAAGAGGATCTTGTCGTAGCGCGGAGCGTCCGTGATGGCGACGTCCTTCCAGTGGCTGATCGGGTGCGTTCCCGCCGCGGCGATCCGGAGGTCAGCCTCGCGAACGAGCGTACAGATCTCTCGCCGGAGTCGCGTGACCTCGCGCCGAGCATGCTTGATGTCCTGGCAGATCGGGGTGCCGACCTCGATCACCGCGTCATGCATCTCGCGCTTGATCTCTTCCTTGAGCCGGCGCTCACCCTCGTTGAACAGCTCCTGAATGTGCGACTTGAGTTCGCGGGTCACCGGATCGACGACTTGAAACTCTTCTTCGATCCCGAGGGTGAACGATGGACGCAGAGGCATGCACTCCCCTTTTCTGGCGCTACTTCGCGGGTGGACCGATCGGCTTGTCGATCGGCTTGTCAGTCTTCAGAAGTTTCGGCCATGTGCCTGTCAGCTCGAACCGTGCCGGTCCGTTGACCATCTCGATCAGGACTTCGGCCATGTTCTGCACCATCCACTCGAAGTTCTCTTCGCCGACGGACGCGCGGTCCGCATCGGGGGCGCAGTTCATGAAGTCGATGGCGTAGGGAACACCATCCCGCACGGCGAACTCCACCGTGTTCATGTCGTAGCCCAGGCCCTCGCAGAGAGTCAGGGCGTCGCGATGAATCCGGGCCATCAGCGCGTCACTCTCGTCGTAGTTGTGGACGTAGCGCAGATGGTGTGGCTGCTTGGGGTCGTAACCCATGATGCGCACGCGCTTGCGTCCCAGGACGTAGCAGCGCCAGTACGACTCGAACTCGATTGCTTCCTGCGCCATCATGACGAGGTCGCGCGTCTGGTCATACGCGTCGAAGAACTCCTGCGGGTTGTCGCACTTGTAAACGTCCTTCCAGCCGCCGCCGTACGCCGGTTTCATGAAGATCGGAAAGCCGAGGTAGCCGAAGACTTCGTCCCAGTCGACGAACTTCATGTTGCGGAACGACTTGTCCGTGGTGTTGGGCGGATGCTCCTTGTGGGGCAGCAGCACAGTGCGCGGCACAGCCACGCCACCACCGATGGCGACGAAGTTGTCGAAGAACTTGTCGTCCGCGGACCACCAGATCGGATTGTTGACGATCTTTACCCCCGAAGCCGCCGCGCACTTCAGATAGGTGCGGTAGAAGAGGATCTCGTGGCTGATGCGATCGAGGACCAGGTCGTAAGGGAAGACGCCGTCGTCCTTGATGTAGGACATCTCGACGGGCGAAGCTTCCACCGTTGCGCCACCGAGGCTGTTGATGCGCTCGATCAGGGCCCAGGGAAACGTGTCTTCCATCCCGAAGAGCAGACCGATTCTCTTCTTGTTCATGAGAACTCCCGTGGTTCGGATTGCCCCGGGGTCGCGGGCCTCGCGGGACGGCTCACCGTCCACGACCGTACCCTGCTCTCCGGAGTCCGGTCATCGTATAGAATCGCCCTTCGTTCGGCAACGAGAGAGAAACCGCTCAAACGCAGGGTTTTGGCGGCGCGATCGACGCGGATTCAAGCGTTGCATCGCCAGGGGAAGATCAGCATGTACAAAGAGTACGGAAGCTGGGGGAGCCCGTCACTGGGGCGCACGATGGAGTTTCTCTGGTTCGGCAAGTTCGGCCGGCCGGTCATCCTCTTTCCGACGTCGGGCGGTCGCTTCACGGAAAACGATGACTTCAAACTCGCTGACTCGGTGGCCGACAAGGTCGACGCGGGAGAGATCCAGCTCGTGCTCGTCGATTCGGTCGACCAGGAGAGCTGGTACAACAAGAGTATCCATCCGGCCGTGCGCGCCGCGCGGCACGCGCAGTTCGATGCTTACCTGCGTCACGAGATGGTCCCCTACATCTTCAACCGCGCGCAGCGTGGCGACCTCGCGGTCTACGGCGCCAGCTTCGGCGCTTACCACGCCGCGAACTTCGCGGCGAAGTATCCCGACGTGGTCAGTCGCGCCATCTGCTTCTCAGGCATCTACGACATCCACTCGTTCCTCGACGGCTACTGGGACGAGACCTGCTACTTCAATTGCCCGGTCGCCTACATCCCGAACATGGATGGCGAATGGGCCGGAAAGCTTTCACGTGTCGAATGGGTGATTGCGACGGGCGAGCACGATTCGCTCATCGACAAGAACCGCGAGTTTTCGAACCTGCTGCGAAGCAAGGGTGTGAACCACCACTTCGAGGTCTGGCCAGGCCAGTTCGGTCATGACTGGCCTTGGTGGCGCGAACACCTGCGTCGGTTCGTCTAGCGCGACCTGCAGCTTCAAACAAAAAGGGCCGGCGATCGCCGGCCCTTTCGTTTCATTCGCGTGGAAGTTACTTCGTGGCGGTCTTTGCGACCGGCTTCTTCGCCTGCAGTTCGCGCAGGATGTCCGCAGGGATCGAACCGTTGACCCGCACGGTGTCGTTCGAGCGTGAGACTTCGAAACGCCGCAGCACCGAGACCATCTCGGGACTCTTGTCCTTCACTGCGAGACGCATCGCGGAGAGTGCTCCGCGAATCGTGTCTTCGAGAAGTTCGAGCGTTTCGCCATCGGTGGAGACGCCGAACCCTCCGAGCTTGAGTGCGTCGCCACTGTCGATTCCCCAGATGCCGACCGTCGAAAGACTCTTGATCGCGGCCGTGAACGCCGGTGAAGAACCCTGCCCGCTCGGCATGTTGATGCCGCCGGCAAGGCGCGACGCGCGTGGAACGTCGACGAGGAGCCAGGCACTTGCGTTTGCCTCGATGCGTGCCAGGTCGCGCCCCAGGGTACTGGCCAGCACGAAGCCGGTGTCGCCCTTGGCGTTGGCGGCGATGGCGTCGACTACCGCTTTCTCGCTGCCGCCGACTGCAACTCCGTTGCTCAGGAACGCCACGGCGGCGGTCTTCGAATCACTGCCGTCGTTGTCGAGGAGGAAGTAACCGGCCTTCTTCGTGGCGCCGTGCGACATCATCGCCTTCGAGAGGCGGTCGATGTTGAAGCGTCCTTCGGCGATCACCAGAACGTCAGCGTCCGTGCCCAGCGCGGTGCGCGGCGCGGTGGCAACGACCACGGTATCGATGTCCTTCGAGGGATCGAGTCCTGTCTCCCGGATGAAATCTGCGGCATCACCGTGGGAGCCGAGGTGATCGGTCTGCTTGAACAGCGTGCTGGACAGGGGGCTGGTGCGCAGCTCACTGAGCTTCACCATTCCGACGGTGACTGCGTTGTTCGGGACCAGTGCCAGCGCGCCGCTCTTGGCGAGCAGTGCGGGGGCCTGAAGCGTCAGGAGAGCGGCGAGTGCGGCAGTTGCGATGCGGGGATTCATGGTCTCAGAACTCCTTTCGTTGAAACAGCCATGCTGCGAGTGCGAGCGACCCGATACCAAAGGCCGCAGTGGTGAGAAACGGAGCGGGAGTGAGGACTGCGCCTAACTTCACGGGCAGATTGTCCCCGGCGACGAACGCAACGACCGCCTGCCCGAGTTCGGCCGTCTTCGGCACGACCCAGTAAAGCGTCTGGATCAACCAGGCCTGCCAGTCATGCGACACCGCAGCCGCGATCCGGTCGTGGGCGAGGAGCATCAGCGAGAAGAAGAAGAGGCCGTAGCTCGTCATGATCGATACAGCGGTGGAGGACGTGACCACGCCCACGAGGAAGGCAAACGCGAGCAGGGTCGCGATCACCAGCATGATGATGGCGCCGGCGAGCAGGAACTTGTAATGAGCCACGCCAGTCTTCCAGACGACGATCGCCCAGATGGAAACCATCAGGTACGTGACATTGCTGGCCGCGAGGAGCAGGCCTGCCACGTATCGGGACAGCAGCAGCGACAGGCGCGAGACCGGACGTGAGAGATAGAGATCGATCGTTCCCTTCTCCTGCATCCGAGGCACGAGGTGGGCTGTCGCGAAAATCGCGAGGAACGTGCAGAGGAAATAGAGCACTGCCGAGAAGCCCGATTCGAAGCCGAGCACGAGTTTCTCGATGCTCATCGAATCGTTCATCTGTACTTCTTTCCCGAACAACTTTGCTCCGGCCAGCGTGCCGTCGACGATGTCGAGATTGATCGCCGAGGCGAAGATGATGATGAAGATCGTGGAGAGAAAGAAGTAGGCGAGCAGCGTCCAGCGTGCTGCTGCTTCCCGCATGACGTCTTCGATGTTGGCCGCGATGGTCTTCATGACTGCGCTCCTACCTGCTGTCTCTCGCCGGTCTTGATCAGGTCGACGAACACGTCTTCCAGGGTGGAGCGCACGGGTGAGATCTCGCTGAACATCGCGCCGCGTGTTCGAGCGGTATCGATCAGGGCGTTGAGGTGAACCAGGTCGCCGACGGAGATCACGACATGACCGTTGACTCGCTCGGCGGTGGCGCCCGACTCACGGAATGCCGCCAGAAGCGCATCATCGACTGGACTCGCCACCATCTTGTATTGAGCCGTCTGGCGGGTGAGTTCTTCGACGGTCCCTTCGGCGGCGGTCTTTCCGCCGCGCAGCACGGCCACGCGATCGCAGGTCAGTTCGATCTCCGAGAGCAGGTGCGAGTTGAGGAGCACCGCGCATCCGCGATCGGCCTCGGCCCGCAGCACGTCGCGGATCTCCCGGCGTCCCACGGGATCGACGCCGTCCGTCGGCTCGTCGAGCAGCAGGACCTTCGGCTCGTGAATCATGGCCATGGCCAGCCCCAGGCGCTGCGTCATCCCTTTGGAAAACTTCCTGATCCGGACATCGCCCCACTGACCGATGCCGAGCCGGTCGAGCAGCAGTGCCGTCCGGCTCTGGATCGCAGCGCTCTCCATGCCCGACATGCGCCCGAAGATCGACATGGCCTGCCGTGCCGTCAGGTAGCCTGGAATCTTGTGTCCCTCGGGCAGATAGCCGACGTGACGACGCGACTCAGGATCCGTGACCGGCAGTCCTTCAATCCGAGCATGACCTTCGGTGGCGGGAGTGAGCCCGAGAAGAATCTTGACCGAGGTGGTTTTCCCGGCGCCGTTCGGCCCGAGAAGGCCGAACATCTCGCCCGGCCGCACGGAGAAGTCGATTCCGTCGAGGGCCGTGACGGTCCGTCCGACCGTTGACCTGTAGGTTTTCTTCAGGCCGGAAACTTCGATGACAGGGGAAGCCATATCCATGATTACGTTCCTTCCGGAGCAAGGTTGCAGTGAACCGCGGGGTCCGGGTCGTCCTTGATGATGGCGGACGCCGCTTACTTTGCACCAAGTACTTTGCAATGTAAAGCGTAGCTGCCCAGCAATCACCATGATGAGCGAGTTGACCGGGCTCGCGCCGACTGAGGTAAAGAAACTGGCCAGCGGGCGACCTGACTCGTGCGCCCGACGCAGGTGGAAGCGACGGAAATCATTCAAGTACCGCTTCTCCCGCCGCAGCGGGAGGAGGGGTACAGGGGCCGGATGAGGGAACCCTGTTGATCCTCCTGCCACCGTGGATACGAAGATGTCTGCCGCGTGGTTCTCTCATCCGGACGACCTGGGTGCGCGCCTTCATCCGGCCTTCGGCCACCTTCTCCCGTTGCGACGGGAGAAGGGGACACGAGCGAGTTACGTCGATGGCACGGTTGCGGTGGCCCGCTGCCCTCGGAGCCCGGCATAAACACGGGACGTTCCTGAGAAGTCGGCGAACCCGCAGCCAAAGAAAAAGCCCTTCGCGTACGCAAAGGGCTTGGATGGTTCGATAGAGATTAACTCAGCGGATGCTGGCGTCGATCTTTGTTGCGCCGAGGCGGGTGTCGACCACGTTCCAGTCGAGGTTTGAGAGGAAGGCGTCGATGTACTTCGGACGTTCAGCCGGCTTGTAGTCGAGCAGGAAGGCATGCTCCCAGACGTCCATGACCAGCAGCGGCACGAACCCGGCGACGTTGCCGGTCTCGTGGAGGTTGATCCAGTGATTCGACACGAAGCCGGTCATTGGATCGAGGTACGTGACGGCCCAGCCCACGCCGCGCATCTTGCCGACGCCGACGAAGTCAGCGCGCCAGGTGTCGAAGCTCGGGAAGGTGTTCTCTACCGCCGCCTTGAACTTCGCGCCCGGATCGCCACCGCCCTGCTTCCGCATGTTGCCGAAGTAGTACTCGTGGAGAACCATGCCGTTGTACTCAAAGCCCATGCGACGCGTGAGTTCGGAGTACGCCGGGGTGTTCTCGGGAGTCAGGCCTGCAGTCACGAGTTCGCCGATGCGTTGGGTGAGCGTGTTGGTGTTGGTGACGTAGCCTTCGTAGAGCTTGAAGTGAATCTCGAGCGTCTGGTCGGAGATGCCGTTGAGGCCACTGAGATCGAACGACTTTGCTTTATATGTTTTCGCTTCCATGGTCATGCATCATGTCACTTTCGCGAATTCGAGGAAACCCGGTCGAGGGATGGAGGACGAGGGATGCACGAGTGCTCCGGCGGGTCTCGCCTCTCCGCTGACGGCCGCAGCGGCTAGCGCGCGATCCGGAACGAGGCGAAGACGTAGGGGTAATGAGGGCGAAACCAGTTCCGGAAGGTGGAACGGATGAGCTCGACCGGCGTGATCGGCGAAGCTCCTTTCAGCACGTAATGCGCCTCGTCGAAAAAGTCGGCTGAATACCGGGGATAGGACGGCATCGGCTCGAAGCCGGGCAGAGGACCGAACAACGTCGAAGTCCACTCCCAGCCGTTACCGACGAGATCTTCGACGCCCCAGGCGCTCGCACCGGCCGGGTGGGTCCCGACCTCGCATGGATCCCAGCCGGCGAAGTTGAACCAGCCGTGCTGGGGTCCATGCGCTCCGCTCCCCCAGGGATGCAGACGCACTTCGCCTGACGGGGTTCCGTAAGCGGCCCGCTGGTACTCCGGTTCAGTCAGGAGCCTGGCTCCTCGCCACCGGGCGTACGCCTCAGCTTCCGCGTGAGTGACCCACGCAGGCCAGCGACCAGGCAGGCGGATCCACTCGAACATCCCGCGCCAGAGGTAGTGACCGCCCTGTTCCACCCAGAAATGCGGGTGATGGAGGTCGCTCTTCGAGATCGAGCCCCACGCTTCCGGAGACCAGAGATCGCGACGCTGATAGCCGCCGGCACTGACGAATTCGTGAAACTCGGCGTTCGTCACGTTCCATCGTCCGATGGAAAATTCAGGGACCTCGACGTGAAGCTCGCCGAACTCGTTGTCCCACCCGAACGTCGAATCACGAGCCTTGCCGAGCGTCGCGCTTCCCGCGTCGATGTCGATCATTTCTTCGCCGCGCCATCCGCTCGTCTGCGGGGGCGTGCGCGCGTTCAGCGGAGGTGTGATCCGCTTCTGCGAGTGCGGCAGGTTGTGCAGCATGTAGAGCAGCGTCTCCTGATGCATCAGCTCGTGCTCGAGAATCGTGAGGACTGCTTCACCACCGCGCAGGGTGGGGATACCGTCGTTCTCGAGGGAAGCGTGGAGCAGCGCTTCTTCAATCAACGCATCGGCGGCGAGTGCGTAGGCCTGGACTTCAGGCCGGGCGGGCCAGGAGTTAGGCGCTCCCTTCAGCGCGCCTTCGTCTTCCGGATCGATGCCGCGTTCGAAGAGCACCTCGAGCTGTGCGTCGACCCCTTCGGCGCTCAGCGCTCCCTTCACGAGTGTGTTCACTGCGAAGGCGGGCAGGTGTCCCTCATAAAAGACGATCGGATTGCGCAGCGCAATCGGACGCTCGTAGTACGCCTCCGGTTCGATCAGGTCGAACAGCTTTCGCGTGCGCTCGCGGTTCACGCAATACCAGTGGACCAGCTGCTGGCGCGTGATTTCTGTCGGGAAGGTGTCGTGCCGCATAGGGAGAGGCATTCTGCCAGACCCGATCAGGGAGTGGCAGGGACTTCCATGGTGACGGGCACTTCCAGAATGCGCAGCGGAGGAAGGTCCGGGAAGCTTGCGATGAGGAGAGGCATGGCGACGTTGTAGACGACGGCTCCCCCTTTTGTCCTTCCTTCGAGGCTGCCACGATGGGCGTGACCGTGGAAAACGATACCGACCCGATACCGATCGATCGGTTCTTCGAGGCGGCTCGACCCAAGGAAGGGAAAGATCTCCGGCGGTTCCGGCTCGACCGTGGCCTGGATGGGCGAGTAGTGGACGATTGCGATCTTCTGCGGAGTCCGAAGCCGGGCCAGCCCTGACTCCAGTTTCAACGCTTCTTCGATCGCCTCGTGAACGAAGCCTTTGATGATCTTCTCGCCCCACGCCCCAAGCTGCCGCCGGCCGAAGCCGCCCCCGAAGCCCTTTGCGCCCGCGAATCCAATTCCGTGCACCTCGGTGGAGTCTCCGTCGAGAATCGTGATGCCGGCATCCGTGAGAATCGATGTGACATCTGCCTCCGTTCCTGATTCGAATTCGTGATTGCCGAGGACGGCGATCACAGGAATTCTCACTACCTTCAGCTCGGCCGCCAGGATGTGCGCCTCTTCAGCTGTGCCGTAGTCGGTCAGATCACCGGCCAGCACCAGGATGTCGGCATTCTCATTCGCGTGGGTGAAGAGGGGTTGCAGCGTTCCCTGCGAGGTCTTCTTCACATGGAGGTCGGCGACTGCGGCGATTCTGACCAGTTTTTTCATCTTTTGCTGCCGTCCTTTTCGATTCCTGCGGTCCACGCCGCGATCTGATCCGGAGACATCATTCCCGCCGGCCTCAGTCGCGCGTCCCGGTAGCCCAATTCGTCGATGTCTTTCAGGTACTGCTGGCGCGAGAGCATCGTGCCATAGCAGGTCCTGTCGTCCGCATTGCCCGCTGCCGATTCAAGCTCCACCAGCGCAGCGAGTTCATGCATCACCCACGCCGGAACCTTCGCGCGATCGGCTGGATAGATGTATCCGAACAGCACGAGGTGCGCGTAGAGGACGCGGGAATGAAGTCCGAAGCGATCGATGAGTCGTCGCCAATCGAGCTTTTCGCCGACGGCACGAATGACGTGGGCAACGTCAGCGCCGTCGAAGCGCTCCCGCTCCATGATCGGGCCTTTCGACCAGATCATCTCCTCGGCGGGAATCAATCGCGTCGGGAGATCGAGCACGGTCTCCGGCACCGCGTAGTCGAACCAGAGGTCATCGACCTGCGCCAGTCCGTTGCCGGCGCTATAGATCAGATCGATGAAGTCATCGCCACCGTACGCCTTGCCCAGCCAGTGCTCGAAGGTGATTTCGGTCTTGTAACCGAGTTCCCGGAGCGCGCCCAGCGCGCGAGCGACATCACCGCGCCGGAGGAAGATGTCGAAGTCTTTGGTGTGACGTTCGATGCCGGTGTACCGCGCAAATGCGTAGGCGCCGCCGACCAGATACTCGACTCCCGCAGCATCGAGCCCGGTCATGGCCCGCTGATAAAAAGCTTTCGCTGCAGGGTCGATGAGGGCAGCTGCGTTCACGCGCTCAAAAGCTGCACCTTCTGTGCCCCTCAGGGGAGTGCACGAATCACCGAACCTGTTCGATGATGATTGGCGCGGTGGTCGTGGAGAGGCGGATGGGCACGCCGGCGCCCGCGAGGTGGAGTTGTTTCCGGTCGGCGGTCCAGGCTCCGCTGCCGTTCGCGCACTGACGCAGGCTGCAGAGGATCGTTCCCGAATCGACTGTACTGGCCACGATGGATGGCACGATTTTCTGCCGGAGTTTGAGCGAGATCGGTCCGTTCTCGGTCGTGGCCTCGACCGCGCCCGTGACTCGATCGAGCGAGATTCCGCCGTTCGTCGTCCGCGCGACGATCCCGCCGTGAACATTCCGCACGGCGATGCCGCCGTTGCTCGAGGCGATGGCGACCTTTGCCGCCTTCGGTAGCTGCAGGATGAGATGCGCCCACCAGATCTGCGACTCATTGATCTCAGGGCCGGTGGCGCTGATCTCGCCGTCCTTTACGACGACCGTGACGGCATCGAGAATGTGCCGGGCTTTCTGCGGAGTGTCGGCCGCAGCGCACTTGCAGATGAGGAGGCGGGCGTCGCTTCGATCCCAGCCACGAACCGAAACGCCCCCTTCGTGAGTGGCCTGCACTCGAATCGGCTTCCCGGGCACGACCGCGAAGTCGCGCTGCTCCTGTGCCGTGACATTCGAAGCAAACGAAGTGGTGTTCTGGGTATGAAAGCTCGAACAGTCATCCACACTCTGGAGGGAGTGATCCTGAGAGGTGACGATCACCGACCGCGCCGCCGACGCGGGGAGGGCAGCAAACAGCAGCGTGGTCGCGACAGCGATTGCGAACCCGGGCTTCATGGCACCTCCGGCTATATGACTGTTACGAACGGGCGACGGAGAAGTTGCTTCGATGCAACGCCCGTCATCACAGTCTGCCGAGGGGAGAACGGTATCACTCATTCGGCTGAGCGCTGAGCTGAGTGCTGCAGTGCGGAGGAATGATCGAACCGCCGAGGAACCCGAGGAACCGAGGAACCGCAGGAGGAGGTACTACTCGGAACGGACTCAGCACTCAGCACTCGGGACGAGCACTCGACGGGTAAACTCTCCGCATGAGTCAGGAGATCCGCCGCTTCGAACCGGTTGCATTCGAGCATCACGACCGCCCGGTGCAGCCGCACCTGGAGCATCACGATCGCGTGCAGTCGCTGAATGTCGATGTTGCGGCTCTCACCGCGGCGCTGCGACGCGAAATCTCCGGGGAGGTGCGGTTCGACGATGGGTCGCGCGCCCTCTACGCTACGGACGCTTCGAACTACCGGCAGGTGCCGATCGGCGTGGTGATCCCCAGGAACGTCGACGATGTCGTGAAAGCCGTCGCGCTCGCGCGTCAGTACGGCGCTCCGATCCTTGGCCGGGGAGCGGGAACGAGCCTGGCCGGGCAGTGCTGCAACGTCGCCGTCGTGATCGACTGTTCGAAGTACCTGAACCACATCACGGAAATGAACCCGGCGGCGGAATTCGCGCGTGTGGAGCCAGGGATCGTGCTCGACGACCTGCGGCGTGAAGCGGAAAGGCACACGCTGACGTTCGGCCCCGATCCTGCCACGCATGCGCAGTGCACGCTCGGAGGAATGATCGGCAACAACTCATGCGGCGTGCACGCCGTGATGGCGGGAAAGACCGTCGACAACATCGAGGAACTGGAGATCCTCACCTACGACGGCATCCGGATGCGGGTGGGCGCGACGAGCGAAGTGGAACTGGAAGAGATCATTGCGGGAGGTGGGCGGCGCGGCGAGATCTATGCGGGGCTCAAGAGAATCCGCGACCAGTTTGCAGACCTGATCCGCCGGGAGTTTCCGAACATCCCGCGCCGCGTGTCGGGCTACAACCTCAACGAACTTCTGCCTGAGAACGGATTCAATGTCGCGCGCGCCCTGGTCGGAACCGAGGGGACGTGCGTCATGATACTGGAGGCGAAGACGAGGCTGGTTCACAGCCCTCCGGCCCGGTCGCTCGTCGTGATCGGCTACGACACGGTCTTCGATGCGGCCGACGCGGTCCCGGAAGTCATGGCGTTCGGTCCGATCGGCCTGGAAGGGTTCGACGACCGGCTCGTTCGCGACATGAACGCGAAGAAGATGCATCCGGCTGGTGTGGCGCTCCTTCCTCCGGGAGGTGGCTGGCTTCTCGTGGAGTTTGGAGCCGGGACGCAGCAGGAGGCCGACGCGATCGCGAACTCGATGATTGCCGCGATCACCGTCTCGACACGTCCCTGCACTCCGAAACTGATCGACAACGCCCGTGAGGCCCGTATGGTCTGGGCCGTGCGCGAATCCGGCCTCGGCGCGACTGCGCACGTCCCCGGTCGTCCGCACATGTGGGAAGGGTGGGAGGACGCGGCCGTTGCGCCTGAAAAGTTAGGCGGCTACCTGCGCGATCTTCGGGCGCTGCTCGATTCTTACGGTTACAGCGGCGACTTCTACGGGCACTTCGGGCAGGGCTGCGTGCACACCCGCACGGACTTCGACCTGGAGACTCCTGCAGGCATCGCGAAGTTCCGTTCCTTCATCTTCGCCGCAGCGGATCTGGTGTCGTCTTACGGCGGCTCGTTCTCGGGCGAGCATGGAGACGGCCAGGCTCGCGCCGAACTGCTCGACAAGATGTACGGTCCTGAGCTGATGCAGGCCTTCAGGGACTTCAAGTCGCTCTGGGATCCAGACTGGAAGATGAATCCCGGCAAGGTCGTGACTCCCTACCGGATCGACGAAAACCTCCGCCTCGGCGCGCACTACGAACCGTGGAGTCCGCGGACACACTTCAAGTTTCTCGAGGATCACGGCGAGATCAGCCGGGCCATGCAGCGCTGTGTGGGCGTGGGTCGCTGCAGGCGACTCGATGGCGGCACGATGTGCCCGAGTTTTCAGGTCACGCAGGAAGAGGAACATTCCACGCGCGGCCGTGCGCGCCTGCTCCATGAGATGTTCAACGGCGGAGTGATTCCTTCGACGTGGGAGAACGAGGCGGTCAAGCAGTCTCTCGATCTCTGCCTCGCCTGCAAGGGTTGCAAAGGGGACTGTCCGACCTCTGTAGACATGGCTACTTACAAGGCGGAGTTTCTCTCGCACTATTACGAGGGCGCCCTTCGCCCGCTGGCTGCATACGCAATGGGCTGGATCTACTGGTGGGCCGGGTTCGCCCGCTACATGCCGGGCGTCGCGAACTTCTTCATGGGACTTCCACTCACGAAGAAGCTCGCACACATCGCGCCGGAGCGTCAGATGCCCCGTTTCGCGCGGAAGACCTTCCGTCAGCAGTTCAAGCCGAGGGCGGGAGGAAAACGGGTGGTGCTGTGGGCCGATACGTTCAACAACCATCTGCGTCCGGAGACCGCGATGGCGGCTGCAGAGGTCCTGCAGCACGCTGGCTACGAAGTGGTGATCCCGAAGAAGCGAATCTGCTGCGGACGTCCGCTGTACGACTGGGGTTTTCTCGACATGGCGAAGGCGCGGCTGCTCGACACCATGGAGGTGATGTCGCCATTGCTCGATGAAGGGCTGCCGGTCATCGGCCTGGAACCGAGCTGCGTGGCGGTGTTCCGCGACGAACTGCTCAATCTTTTTCCCACCGATCCGCGCGCGATCAAGCTGGCGGCGGCGACGATGACCCTCAGCGAATTCATCCTGCGTGAGGGAGCGGCGTTCGAGTTGCCGCGCATAGGCCGTAAAGCTCTCGTCCAGGCGCACTGCCATCACAAGGCGGTGATGAAGTTTGATGCCGAGGAAGCGCTGCTGCGGAAGCTTGGGCTCGACCTGGAGTACCCCGATTCAGGCTGCTGCGGAATGGCCGGGGCGTTCGGCTTCGAAGCGAAGAACTACGAGATTTCGATGAAGATCGGAGAGCGTGTCCTTCTTCCGATGGTTCGCAGCGCGGATGAAGAGACTCTCATCATCGCGAATGGTTTCAGTTGCCGCGAGCAGATCGAACAGAGCACGGGACGACGCACACTTCACCTGGCCGAGGTGATCAGGCTGGGAATGGAGCCGCCGCAGTAAGCCCGCGGACGGAGCGGGCGCGAGGCGCCCGCTCCAGCTGAAACATCAGTTCTCGTTGCGATCGGAGAACGAGCCGTTTCCGGACGGACGGTCTCCGCGCTGTTCGTTGGTGCCACGCTCACGACTCTCGGCGTGATACGCCGGACGGCTCTCGGATTCCGAAGGCCGGGATGTGAAAGAGCGATCGCTGGTGCTGGTGCGGGGCGATGACGGCTGTTCCTGAGTCGTCGGTAGAGGTGCCGGGCTGGTTGATGTTGCTGCGGCACGCGCACGTGCTCCGCGGCTGTGGCCACCTTCGCGGCCAATCGCGGACATGTGTGCACGGTCACGGCTGACAGCTTCGCCGCCCTTGCGACCAGCAACGCGCGCCTCGTCCGCAGTGAACTCGTGCGCGGTGCCTTTCGCGTGGGCCGCCCTGCCACCTTTACTCGCAATCTCACGCTGTTTAGCAGCGTCCATCGATGCAAAACCGCGTTTGCTTGCCATGGGTCAGGTCTCCTTTGGGGTTAGATGCGTCAATTGCAATAACTACATTTCCGACCGAGATTGTTGCAGTGTTCGAAAGAGCACTAACTGTGCCAGTAGACCGCTAAAACTCAGGCTTTTAGTGTCCCCCACGGAGGGCGCACGCTTCTTGCTCTCTGCTGCAAACGTGATCAGTTCCGGCACCGAATCGCTCTGGCTCTCCACTGCATCCGCTCCTCGATACGACCCTCTCGAGGGCGAAATCGATGCCGATGTCGTGGTCATTGGCGGGGGAATCACCGGGCTGACCGCCGCCGTCCTCCTTGCAGAGCGAGGCAGGAGCGTCGTCGTGCTGGAGGGTGCGCGCATCGGCCATGGCGAGAGCGGCCACACCACCGCCCATCTCACCGAAGCGATCGACGCCCGCTATCACGAACTCACCCGCACGTTCGACGCGAGCGTTGCGCGACTCGTCGCCGAAGCGGGCCGCACGGCCATCGAGCAGATCGCCAGCCTGGTAAAATCACTCGAGATCGAATGCAACTTCGAGCGTTTGCCGGGGTATCTCTACACGGAGAAACGAAATCGTGTTGCGGAGTTGAAGAACGAGGCTGTGAGCGCCGAGAAGGCGGGAGTCAGCGCTCGATGGGTAGAGACGGTTCCGCTGCCGTTCGACACTCGCGGCGCCGTCCTGTACGAAAACCAGGCGCAGTTTCATCCCGGTCTCTACCTGGCCGGCCTGGCCCGGCACCTCAACGCTGCGGGTGTGCGCCTGTTCGAAGACACTCCGGTCACGGGAATCGAGGCTGGCGAGCCGTGCGTCGTTCAGACTGCGAACGGTCGCGTGCGCGCGCCCGCAGTGTTCATGGCGACGAATGTTCCGATCGAAGGCTTCAACACCCTCAACATCAAGGCGGCCTCATACAGAACGTACGCCGCGGCATTCGAGGTCGAGAAGCCGCTTGCCGAGGGGCTGTTCTGGGATACGGCGGATCCGTATCACTACATTCGCTTCCACAAGACTGCGACCGGTCACGTCATGATCGTTGGCGGGGAAGACCACCGGGTAGGACAGGAAAGTGACACGGAGCGTTCCTTCGAGTCGCTCATTCAATACGTGACGGAGAAGTTCGGCACTCTTACGGAACGTTTCCGCTGGTCGGGACAGATCATCGAGCCGGCCGACGGCCTGCCGTTCATCGGCGGCGGTCCGGTCTACGTTTCGACCGGCTACTCGGGTCAGGGAATGACGTTCGGGACGCTCGGGGGAATGATCGTCGCGGATCTCATCACGGGACGTGAGAATCGCTGGGCGTCGCTGTTCGATCCGACGCGCGTGCACCTGCGCGGCGCGATGAAGGACCTCATTGCCGAAAACAAAGGGTTCCCGGTTCAGTGGATCAGCGATCGCCTGACGCGGCGCGATGTCGAGACGACCGATACCAATGACGTGAAGACGGGCCAGGGAAAGATCGTGGAGGTCGGCGGGAAGAAGTTGGCCGTCTATCGGGACCAGTCGGGATCGCTCTGCGCGCTCTCCCCGATCTGCACCCACATGAAGTGCGACGTCGCCTGGAACACAGCCGAGGCGTCGTGGGACTGCCCATGCCATGGCTCGAGGTTCGATGTCGAGGGAAAGGTCCTCAATGGGCCGGCCATAGAACCTCTGGCTCGCGTTGAAATCGAAGAGTGACGCCAGCCTGACAGCGGGCGGCGAAAGATCAGGCTTCCAGCGATAACCGCGACAGCCTGTTCCGGACCCTCGATACGAAGCGCTTGATCCGCGGCTCGGCGAAGTAACGCGCTCGCGCCAGCGATCGCACCGGCCACGGTTTAGGCCGGGCCACGAGGATCGTGTAATACGACTTCAATCCGTCCCGCAGCAGGTCCCGCTCCTGCTGGATGAGCCGCTGAACCATCGCGTCGTCGATCGCTTCAGGCAGGAGTGCGGGCATCACCACCGCGAGCAGCGTTCCGCCATAGTCGCGCCGCAGCAGGATGTCGAACCCGATCTGCAATTGTTCTTCGATCTCCCCCGAGCGTACCGCTTCGGACGGGTCATCCATCTGAACCGGAAAGGGCAGATCGTCGTACAGTCGCAGCTCCCGCGGAATGCTCCGGTAGATTTCCCGCTGCCGTTCGAGCAGAGCGTCGTCCCAGGAATCGCGCGACGGGCCGACGAACTCGTCGAGGTAGAGCAGCCCGTCTGGCTCCAGCGTGCGCAGAATCGAGGAGTAGAGCGGCTCGAGTCGCGCGACGTGATGCGCGGACTGATGAAAGAAGACGATGTCGTAACGCCGCCGGGGAAACGCGGGCGCGTTGAAATCGGCCGCAAAGTAGCCGATCCGGTCGCCCATGAC
>JBKJVD010000221.1:0-3576 GCA_046590585.1 Thermoanaerobaculia bacterium | reverse complement strand
AGGGGACCACCCGCGTCCACCTTCTTATGACGCCTCCGGCGTCGTGTGCCGCCGATTCACGATGCGAACACTAACCACGGGCGAGACGCCCGCGAGCCACCGCTTCGCGCCCGAGATCGAGCGGAACGCCGAGGAACTCCGAGGAACCGAGGAACCCCGAGGAACTCCGTGCAAGTCACACCTTCCACAGCTTCCACGTCCACGCTCCCCAGATCACTCCGAAGAGGGTGCAGATTGAGGCGACGGTGACGGTTCCGACAAGGGGGGTGAACCGGTCCGAGAGGACACCGGCGATCACGCTGGAGATAGCCATGGTCAGGGTGACGAATCCGTAGTCCGCGGAGAAGACGCGGCCGCGGATGTGATCGGGCGTTTCGCGTTGCAGGCCGTAGGTGGAAATCTGCCATACCGTTCCTCCGCCGAGGTGCGCGAGGAAGATGGCTGCCATTCCGACGGCCAGGTTGCGAGAAAAGCCGAGGATCGTGTAGCCGATGCCGAAGGCGAGCAGGCAGACGACGATCATGCGGTATTGCGCGTCATCCCGTTTCGCGATCGCACGCACGATGAACGGACCGAGGAGTGCTCCAACGCCACGGGCAGCGTAGAGCAGTCCGATGCCGGCGGCTCCTCGGCCGAACACCTCTTTCCCGTAGACGCTGAGCATCGCAACGACTCCGGCCCCGGCGCCGTAGCCTCCTTTGCAGGTCAGGAGCGCCAGGACTCGCGGGTGCGTGCGGGCGTACGAGAAGGTTTCCCTCAGCGATTCGAAGAAGGGCGGCGTCACGTGATTCGCATCGCGGACTTCCGAGAAACGACCGCGCATCTGCCAGAGCAGGAGCGCGGAGATCAGGAAGCTCAGTGAGTCGACGATGAAGGACGCGTCCCTGCCGAATCGCAAGGTGAACAGGCCGCCAAGGCCGGCGCCGACCGCCAGCATCGTTCCCCATGTGGTTCCCATCAGGATATTCGCGCGGGCCAGATCCTCCGGCGCGACGATGTTTGGCAGCGACGCATGCGACGCCGGCTCGAAATACGCGGAGCCAACCGAGATCATGATCACCCCGAGAAAGGCGAACGGCAGAGTTTCCGGCGTGCGCGCCAGGAGAGGCAGCAGGCAGGCGACGATCCGGACGCCATCGACAGTGATCATCAGCTTTCGCCGGTCGAGCCGATCGATCGTGTGGCCGGCAATCGGAGTGACGAGGAAGATCGGGAGCGTCTGGCAGAGCAGCATCAAGGACGCGAGCGTCGCCGAGCCGGTAAGTTGCAGCACGAGATCGAGCAGCGCGACTGTGAGGAACCAGTCGCCGCCGAGGGAGATCAGCGTGCCGAGGTAGAGCAGCCGGAAGTCGCGGTTGCTCCGCAACAGACGCCAGTACATTGAGGCGAGAGTGTAAGCCAGGGGCGCCTGTTCGGAGCGCTGCCGCTGGACGCCTACTCCTCTTCGGGAATCGGATGCCCGCCGGAGGCGATCCTCTGGTAGGTCAGGAATGAGTACGGATGCGGATTCTTTTCGTCCGGCTCGCAGTGCTCGGCATCGACCAGGCGCCATTCCGCGACGTCATCGAATTCCGGAAAGAACGCGTCGCCCTGAACATCGATGTGAACGCGCGTGATGTACATGTGATCGGCACGATGCAGCGCGTGCGCGTAAATCTCCGCTCCCCCACCGATGAAAACTTCGGAGTCGTCGCGGGAGGCGGCCAGTTGAATCGCCGCCTCGAGCGAGGTGGCGGTCTCCACTCCCTCCGCTGCGAACTGCGGATTGCGGGTGATGATCACCATGCGCCGTCCGGGCAACACCCGCCCGATCGATTCCCAGGTCTTGCGCCCGATCAGCAGGTGATGATCCATCGTCAATGCCTTGAACCGCTTCATGTCGGCCGACAGATGCCAGGGCATCTGGTTGCCACGGCCGATGACTCCGTTGGTCGATACCGCAGCGATGATGGAGAGTCTCATACGGCGATCGGCGCCTTGATCGCCGGGTGTGGATCGTAACCTTCGAGCGTGAAGTCGGCGTAGCTGAAATCAAAGATCGAGCGCACGGCAGGATTGAGCTGCATGACCGGCAGCGGTCGCGGCTCCCGGCCGAGCTGCTCCTGGGCCTGCTCCAGATGATTGAGGTAGAGATGGGCATCGCCGAACGTGTGCACGAAGTCGCCTGGCTGCAGATCGCATACCTGCGCCACCATCATCGTCAGCAGCGCGTAGGAAGCGATGTTGAACGGAACTCCGAGAAACACGTCCGCGCTGCGCTGGTAAAGCTGACACGAAAGCTTTCCGTCCGCCACATAGAACTGGAAGAGCGCATGGCAGGGTGAGAGTTTCATCTTGTCCAGGTCGCCCACGTTCCAGGCGCTGACGACGAGCCTTCGCGAATCGGGAGTACGCCGGATCTGGTCGATGACCTGCGAGATCTGGTCGATGTGCCTGCCGTCTGCAGCAGGCCACGAACGCCACTGGTAGCCGTAGATCGGCCCGAGGTCGCCGTTCGCGTCCGCCCACTCGTCCCAGATCGTGACCTTGTTCTCGTTCAGGAACTTCACGTTCGTATCGCCCTGAAGAAACCAGAGCAGTTCGTAGATGATCGAGCGGAGGTGGAGTTTCTTGGTCGTGACCAGTGGAAATCCCGCCGCCAGGTCGAATCGCATCTGGTGACCGAAGATGCTTCGCGTCCCGGTGCCGGTCCGATCGGTCTTGACGGTCCCGCGCTCGAGGATCAGGCGGAGCAGGTCATGGTAGGACTGCATGGGGGGCGATTATACGGGGGGAGAGTTTGCGTGGTGTGTTTGGAAATTTTGCTCTATCCCATGGAACCCCAATTCAGAATGCAGAAGTCAGAATTCAGAAGTTAGAAAAGAGGCGGAGGGTGGAGCTGTGAGCCTGCGACTCTGGTGGAAGCGACGGACGTCATGCAAGTTCCCCTTCTCCTGCCGCAGCGGGAGAAGGTGGCCAGAGGCCGGATGAGGGAACCCCTGTTGATCCTCCTGCCATCGGGGACTGGGGGATGACTTGCCGCGTGTGCTTCTCTCATCCGGACGACCTGGGTGCACGCCCTCATCCGGCCTTCGGCCACCTTCTCCCGTTGCCACGGGAGAAGGGGTACGCGAGCGAGTTGCGTCGATGGCAAGTTTGCGGTGGCCCCATGAGCGGGCTCGGAGCTGAACTGGCGTGGGCTTAACGCCCTTCGCTCTTTTTCTCACTTCTGAATTCTGACTTCTGAATTCTGACTTCGCCTTTTTCGATACACTCCCTCCGCCTGATGGACTATCGCAATGGTGTTCTCCATGTCGGTGGCGTTTCCGCCGAGTCGCTCGCCCAGCAATTCGGCACTCCGCTCTACGTTTATGACGCAGGAGTGATCCGACGGCAGTGCCAGCGGGTCCGACTTGCGTTCGCCACTCTCCCCTTCCGTCCGTTCTACGCGATGAAAGCGAACAGCAACCTGGCCGTGCTTCGCCTCATCCGCGAGCAGGGGTTCGGCTGCGATGCCGTCAGCCCCGGCGAGATCCATCTGGCTCGCGCCGCCGGCTTCGAGCCGGCCGACATCTGGTTCACCTGCTCGAATGTCTC
>JBKJVD010000175.1:0-14640 GCA_046590585.1 Thermoanaerobaculia bacterium | reverse complement strand
TCCGCCGCCCCTCGCAAAATTCGCTGGCGGCACGCGCGCCCTCACCCGGCCTCACGGCCACCCTCTCCCAGCAAAGAAGCCTGCTGGGAGAGGGGGAACCTGGGGAACGCTGGCGCGCTACCGCGCCACCAGTTTCTTTGTCCCAGTCGCCGCGAAGCGCGGTTCATTGGCTCAGGATGACGTGAGACGAGCAGCGTCCCTCGCCCGAGGAACCCCGAGGAACTAAGCCTAAGGCGCCAGCTCTCCCAGCTTGCCGATCAGCCGGCTCAGGCGTGCCAGCGACTTCTCCTTGCCGAGAACGACAGCGACATCGAAAATCGGTGGCGAGCTTCCACGGCCGGTAAGCGCGAGGCGAAGCGGATGAATGTACTTGCCCGCTCCAATTCCTTTCTCCTCGGCAAGCGAACGCAGTGATTGTTCGGAGGTGGCGACATCGAACGGTTCGGTTTCCGAGAGTGCCGCGTGCAAGTCCTGCAGGCGCGCGACGAGATCATCGCCCTTGAGATGCTTCTTCACGGCTTCGTCTTCGTAGGTGAGTTGCTCGTCGGCGATCAGGAACGGTTCCATGACGGCGGCGAGATCCTTGAGCGTCCTCGCGCGCATCTTGTTCAACTCGATCACGGGGCGCAGTTCCTCGAGCGACCCTGGCGACTGTCCCAGGAAAGGCACGAGGTGCGGGTAGATGTCGTCGGCCGGCATCTGGATCAGGTACTGGCCGTTCATCCAGAGCAGTTTCTCCGGATCGAACACTGCGGGCGCCTTGTTGACGTCGGTGAGGTCGAACATCGCAGCCGCCTCATCGACCGTGAGGATCTCGCGGTCATCGCCGGGATTCCAGCCAAGCAACATCAGGAAGTTGAACAGGGCTTGCGGCAGCACGCCCATGTCGCGGTACTCCTCCGCTGAAGTCCCGCCAGTCCGCTTGCTCAGCCGCTTGCGGTCGCTGCCGAGAATCAGCGGGAGATGCGAAAAGATCGGGACCTCGTTGCCGAACGCCTCGAACAGCAGCACGTGTTTCGGCGTGTTCGACAGGTGATCGTCACCGCGGGCGACATGAGTGATCTCCATGTCGATGTCGTCCACCACGACCGATAGGTGGTAGGTGGGGTTGTTGTCGGAACGGAGCAGAACGAAGTCGTCGATCAGGTCGCCGTCGAACTGCATGTCGCCGCGGATCAGGTCGTGGAAGGCGATCGTGCCCGGATGAACCTTGAAACGCACGACATGCGGCTGTTCCGAGGGGAGATCGCCGTTTGCCTCGGCCAGCGCGCGGCAGCGACCCGAGTAGCGATACGGGTCGCCCTTGCTCTCGGCAGCTGCACGCTCCGCCTCGAGTTCTTCGACCGTGCAGAAGCAGCGATAGGCCCTCCCGCCGGCAATCAGCTCGCCGACGCGCTCCCGGTATCGTTCGAGGCGGTCGCTCTGATAGATCGGGCCCTCATCCCACGTCACGCCGAGCCACTGCAGCGAGCTGACGATCTGCTCGGCGTGATGCCGGCGGGAGCGTTCGACGTCCGTGTCTTCGATCCGCAGCAGGAAGCTCCCGCCGTAGCGGCTGGCGTGCAGCAGGTTGAAGATAGCCGTGCGGGCGCCTCCGACGTGGAGAAAGCCGGTGGGCGACGGGGCGAAACGCAATTTCATCGGACGTGACATGGACAGTCGGTCGGCGGGCGAGTCTACAACAGCGCGGCGGCCGGGGTCCGTGGCCGTTAGAATCGGCGCATGCAGCGATCGCGCGGCTTCAGCCTGGTGGAGGTCCTGATGGCTCTGGCCATCCTGACCCTCGTCATCCTGACGACGCTCGCGGTCTTCACCGAGCGCACGCGGCGGGTGCAGCATGCCACGGAGATGATGCTGGCCTGGCAGGCGCTGGCGAACGAGGCGGAGGTCTGGCGTCACGCCAATTTCAACTCCATTCAACAAACTGTCCCGCCCGACGAGTTTTCGAGTGACACCACGCTGCTCAAACCACTCAAGCCGTTCAAGACGAAGGTCGAGGTGGTGATTGTGAGGCCGAGCATGAAAGAGGTCACACTCACCGTCACCTGGAAGGCAGACAAGCGCAGTGCGTCGCTCGTGCTGGTACGCACGAACACCGGAGGGTCCAACCTGTGGTGAAGCGTCAGGGCGGATTCACGCTGGCAGAAGTGCTCGTGTCGATGTCGATCTTCATGACCGTGCTCGTCATCATTCTCTCACTGACGAAAGAGATGAGCGGCCGGGAGAAGAAGCTTCCGATCAACATGATGCGTCACCCGCAAACCAACGCGGTTCTGGCGCGGCTGCGGAAAGACGTGCTGAGCGGGATTGCGCCCGAGCCGTTCAAGTTCACATTTCAAGGCTACGTTGAAGCACCGGATGTCGTGATCATCGAGGTGTTGAATGACGCTGGCTTCGCACGAACCGTCGTGTGGGATTTCCGCACGACCGGACAGGCGATCCGCCGAGAATACAATGTGGGAGAGCTGGCATCAGAATGGATCGCGCGGGGAGTTCCGCGCATTGAAACCGAGCGGATCGATACTCCCAATCGTCCCGATCCGTTGCACGTCTATGCGAAGGAACGTGGCAATCTTGCGATCGACCAGACCTGGCAGCCGCGCGCGCACTGAGCAGAGTGGCTTCATTCTCGGCACCGCGCTGACCGTGGCGCTGCTCTATTTCGGATTGATGGAGTTGCTGCTGCTCGACTCTCTCCGATCATTCAACGAGGTCCAGCGCTTCCGCTCGAGGATTGTTGCATCAACTCTCGCTGAAAATGGAGCGGAGCTGGCCGCGGAAGGACTCACCACCCGCGTCGCTGCTGCACCCGAACTGGAAAGCGCACAGGGCCGGGCCAGCGCGGAGATGACCCGCAATGACATCACGTTCGAGATCACCGCAGAGGGACGGTCGGCCGGAGTGCCGGTGAGCGCCGCCGACCTCTATTTGAAGGGTCGCGTGCAGGGAGGCAAGATTTCGATCGACTGGGCTCGCTACTCCCAATGAAAAGAGCCGCTTCGCTTGGGGTTTGCATTCACGCATAAGCGAGAAGACCACGCAGAACGCGTGGCTCGCGGGCGTCCCCGCCCGTGCTGGACGGCGCCCGGGCCGGCCAGTGCCCTGTTGCAAATCGCGCGACGTTGGCTCATGCCGCGTGAGATGCACGAGAGCAGTGCGCTGCGGCGCACGACGGGCGAGGACGCCCGCCAGCCTCTCTTCACGCCCGGTCGCGCCTAACTACGCGTTGAAGCTGACCAGTTCCAGGTTCTCGACCTTCTGCTCGAGAAAATCTCCGGCGATCCGCGCGAAGCGTTCGGCTGCGTCGGTCACGAGGAAGTGGTACTCCGGCACGCCGCTCGCGGCGATCTCTCCCTTCTCCACGAGTAGCTGGTGGACGGTGCGCGCGGTGGTCTCGGCGCTATCGACGATCGTCACGCCGCTTCCGACGACCTGTTCGATCGTCCCTCGCAGGATCGGGTAATGCGTGCAGCCGAGGACGAGCGTGTCGATGCCGGCATCGATCAGCGACTCGAGATAAACCTCGGCCACCTCCAGCGCAACATGCGTGTGCGCCCAGCCCTCTTCGGCCAGCGCCACGAAGAGTGGCGCAGCCACCTCGATGACCTCAATTTCCGGATTGATCGCATGGATCGCCTTGCGATACGCGCCCGATTTCACGGTCCCTTCCGTTGCGATCACGCCGACTCGGCCGCGGGTAACCTCCACCGCAGCGCGCGCTCCAGGCTCGACCACACCAATCACCGGAATCGAGAGCCGCTCCTGAAGGGTCGGGAGTGCCGCCGCAGTCGCGGTGTTGCAGGCGACGACGAGCATGCTGATGTCACGTTCCACCAGATGTTGGGCTGCTTCCAGTGAGTAGCGCACGACCGTGGCCGGCGACTTCGTCCCGTACGGAACGCGAGCGGAATCGCCGAGATAGATCAGGGGATGGCTGGGCAGAATCCGGGCGATTTCACGGAACACCGTCAACCCGCCGACGCCTGAATCGAACACTCCGATGGGTCGCATTGACCGCTTCAATCCCTAGGAGCGGCTTCGTCGGTCTCAGCGACGACCCCGCCGGTTTCTCTCTTGATGTTGTATTGCTCGATCTTTTTGTAGAGGTTCGAGCGCGGGGTGTCGATTTCCTCCGCGGTCTTCGAAACGTTCCAGCCGAACTCGCGCAACTTGGCCAGGATGAACGCCTTCTCTGCCTCGTCCTTGAAAACCTGGAGGGTCGTCATCTTCATCGCAGATTCGATGATGTCACCGGCCGTCCGGAAGAACTCGGCGGGCAGGTCGGCGATGTCGATCGTGTCGCTGGCCACCATGATCACCATCCGCTCGATCATGTTCCGAAGCTCGCGCACGTTGCCGCGCCACGGAGCATCGCGCAACGCCTTCACCGCAGAGTTCGAGAACTTTTTCGGATGGCGGTTGTACTCCTCCGAGAAGAGCTTGGCGAAATGCTCGGCCAGGATGGCAATGTCATCACGACGCTCACGCAGCGGCGGAGTGCGCATCGGGATCACGTTGAGGCGGTAGAAGAGATCTTCACGGAATCGTCCGGCCCGGATCTCCTCAGTGAGGTCCTTGTTGGTGGCTGCGATCACGCGCACATCGACCTTGACGACCGTGGCCGCGCCGACCGGCTCGACCTCCCCTTCCTGAAGCACGCGCAACACCTTGGTCTGCGCGCGCAGCGACATGTCGCCGATTTCGTCGAGGAAGATGGTTCCTCCGTCGGCGGCCACGAACTTGCCGGTCTGCTTCCTGACCGCGCCGGTGAATGAGCCCTTCTCATGTCCGAACAGTTCGGACTCGATCAGTTCCTCGGGGATGGCCGCGCAGTTGACCTGAACGAACGGCATCGATGCGCGTGAGGAGCGCCGGTGAATGTCCCGCGCGACGAGTTCCTTCCCCGTTCCCGATTCGCCCTGGATCAGCACGGTGGCCTTGGTCGGCGCGGCCAGTTCGATCTGACCCTTGAGGTCGCCCATGATCGAACTCTCGCCGACGAGCCGGTACTCCTTCTCGCTCTTCGCCCGAAGTTCGATGTTCTCAGATTCCAGGGACCGCTGCCGGACGGCGTTACGAACGGTCAGCAGCAGCTTCTCGCGGTTGAGGGGCTTCTCGAGAAAGTCGAAGGCTCCCCGCTTCGTGCATTCGACGGCCGTGTGAACGTCGCCGTGGCCTGACACCATCACCACGGGCGTGGAAACTTTCTGGTCCTTGAGATTTTCCAGGACCTCGATGCCATCCAGCATCGGCATCTTGATGTCGAGGAGGATGACGTCGTAGTCGACCTTGGTCGCCTTATCGATTCCATCCTGACCGGAACGCGCCTCATCGATCCGGTAGCCCTCATATTCGAGCGTCATCCGGATCGCTTCGCGGATCCCTGTCTCATCATCGATTACCAGTACGCGTTGCGCCATAGCTCACAAGTCCTTCAGTGCATGAGTCCGGCCAATTGTAGCGGGATGGAGGGTGCGGCGATCGCAGGTCATGAGGTCGGCTTTCCAGCGATCCATTCGAACATGGCATGGCGCGAACGTCTCCGTTCAGCATTGAGCATCGCCATTCAACATTTCGTCACATAGAATCCACGGTGTATGCGAGTTGATATCGTTCGAGAACCGAAGTTCCAGAAGATCGACCACCTTTTCATCCTCCTCGCGGAGGGAGACCACCTCGACGTCGCGCAGTCAGTGAAAGCCATCGCGAAGAAGGCCGTCGCCGCCGCCAGATTCACCGGGCGCAGCGATGAGTCGATCACGATGCTCAGCGACCAGCCGAAGAAAGTGACCCTCCTCGGCCTCGGCAAGAAATCATCGCTTTCGATCCGCGTAGTTCGTGGCGCCCTCTACTCGGTCGCAAAAATCGCAAAGAAGCAGCGCGACAAGACGATCGCGGTGCTGTTCCCCTACGCACTCCCGACGTTCACCGAAGAGGAAACGCTCCGCCTCACGGCCGACTATCTCTCCGGCACCGACTACAAATACGACCGTTTCATCACCGTCAAGAAGGACGAGAAGGAACCGTCCATTCACGCGTTCCTCATCGCAGCGTCCCCGGCCGACGCCCGGCAGCTCCGCAATCTCCAGAAGTCGGCGATCGCCGTCTCCGAGGGGATCCGGACGGTGCGTGACCTTGGGAACGCACCATCGAATGTCGTGACGCCCACCACCCTGGCGGAACGTGCGGTGGAAGTAGCCGCTGCAATCGGCGTCAAATGCACGGTCTACGGCCGGCGTGAGATCCAGCGGATGAAGATGGGCGGACTGATCGCAGTCAACCGCGGATCGGTCGAGGAGCCGAAGTTCATCGTCCTCGAGTACGCCCCTCCCCGTGCAAAGAAGCACGTTGCGCTCGTCGGGAAGGGCATCACGTTCGATTCCGGCGGCATTTCGATCAAGCCCGCCGAACGGATGGAGGAGATGAAGTTCGACATGTGCGGCGCGGCCGCCGTGATCGGGACCATCGAAGCGGCGGCGAAGCTCGGCCTGCCCGTGAAGATCAGCGGCTTCATCCCGACGACCGACAATCTGCCGAGCGGCTCGGCCTACAAGCCGGGCGAGATCATCACGATGATGAACGGGAAGACCGTGGAGATCGTGAACACCGACGCGGAAGGCCGGATGATTCTCGGCGATGCCCTCCACTACGCCTCGCTCCGGAAGCCGGACCACCTGATCGATTACGCCACCCTGACCGGTGCATGCGTGGTCGCGCTGGGCGGCGAAGCGAGCGGACTCTTCTCCAACGACGACGAACTGGCTCGGAAGTTGATTGAGTGTGGAGATCGCGTAGGCGACCGCCTCTGGAGAATGCCCGTCTGGGATGAGTACAAGGATCTGATCCGCAGCGAATGGGCCGACATGAAGAACTCCGGTGGACGGTGGGGCGGCGCAATCTCGGCAGCAGTTTTTCTGAAGGAGTTCGTCGATTGTCCCTCCTGGGCTCATCTCGATATCGCCGGAACGGCGAACACGGAACACGACACGGGTCGCGAGAATCGCGGCGCGACGGGAGCAGGCGTACGCGTCACCATCAACTTTCTCGAGTCACTTTCGCGTTCCTGAGCCTGCTGCTCGCCGCGGCTTGCAGCGATGATTCCCAGCGCGTCGCCCGTGCCGCGGTCGATCCGCAGCGGCCGGAGGAGAGTTTCACCGCGCTCGATTCTCCGAGCCTCCAGTACCTTCCAAGACAGGAAGAGGCTTCCGGCTGGCGCCTGGAAGAAGATCCACTGGTCCTCCCCGGAGAGCGACTGTCGGCCTACCTCGATCAGGACGCTGCGCACTTCCAGAAGTACGAGGTGATCGACGCCACGATCGGCAAGTACGGCGCGACCTCCGGCAAAGGATTCGCCACGGTCGAGATCTATCGCTTTCCTGACTTCGTAAAAGCGTTCGGGGCGTATTCGATCCGCCGCGAGGGTCCCATCCAGCAGTTCAACCTCGCCAACGAGGCGTTCGTCAGCAAGCATGGCGTCCACCTCTGGCGCGGCCCGTTTTACGTTCGTATCATCGGGGGCGGTACTCCGGACGGAGCCGAAAGCCTCAAGCGCCTGGCAGAATTCGTCGCTGAACGGATGCCCTCGGCTCCGGCCAAGCCAGCCGTGTTCAACTTCTTCCCGGTCGATTCGAGAATTCCGAACAGCGAGCGTTTCTCGGCCGACTCCGGTTTCGACCTTGCGATGCTCGGCAACTCCTTCCAGGCGAACTTCGTCATCGGTGGCCAGTTGCCGGTGCGCGGCGTGATCGTGCCTGCAGCCAATCGCGATGCCGCGAAAAGGCTCCTCGACGGCTACCGCGCCCTCTACGTCACAAACGGCAGGATCCTCGATCCGGTCATCAACCTCGGTGAAGACAACTTCACAGCCGAAGACAAATACCTCGGTCGTGCCGTCGCGTTCCGGATCGATCGCTTCGTGATTGCCTTCAACGGTTACGAAGATCGCGACAAACTCGTCGCCCTCGCCATCTCCACCGACGCCCGCATCCTCGGCACCATCCGCAAGCAACTCGTCAGCGCCGACAAGCAAGCCGAGGCCGCACAGGATCCCGACACCCAGGACAAACGGCCAGCCTGGATGCGGTAGAGACGATCAATCTGCGAGGATCCGCGGGCCTGCACGGGGAGTGGTTCTGCATTGGGGACTCTTTGAGGACTGGCGCGTGCATGAACGATGCGCATCTTCCCTGGAACCATATGCCCTGCGGCGAAACCGCGAACGGTCTTCCTTCTCCCCGTGGGAGAAGGGGGCGCCGCAGCGCCGGATGAGGGGGCTACGCGAATGTAGCTTGTCGAGCCGGTGGTGCATGGCTGCGACGGTGTAACGCGCGGTTAGACTCTGTGTGAATCGAAGAAATCTAGTGCATTCCGAATCTCCGCGAGGATCCAACTTACGTTCGCGCCCCCCTCATCCGGCGCGCCGCGCCACCTTCTCCCACGGGGAGAAGGGAGACAGCTTGCACGCAGTTCCTTCAAACTACTTGTATCCCGCGACCACGCCCTCAACCTCTGAGACCCAGAGAGCTCACCGTTCCCAGATTCCGCCCTTGCCTCCGCTTTTCCTCACGAGTTGCAGGCCGTCGATCGTGATGCCTTTCTCGGCGCTCTTGCACATGTCGTAGATCGTGAGTGCGGCCACGGCGCAGGCGGTCATCGCTTCGATCTCCACTCCCGTCTTCCCTTCACAGCGAACGATGGAACGGACTTCGATCGTCGAAGCCTGTCGATCGATATCGAAGGTGACGTCGATCGAAGTCAGGGCGATCGGATGCGTGAGAGGGATGAGCGTCGGGGTGTGCTTCGCGGCCAGGACTCCGGCGACTTTCGCCGTGGTCAGCACATCGCCTTTCGGCAAGGCTCGCTCCATCAGCTTGGTCAACGTGGCAGGCGACAGGCGAACCGTGGCCGCAGCCACTGCTTCTCGAACGGTGGTCTGCTTGCTTCCGACGTCGACCATCGAGATCCCGCCGGTTTCATCGAGATGTGTGAATTCAGCCATGCCTGCTACTTCACTTCACTCCCGCGCCGGAGTCAATCACCCGATTCCAGCAGGCCTCGGGCGCGTTCCAGTTCTGCAGGGGTGTTGACGTTCAGCAGCGGCTCGCCTCCGAAGCGGGCGCGCAGGAGTTCTTCCGGGAGGACGACTGCAGGAGCCTCGTCGATCAGCCCGCGAAGATCGAGTCGCCCTTCGGCGATCCGCCGGTCGATGTCGAGCAGCAGCCGGCCGTCGTACCCGGCGCACAGCGTCTGCGCCCTACCGTTCCATACGGGAACGAGCATGCGCGCCGCGCTTTCCGTGAACTGCCGGCACAGGAACACGAGAAGTTCGACCGTGAGGAGCGGGTAGTCGACTGCGATGACGAAACAGCGCTCCCCTGCCGCGTGCCTGAGCGCCGCGCGTACCCCCCACACCGGCGCCGTTCCTTCATGGACCTCTTCCCGAATTGTGGGGACTACCATCGCCGCATCCCCGTCGGCGGTCTGCACGGCGTACACCGCGTGAAACGCCGACCGGGCCGTGCCGGCCACCCGTTCGAGGATCGACATGCCGCCGAGATCGATGGAAGGTTTCGGCGTCCCCATCCGGCTCGATCTCCCTCCAATCAGGATGTAAGCGTTCATCTCGCGACGTTACAGTAACATCGCCGGAGTGCCATCCCGAGTCACCGTAATCATCGCCGCCCTGAATGAGGAGCGGTTCATCGGCGAAGCCGTTTCATCGGCATTCGCGTGCGGCGCGCTCGAAGTGATCCTGGCTGACGGAGGGAGCACGGACCGGACCCGGGACATTGCAGCAGAGAGAGGAGCGCGGGTCGTCTCCTGCGAGCGGATGCGCTCGAAGCAGTTCAACGCTGCAGCCGCGACAGCGACCGGCCACCATCTCATCTTCCTCCATGCCGACACGACCTTGCCTGCCGGCGCTGCGGACGCAGTTCACGAGGCGCTGAATGGAAAGGCTCACTTTGGCGGGTTTCGTCTGCGCTTCGCCGAGGAGGGATTCCGCCTCCGCCTCGCCGAGCGGCTCATCAACCTCCGAACGCGGATCACCGGCTGCCCGTGGGGCGACCAGGCGCAATTCATCGATCGAATGACGTTCCTGTCGAGTGGTGGCTTTCGCGAGATCCCGCTCATGGAGGATTACGCGATGGCAATCGCAATGAAGCGTCGCGGTTCCACCACGATCCTGCCGTTGACTGTGACGACGTCCGGCCGTCGATTTCAGAGGAAAGGTTCCATCGCCACGATCTTCACGAACTGGCGAATCATCCTCGCCTTCCGACTCGGCGCCGACCCCGAACGACTGGCGCGGATGTATCGCAAGTCGTAGTGCAGAGTCGTGAGTGTTGAGTCGTGAGTGCTGAGTCGCGAGTTAGCCGTCGTAAGAAACGTGGGACGCCAGGAAAGATGGAGATGACGCGTCTCATGCAGGTTCCCCTTCTCCTGCCGCAGCGGGGGGAGAAGGGGGCTGAAAGCCGGATGAGGCGCCCTGTTTGCCGCTCTCGCAATCGAGGTTACGAGGACGAAGCCAATTCTCGCCGGATCGAGACGACGCGGGTACCCCACGCGCACGCCCTCATCCGGCCTCCGGCCCCCTTCTCCCGTACGCCTCGCCGAGCGGGTTCGTACGGTTTCACTTCGCCATAGGCATATGATTCTTCTGCAATGGGCGAGGCTCGTGTACTCATCGTCGACGACAGCCGGGTTGATCGCCTGCTGATCACCGAACATCTGAAGAATGAGGGCTACGAGCTCGAGGTGGCCGTCGACGGTCAGGACGCGTGGGAGAAGGTGAGCGCGCAGCCCCACCTGTACGACGTAATCCTGCTGGACCGCACCATGCCTCGGCTGGAGGGTATGGAGTTGCTGCGCCGCATCAAGGCCGATCCTGCACTGCAGGCAGTTCCGGTCATCCTGCAGACAGGTCTCGGTGAGCGCAACGAGGTCCTCGAAGGGATTCGCGCCGGCGCTCACTACTACCTCGTCAAGCCGTACGACGGTGAGATGCTTCGGCTCATCGTGCGAGCCGCGGCCACGGATTACACGATGACACGCACGCTCCGAGGGATGGTGCGACGAGGCGTCGGCAGCCTGCGGCTCATGCGCTCCGGTCACTTCCGGTTTCGGACGATCGAGCAGGCGGGTGATCTCGGTGCGGCGCTGGCCAGTGCCTGTCCCGATCCTGATCGCACGGTGCGTGGACTCACCGAATTGCTGGTGAACGCGATCGAGCACGGGAATCTCGCTATTTCCTACGCTGAGAAGAGCGCACTGAACGTGTCGGGGACGTGGTGGGAAGAAGTCGAGCGCCGCGCGCAGCTGCCAGAGTACGCCACGCGGGTAGCCGAAGTGCTGTTCGAGGCCACCGAGAACGAAGTGCGCTTCGCGATTCGCGATGAAGGGGCAGGGTTCGACTGGCACAGCTTCATGCAGATCGATCCTGCGCGTGCCTTTCACACGCACGGTCGCGGGATCGCCATGGCCAACCTCATGTCATTCGACGCACTGGAGTATCGCGGAACGGGGAGTGAAGTGGTCGGCGTGATCAAGGTTAGCGCGGATGAGAGCGCTAAGAGTGAACCGACGACGTGACGGGCTCTCGCTCCTCGATCGGGACCTGATTGTCCGCACTTCAGCACTCGAGGACTCAGCACTCCGAGTCAGTCACTTCGGCTTCTTCTTTCCGGCGGGGCCAGTGAATTTCTTTGCGTGGCGCGCGTGGCCGAGGGAGACGTTGATCGGATGATCTCGCTCGAGGAAGGGGACGGACGGGCGGGAGCGCAGGCCGAGTTCCTTCCTGATGGCGATGAGGCGGGCGTGCTCGGCGAGCAGCTTGAGTCCGGCCTCTGCGGTTTCGATCGCCTTCTTCCGGTTGCCGGCCGCGGTGTACACCCGGGAGAGATTCGCGTAGTGGTCGCCGTTGTAGAACTCGAGGTTGATCGCGCGTTTGCACAGCTCGATCGCCGTCTTGTAGTCCTTCTGCATCAGGGCGACGCAGAGGCCGAAGTACGAGAGCGCGCTGGCGTCTTTCGGAGAATTGATCGTCGGGGCCTGTTCGCTCCCGAACCCTTCCATGAAGAGAGTCAGTCCACGCAGGAAGTCCTCGCGTTTCGATGCCTCGATCGCTTCCTCGATCAGGCGCGCCGCCTGCTTCATCAGATCGTCTCCCGCGAGCGAAGTCGATGGACATACTGATTGATGCGCAATCGCTCATCATCTCCGGCCGTGAGGAATCGCACTCCGTACTTCGCCATCGTGCCCGCGAACTCCGCCCGGATGATGCCGGCCTCGAGCTGCATCGGCTTGGGGTCACCCGGAAGGTAGAAGTGCAGCCGCACCTGCCCATCACCCGGCAGCACACGGTCAACCTCCACGAGCATGCCGGTCGATGAAATGTTCATGCTTCGTGCGAGAAAGAAGCGGCCGTTGTTCTCCAGGGAGATCTCGATCTTCGTGATCGTGCGCAACTCGCGGCGGACCGGGATGCGCGTGAGCGTTTCCACTTTTTCGTCGAGCTCGCGTTTCTGCAGCGGACGGTAAATGACGTCGTTGCATCCGGCCGACATGCAGAGGTCAGCGTGCTCCGGAGTCACTCTCTCGCACACGAGGAGCAGCGAGACCTCAGCAGTGGCCTCGTCCGAGCGGACATCCCGGCAGAACTCCGGCGCGTTCATGTCGAACAGGTCGAAGCCGAAAACGATCAGCTGCGGGCGTTCGCGGCGCGCCTTGAGCAGGCCCTCACCTCCCGACAGTGCGGTGAAGATCACCTTGTCGCGTCGTCGCAGGATGGTCTCCTGGAACATCAGGGCGCCTCGGGAATGGTCGACGAGCAGAATCCGGCCCTGTTCCTCGATGGTCGTCATGCCGGTGAGATCTCACGAATCCGCCTCACGGAGCGGATCAGGTCCTCTTCCAGCATGAGTACATGCTCGGAAGTGTTCGACTTCCCCATCCCGATCCTGATCGACCCCATCGCGTAGTTCTCCGCAACACCAATCGCCTTCAGCACCCGCGAAGGCCCCCGCTCACCGGAACTGCACGCCGATCCGGCGGAGAGCGAAAAGCGGCGCAGCGCAAGAATCAGCGCTTCCGAGTCCACCCGGCCAAAACTGACGTTCAGGTTACCCGGCAATCTTAACGCCGGGGGACCGTTCACGGAAACGTCATCGATCGAAGCGAGGATCCGGTCCCGGAGGTCGTTGCGGAGAATCGTCAGCCGCTCCGACTCCTCTTCCATCTCGGCACCGCGCAACCTCAGCGCCTCAGCCATGCCGACCACGCCCGGAACGTTCACCGTACCCGAGCGGGCATTCTTCTCCTGCCCGCCCCCCACCGTGACCGGCTCGATCCTGATTCCGCGACGCACGTAGAGCCCGCCGATGCCCTTCGGCCCATAGACCTTGTGGGCTGACCACGACGCCAGATCGACGCTCGCGAAGTGGACCTGCACCTTGCCGACGGCCTGGGTCGCATCGGTGTGCAGGAGTACCTCGCGCCTGCGGCACACTTCCGCAATCTCCACGATCGGCTGCAGCGTCCCGATCTCGCCGTTTGCGCTCTCGATCGATACGAGACGCGTGTTCTCCCTCAACGCGGCTTCGACAGACTCTGCGCCGATGAACCCTTGTGTGTCCGGCTCGAGGATCGTCACGTCGACACCGCGCTCCCGGAGTCGCTCGATCGGCGCGAGAACGGACCGATGCTCGATCGCACTGGTGATCACGTGATCTCCCTTCCTGAGGAGATTCATCGCAATGTTGTTCGACTCGGTGGCGCCGGAGGTGAAGTAGATCTCGTTCGGCTGAAGCTGAAAATAGCGCGCGATGGAGATGCGTGCGTTCTCGAGCGCGGTCGAAGCCCGGCGCCCGTGCTCGTGAATCACCGAGGCCGGGTTCCCGAACACCTCCGTGAAATACGGCAGCATCGCCTCGACTACACGAGGATCACAGGGGGTTGTCGCGTGATGGTCGAGGTAGATCACGACTGAGAATGCAGAATACAGAATTGCAGACCTGAGACGGCGGGAGCACCGTTTCCCGTTGCGATGGGAGACGATGTAAACGAGCCAGCGATGTCGATGTCACGAGCTTCCATACGGTTCTTTTCAGTGGAACCAGGCTTCAGTTGGACGTTCTGCCTTCCTGCACTTCTCTTCAACTAGCGGCGGCGGCGCTTCTTTTTCGGAGCGGGTGCTGTTTCTTCGAGGCCGCGTCGGACGCGGTTGGAGAAATCCTGCCACTGTCGCAATGTTTCGAGATACTTGCCCGACGAATATGCATAGAGCTCGAGCAGGGCGAGGGCATCGCTGAACGGTTCGCGATGAACAGCACGGAACTGCGATCGCCTGTCCGCGGGCGGCTCGAGGAGCCGCCAGAGGGTCTCGAGCGCCTGCTCGATCTGATGGCGGGTTCCAGCAGCCAGTGACATCCGTGCGCAGAGCGGCTGCACGAGATCGCGGATGAAGACGAGCACGTCGCTGATCCGCATGCGCGCATCGCGACGCGCTTCCTCGTCTTCGAGTTCTTCGACGACCCACGGCAACATCAGCACGCAAAGCAGCACCGCGTCGGAGATCTTGCGACCCGACTGCACGGTGCGATCGAGAACTTCGAGCATCTTCCAGAAGTACGGAGCGCGGTCGTC